>CAYUFN010000018.1:0-13672 GCA_964443965.1 uncultured Hyphomonas sp. | reverse complement strand
GTATTGTTCGGCCTGAATGAGCGCCAGACATACCGCTTTAACCCCCTCGTGCCCGGTCCGCTCAGCCAGGTTTTCATAAGCTTGGCGGCGTTCGGTCAGATAAGAAAGCTCAGCTGTTGTCAGGGTCAATTCTTCAGCCAACTCAACAGATGATGAGCCAATCTCGCGGCCAACCTTCTGGAAAGCTACCTCGATCGACATACCGGATTCCACACAAATCAACATCAAGTCCAGCGCATCAGGAAAGGCGCGCATAATCGATTGCTGCCGCTTGGCCCCAATATTAGACACGTAAACATTTGGAAGATAGAAGCCAGCACCCGCCGCAAACAAGAGAGAGCCATAACGATAGACTGGTGTTTCAATCTCGATAATATGCAGCACGAAAACGGCGACAAAGGTGAGCAGTGCAAATATAAATGGCAAGATTAGGCGCGCAGCATAAAATGCCGAAACAGGCCCCGGTCCGCGTAGGCCAGCCTTTTGCAAATTTGCTTCAACATTTGGGTCTTCAAGCATCTTTTGAAGATCAAATTTGCGATCAAGATCGCTCAACAGTCCCTTAGACTCGCGCTTTAGGCTTTTGCCTTCTAATTCTGCTCTGCTCTGTCGCCTTAATTGTTCGCGGCGATTAGCAACAGATTTCAGGCGCGTATTCAGTTTATCCCCCTGAAAGACCTGTAGGCCCACAGCAGTAAAGATAAAAAAGACAACAGCCCCAACAGCAACAGACACAAGCGAGGCAGGGTCTGTAACAATCTGTGTTAAGTCAGCAATAATCGACATTTATCACACCCGCCTACATATCAAAGTTGATCATTTTGCGCATGATTGTGATGCCGGTCGCATACAAACAAAACGCAACGAATAAAAGGAAATGCCCTGTTTCTGTTGTAAACAGCTCAGTGACATAAGATGGCGTTGTCAGGAAAACCATTGTACCCACGGCAAATGGCAGAACACCAATAATACCCGCCGATGCTTTCGCCTCAGAAGACATCGCTTTTACTTTCTCACGCATCATGCGTCGCTGACGGATCACACTAGAGAGGTTCCCAAGCGCTTCGGACAAGTTACCCCCTGCTTTGGACTGAATGGTCAGCACGATAACGAAAAAGTTGATTTCAGGCAGCGGCACGCGCTTGTAGAGATTTTGCAACGCGCGCTCTGTATCCAGTCCCATTGCCAGATTATCCGTTAACGCAGCGAATTCTGGACCCAAAGGTGCTGGGCTCTCTTTGGCGATAATCCGTAGACATTCATTCAAGGGAAGACCTGACTTCACACCGCGCACAATAATATCAATGCCATCGGCGAACTGCGCCGTCATTTTTGCAGCGCGTCCTTTAGCCAGAAAACCAAGAAACCATCTTGGGAAAGCAATACTTCCGGCAAGCCCTGCCCCAATGATGACAGCTGGACGCGATTTCAGATTATATCCAAAGCCTTCGATTCCTTCGGCTTCGCTTATGAAAGCCCCCCCAGCAAAAACAATCCCCATAATCACCGAAATGATGTAAAATGCGAACGGCGACAATGAGAGACCAGCCTGCTCAATTTTGGTCTTGATGTCCTGGGAGACCAGGGACTTGCGCCGTTTCGCATCATCTTCGCGCAGCTTCGTCAGCATCTTCTGCGTTTCTTTACGGCGCTGATTAACCTCATCCGTCGCTTTTTTGGCTTTTGACGTGCCAGTAAATCCTTGCGAAACTTGCTTGGCGCGTTTCTTTGCGTTTCCTTGCGAACCATTATCTGTAAACACAAAGCCCAAACCGACGATCGCGATAAACGCAAGCGCGGCGATGCCATAGATCATTAAATCGGTTTGTTCCATTAGTTACCCTCCAACCCATCAAGCGCGTCGGCGAGATCTCTTTCAAGGTTGTAATAGCGCGCACGTTCCCAGAATTTCGGTCGCCCGATGCCTGTGCCCTTGTGTGCACCAATCAGCTTGCCGTCGGCATCTTCGCCTTCAACTTCATAGGTCAACACGTCCTGAAGAACGATTGTGTCCCCTTCCAGCCCCATCACCTCGGTAATATTGATAATGCGACGCGAGCCATCGCGCAGACGCGTTGCCTGAATAACAACATCAATCGAGCCAACGATCATTTCACGGATTGTGCGTGCAGGCAGTGAGAATCCACCCATTGTAATCATAGATTCGACGCGGCTGAGGGCCTCACGCGGAGAGTTCGCGTGAAGCGTTCCCATTGAGCCATCGTGACCTGTGTTCATAGCCTGCAAAAGGTCAAATGCTTCAGGGCCACGGACCTCGCCCACGATGATACGCTCAGGGCGCATACGCAGACAGTTTTTAACAAGCTCGCGCATGGTGACAGCCCCAGAGCCCTCAATATTTGGCGGGCGCGTCTCAAGGCGCACAACATGTGGTTGTTGCAGCTGAAGCTCAGCGGAGTCTTCGCAGGTAATGACGCGTTCACCCGGTTCAATAAAGCCGGTCAAACAGTTGAGGAGCGTTGTTTTCCCAGAACCCGTACCACCTGAAATCAGTACGTTACAGCGCGAGTGGCCGATAATACGGAGAAGCTCTGCACCGGCTGGAGAGATTGAGCCGAAATTGACTAGATCCTCGAGGCGAAGCTTGTCCTTTTTAAACTTACGAATGGTCAGTGTAGGACCATCAATTGCCAGCGGTGGCGCGATTACATTCACACGTGAACCGTCGAGCAAACGCGCGTCACAAATTGGGCTGGCTTCATCCACACGGCGGCCAACCTGGCTCACGATCCGCTGACAGATATTCATCAATTGCGCATTATCGCGGAACCGGATATTCGTTCGCTCAATCTTACCGTTCACCTCGATATAGGTGGTATCGGCACCATTGACCATGATGTCGGCAATATCATCGCGGGCGAGCAGCGGCTCAAGCGGCCCATACCCTAAAACATCGTTGCAGATGTCGGTGAGCAATTGTTCTTGCTCGGTGATCGACATGACAACATTTTTGATCGATATGATCTCAACAACAATGTCACGGATCTCTTCGCGCGCACTCTCTTGGTCAAGCTGCGCAAGCTGGCCAAGGTCGATTGTATCAATCAGTGCATTAAAGATCGTGGTCTTGGTCTCATAGTACGCCACAGATTGATTATCGACCGTGGATTTTGGAGGGGGCTGAACCGCCGGCGGCTTGACCTGAGCTGGTGCGGCAGGTGGCTTTGGGGGGGCTTCGGCCACAGGTGCCTTAGGCGGCGCAGCGGCAGGCTTTGCCGCAGCCGGTGTTTTTGTTGGCGTGGCAACTGGACCACCTGAAGCGCGCTTACCAAAAGCCATACTCTACCCCTTTTCCTGTTTTACTTACCCAGCAGCTTCTGCATGAAGCTCTTCTCAGGAATATCAACAGCCTGTCCTGTTAGGAGTGATGCCAGATGATCAATTGCGAGAGAAGATTTGGCATCGGACTGTGTTTCAGAAATCATTTGTCCATTATTTGAAGCTGTTCCAAACAGAGCCGGATCAAAAGGCAGCACAATCTCAGGCTCGAGGCCTATAGCTGCAGAGAAATCCTTGACCGGAATTTCCGGTCGCTTCGGTACGCCGACCATATTCAAAACGAGCTTTGGTGGATTATCATTTGGGCGTTCAGCTTTTAAACGGTCGATGATATTTTTACCATTTCGCAGTGAGGCAAGGTCTGGTTGGCAAACGAGGATAACCTCATCAGAAGCAATCAAAGTATCCCTTAGCCAATTTGACCATGTATGCGGAAGATCAATGATCACATATGGCACAGTTTGCCGGACCGCCTGGATCACTGTATCGTAAGCGCCTGGTGAAATTTCAACTTCATTGCTGATTGTCGCAGGCGCTGTAAAAAGAGACAGTCGCTCAGTCGCCTTTGTCAGCAATCTTGCAATCACGGCCTCATCGGCGCGATCAGGTGCAAGCAAGGCATCCATAACAGACTGCGTCCCCTCTTGGTTGAAATCGAGGGCAGTTGTTCCAAACGACAGGTCAAGGTCGACAAGCGTGGCATTCAGGCGCGCGTTTTCGGAGACAGACCATGACAGATTGTGCGCGATTGTTGAGGAGCCGACGCCTCCCTTTGCGCCAATAACGGAGATAGACTTGCCCAGGAACGGGGCGTCAGGATCAGAGAAAAGCCCTGCGATTGCCCGAATTAATTGAACAGGCTGTATAGGCGGCACCAGATATTCGCTCACGCCCCTGTCGATCAGTTGCCGGTAGAGCGCAATATCATTCATTGCGCCGATCACCATGACCTGCACACCCGGATCGCAATGTTCTGCAAGCGCATCAATTTGGCTGATCATTTGAGCTGCTGGCAAAGAGGATTCCACAATCAGCAAATTAGGCGTCACATTTTGTGTCAGATACTCAATTGCTGCAGGCAACCCACCTTGAGCTGATTCTAAATCAGCCCGCGTCATCCGACGGTCAGTCGATGCCGTTTCGATTAGGCTCGCTGTAGATGGTTGTTCATAGAACGCCCGTATTGAAATCGCCGGGATTGGGCGATCACCGCCCTCGGCCTCCGGAACGTAAGGAATTGTCTCTGTAGCCGCTTGAGGCACAGGAACAACTTCACCTACAAAGTCTTCCAATTCATCGGTTAAACTCTCCGCAGTCGGAGACGCTAAATCATCAAGATCAACCGTAAAGTCATCCTCAAAAAGCGCACTTTCATTGGCCATATCGGTTACCCTTTCACTAAAATCTACTGCTCGCCAACGGCATCTGAAACAGCGCCGTTCTCACCATCGTTTCGCTCTGAAGCGGTCTGTTCGCCTGCTCTGTAAGCCTGCAAAGTTGTGTTACGGCGGACAACATCAGCCGGATCCAGTTCCCGTGTTCCCAGCAAGTCTGCTGGGTCAGCAATCATTGCAGCCATGTTTCTGCGTACGGTGCAGCCAAGCGTAGGGAGATCATTATTGCTGCGCGTTGCGGCAACATCAATTTCGGCAAAGCTCTTACACTCGGGAGCAACAGCGTCATAGGCCTTAAAAGACAGGATTACACTGGGATAGGCACCAAACTTGGAGCCCCCGGCAATCTCTTCATAGGCAACACCATTTTCAAAAGCGATCGCACGCGCTTCTGCAATGGCCCCAACTGCAAACTGCTGATTAGGTGTTCCCTCGGGCAGCAACATGACCAAAGGCCCGTGACCATGGTCGACATAAGATCTTACAAAGCCACGCACGCGACGTTTATCAGCCAGCGAAAGCTGCGAAGCATTTTGTTTGAGAACAATCTCAATTGTCTCTGCTGTCTCGACCACACCAATCGGGTTACGGTCGAGCAAGCCCTTATTGACATACTCAACAGGAACCGCTGGCGGAACACTTCCACAAGCTGCCAGTGCTGTTGCCGAGATCGCCAATAGCGGAAGAGTGAATTTAAATGTCTTCATTAGTCTCGTCCTTACTCTTCAATAAAGCCAACAGGGGCGGTGTAATTGTCAAAATCAGCAGGCTTTTCGCCCTTGCCATAAAGTCTATTCAGTTTGCCAAAAAGGAATGTCTTGGCATCACTTGGATTTGCGAACCCTTCATCAGGTGTATGGAGATTTGACGGTGCGGTTGGGTCAACCAGATATGGTGTTACTATGACAACCAGTTCGGTTTCCTCGTTTTGAAAATCCCGTGAGCGAAACAAAGCTCCCAGAATTGGCACATCGCGAATACCCGGCACCTGATCAAGTGTCTGGCGTGTCGAAGAGTCAATAAGACCGGCAATCATCATTGACTGGCCAGAAGGCAACTCAACTGTTGTTTCAGCACGTCTGACTGACAACGCTGGAATCGTCAGCCCAGGAACTGATATAAGGTCCCCATCCGGGCCAACAATGGTCGCAGATGTCCCCGTAAAGGACCCTGTTGTTGTTAGCTCTGAAATCTCCGTCGACAAGCGCAGTGAGATACGCCCCTCAGAAAGAACGATCGGTGTAAAGCCAAGACCGACACCAAAAGGGCGGAAATTGCGCCAGAATTATCCTGAGCGACAGGCACTGGGAACTCACCGCCCACCAGGAAGTTTGCAGGCTCACCAGAAAGCGCAGTCAAGTTAGGTTCTGCCAGTGTACGAACGATGCCGACACGCTCTAGCGCCTGAAGGTTCAGGGTCGTTTGCGACTGTGTATCTGATCCATTGAGAAGGTTAGAGAAGGCACCTGAAAGAGCTAAACCACCAATAGGAAGCCCGGCAACACTGAAAGCCTGTGTTGCGGCGGCCGTGATATTGCCTGCAAAAGGCGGTGCCCCTTCAAGAACGTCAAATGGCTCAAAGCCTGGTGGCGGCGTACCAGCAGGGGGAAGCTGCTGGACAACCCTCTCTCCCTGCAAGCGGCCAATTCCGTTTTCCTGACCAATATCGATACCGAGCTGCTTGATGACTGTACGCTGCATCTCAACAATACGCACCTGAAGCAAGACCTGATCTTTGGCAGCTATTTCCATCATGTTGATAACACCAAATTCGGTGTCGTCATTGGCACCCAGATAGGCATTTGCCAATCTGATCACAGCATCCGACTGGCTGAGACTATCAACCAGCCCGGTCAATAAGACATTCGAGTTCACAGCCTCAGCTTTAATACGCGCGCCTGGCACATGCCGGCTGATTAGATCACTCAAAGCCGTTACATCAGGTTCAACCCGAATTTCAAGATTCAGCATCTGATTGCCAGCTGCGTCAAATACAAACGCGTTCGTTTGCCCAATTTCAATACCGCGAAACACGATGCGCCGATCCGTTTGAACAGCTGCATCAGCGATAGCAGGGTTTGTAATGTAAATATCAGACGCCGGATTATTGAAGTTCACGATTGTCGACTTGTTCAAGCCAAGTGTAATCGTTTCAGTTACATCAGAATCACCAGCTTCTGTGATTTGTAAATCCAGAAGATTCTGAGCGCTTGCAGCCAGGTTAAGAGGCGCAACTGACAGCGCCACCGCAGCGGCAATTATGGTTTTCGTGAATATACTCATACGCTTACTCCCCACCACTCGCGCTGGATTCGCTAACACGCCCACTGCGGAAAATAGTGACCCGCCCTGTAGACGTTGAACTTGATTTTAAATCCTTGCCGCGCGATATCACCTCGTCTCCTGCGTGGACGACATCAGTCAGGCTGCGTAAAGCGAGCGACAAAACCCCCTTCCGCGCGCCAAAGGCGACCAATGCAGCATCATCAGGGCTAAGCTCCAGCGTGGCTGTTGATCCAATAGATGTTGCACTATCTTCGCCAACATCTGTTCCCTGATCGATTGCCAGCACGCGCACATTTTCCAGAATTATAACACTCTGAATTTCATCAACAATTCCGTTTGTTGTCGTAATTTCAACTTCATGCGTCAAGATAACATCGACACGATCATCGGGAAGAATGAATCCACCTGACGCACTCTCGACCGAGATTTCAAGCGAGACAGCGCGCATCCCCGGCGAGACCAGAGCGGCCATGACGCCGGTATCCCCTCGCGAGACAATTTTTTGCGGCAACAGGGGTTCTTTTTCGAAAATCGGTACGCGCACGACATGCCCTGTTAGCTCTTCAATCGCATCGGGCTGGACATCACGTGTGATCTGATTGGGTCCTAAAGACTCTTCGGGCCATTCAAGCCAGAGCATATCGTTTGTTGCCAGCGTCTCGCCGACGCGGATGTCGCGCGAGGTTACAAGAATGTCGACCGTTGGCGTCTCTTCCTCAGCTGCTATAAATATGGGCTGTTGCGTATTAGCAGCTGCATTATCACTAAGCACAGTGCGCGCCATGATGACGGCACCAATTGCGGCAGCTAAGCCCACTAGAACAATAATTATTTTCGCTGGAGACACTTTGTGACCCTCCTAAACTCGCTTACAAATCGGCACATGAATCCGCCTATTAATCTTGAAATTTGCACAAGTGTTCTAAGGCATCGTTAATAAACGCCACTAAGTTGATTTATAAACGCCACAAGCAGTGGTGACTTAGGGGCCGCCAGGAAGGCACCTGCAGCAATTGCGACGCCATAAGGAATGTCTTTTTCCTGCGTCAGTATCTTCTGTGCAAAGCCCGGCGCGGCCTCAACCGGCACGGCTTTACGTGCAACCAATAGAACCAGGCTGAGTATGCCCCCGGCCAGTGCCATTCCAACAAGAAAGTGCATAACTCCCGCAGGCCCGACCCATAAAAGGACCCCCGGGATCATTTTGGCATCCCCGCCCCCAAACAGGTTGAACGAAAACAGGCCAAAGGACACGATAAGCGCCGCCATGCCAACCAGCAGATGAATGCCTGCCGTCTGCCAACCAATGCTAGAGGCAAAGGCAGCAGGAATAAACAAGATGACAAATGTTGCATTCATCCAGTTTGGGATTTTGAATGTCAGCGTGTCCTTAATACCCGCCTGTATACATAGGCAGAAAAATGCAATTGCGAAAATTATCGACAGCATGGTGATATAGCTCCGTTCTTATGAATTTACCTTGACGGAAATTATTGAACGAAACCTTGACGCTCATACAGAAAGAAGCCGTCCAACTTTCGCTGAACGGCTCCTCAATGAATTTGGATTTAAAATCCAGATCGCTTAGCGAGTTGCGATACCTGTAGCAACTTCGTTAAATGTAGCTTCAGTGTTGTCACCAACAGTGGTAACAGCGCCGATAATAGCAACTGCGATAAGGGCGGCAATCAGACCGTATTCGATAGCTGTTGCACCAGATTCGTCTTTAAGAAAACGAGCAAAATTTTGCATTGGAAACTCCCATCATGCATTATGGTTAAGTTCCGATTGAATAATTTCTGTTTCCGGAACAATTACAACTTAGCGCATCAGGATAAATTCCAAGTAAACCAAAGCAAAAAAAACCTGAATAAATATAAGGCTTTTGTTTACCATATTAAATGCGTTGTATAGGCACAAAATGTGTCGAGCAATATCACTCAGAATGCTTGACTATAATTTAAGGCTGGTGAGTCTTTATATATATACAAGCACAGCTAACCCTAACGCTAGCTCTTCTCCTTAGGCTATCGAGACCAGCTTCCGTGGTGGGTATTAGGGAACGGTCAACCTTATTGCGCCACAATAGAACAATAAGGTTCAAAGGATTATGTACATGTACAATCTCATAAGGTTTGCCGCAGTCAGTGTTACGGCTTTATCGATTTGTGGTTTTGCTCACGCCCAGAGTTTTACAGTCGAGGCGAATAAAACTAAACAACTTAATGTTCGCGGCCTTGCCGATAGCGTTGTGATCGGTGACCCGCGGGTAGCTGATGTTGGCGTACATGCTGTGGAGGGCGGAAACCTGATTTTCATCACGGGACGGTCCTTTGGAACAACCAATCTTCTGGTTTTTGATTCCAAGGGCAAGCAACTCTATTCAGGTGATATTTCTGTGACCACGAATACCTCCAACCTTGTGTCGGTCAATCGCGCAGGCGCAACCAATACATATGACTGTGCCCCTCGCTGCCGGTCGGTTCTGGCGATTGGAGATGATACGGCTTATTTTGCAAATATTGCAGAGCAAAACGACGCCCTGCAAGAACTGGCAGCCGAGGCGGAATAAGTCGCTTCAACCAGATTCACTTCGTTATAATACCGGTCTCTCTCTGAGGGACCGGTATTTTATATTTCAATAAAATTCCACACTTTATCTTAGCTGAATAAAAACGCTGTCATGGCATAAGAGGGGGTAAATCCGTGTGGAGCTAATTGTAATGCATAATTTTTATAAATACACGATCATTACGCAAAAGTGGCGCAGCCACTTTGATAATTGGTGTGAAGACAATAGTGGGGCAACCGCAGTTGAGTTTGCACTGATCGCTGCCCCCTTCTTCTTTTTGATATTTGGCCTGCTCGAAATCTCTTTGATCTTTATCGTTTCAACCACGCTTGAACACGGACTGAATGAGGCGTCACGGCAAATCAGAACTGGAAGCGCACAAAACGCTCAAATGAATCAGGGGCAATTCTTGCGCAGCGTTTGTGATGAATTGTTCGGCCTGCTTGACTGTAATGATAATCTGGCTGTTGATGTTCGCGTGTTTAGCGATTTTGGCAGCTCCAGCTTCGAAAGCGGCGTGGACGATGATGGGAATTTTTCTAACAGTAATTTTCAATTCGATGCCGGCCAACGTGACGATATTATTCTCGCGCGCGCTTATTATGAATGGGAACTGATTACGCCCGTCATCAGCGCCCCTCTTGCCAACCTCTCAAACGGCAACTTGCTAATCTCAGCAGGTGTCGCGTTCAGAAACGAACCCTTCTAACAGCCTGATATTTATCGGGTGAAGACACATATTAAGAAATGATACCAGACATGACATTTACACGGTTAAAGCATAACTTATCTCGTCTAAACTTACGTGGCCTAAAATCTCTTAAAAAGAATCAGGATGGTGTGTCGGCTGTCGAGTTTGCCTTGATTGCCCCGGTCATGGTCTTGATCTATTTTGGTGGCATTGAGTTATCTTTTCTTATGGAAGCGGATCGGCGCGTAACAACAGTCTCCTCTACTATTGGAGATTTGACATCCCGGGCGACAGCACTCAATACCGATGAAGTTGGTGATATTTTCGCAGCATCAAATCAGCTTATCTTACCGCTTGACCCTAATACAGCACAGTTGCGCATCACGAGTCTGATTGCAGACGCAGATGGTACAGTGACTGTTGACTGGAGCGAGGGCTGCCGCATACAGGCACGGTCTCCAGGGTCCAGCGTTGAGGATCTTCCCAATGATATCGTTCCAGCGCTTGGATCGATTATTATGGCTGAGGTTAGCTATAATTATCAATCGAACATTCAATACTTGCCCGTGACCAAGAATGTTAACCTGGAAGATCGCTTCTTTCTGCGCCCACGGCGCACTGACATTATCGCGCGTGACACAAGCTCAGGTAGTCTCCCACCATCTTGTGCCAGTTGAAGCCTCGATAGGCGTCGCCAAAACCAAGTCTTTACTTTTTGAGACGAAGCTGATGCACGGTTTAGTGTACCGGATTTTCTTTCAGGTGCTCGGGGATCTTGTCGGCCTTCACGCCCGCAATGACCCAAAGGCCAATGATAAAGAGTAAGCCCAAGCCGCTCATACCGATGCGCTGATCACCTGAAAGCGTCGTCATGAGCGCAACAAGTCCAGGCCCTATCCAAACGGTCACACTCCCGGCCATGGCATAGAAACCAAAAAACTTTCCAATATCTTCTGGTGGAGCAATATGCACGAGCATATAGCGACTGGATGTGATGACAGCTCCTAGCATCATACTGGCAGGAACAAGCATTGATAAATAAGCCACATCACTCAAGCGGGGGAAAGGTCCGCCAGCCCACACCTCCTGCCCTGCTGGAATGAGCCCAAACAATAGTGCGTCTGGCGTTATAGAAAGCTGTAGGTTTAGTATTAAAATCAGAAGGCCAAGCTCCAGCATGATAGAGCGTTTTGGGCCAAATGCCTGATCAATCAACCCACCAGCCAGTGCTCCGAAGACGGCACATAACCCCCCTACGATACCAGCTAATACAAGCTGATTAGCACCCCAGCCTAAGACACCGCCAACATATACTGAACCGAGTGTTAAAAGCGCAGCAATGCCGTCTGCGTAGACCATCCGCCCAACGAGATAACGCATGACATTTGGATACTTGGCGAACATCTCTTTTACATACGCAATGCCGCCCCGAAGTGTTGCGATAAATCCGTCCCCTTCTGCAAAGGCTGTTCTCGCGGCGCTACGCCAGCTCCTCTCGGACGTTTTCTTTATATCAGGCATCAACAGGAAAAATGGAATAATAAACACTGACAACCATATAGCCACCAGCGGTCCGCTTATTCGCGATGTTTCGCCATTTTCCGGGTCCAGGCCAAACAAAGGTGTCTGTGTCCCAGTTACAAAAATTGAGAGGAGCAGCAAGAATAATATTGATGCAAAATTTCCAAGGGAAATGCCCATTCCAGATACGACAGGCAGCGAAGATGGCCGCGCAGCCATAGGTAACATCGCATTATGGAAAAGCTCCGCAACTGTATAAGCACAATACCCTGTCGCCATTAAAGCCATGCCAATGGGAACCGCATTGGGCAAATTAGGTTCCACAAACCACAGACAAGCCGATGTCAGTCCTAAAACAAAAAGCGCAAGAAAAGTTGGTGGTTTTCGGTATCCACCCAAGTCAATGAGACTCCCCAGTATCGGAGCGACAATCGCCATGATGATGCCAGCAATCGCAATCGTCCATCCTACCATTGCCTGCCCGGCCGTTTCATCACCCACAACAAATGTTGAGAAGTATGGGGCATAGAGCGAAATAACGATCACATTATAATAAGGGTTTCGCGCAAACTCGAAGATGGCCCAGCCAATTCCCTTTTTGCCGAGCGCTTTACCTGTTGCAGGTTCATAGGCTGTCTCGTCGTTTTGGGGCAGTGCACCACTCATGCGCTTATGTCTCCTGAATGTGGCGTTGACGCGCCTTTTTGATACATTGGCGTATTCGTCAGGCACTGAAAAGAGAAACCTCTACCTTTTTTCCAAGCTTACTCAGCGTCCATCGCCATGATCAGCTGAATATAGCCCTTCACCATGCGCCCGGCATTTTCGACGGATAAACGCTCATTCGTCCCATGGAAGCCAGAGACTTCCTCAAGGCTGACAGCACTTGGATAGAACCGATAGACATTATCTGAGATTTTATAAGCAAAACGCGCATCTGTTCCACCCAGCACCAAGCCCGGCCCAACAGGGGCGCCATCACCCACCTCGCCCGCCACTGCCGCCAGAACCGAATAGGCGCGATTATCAGTTGGTGACACTGGGGATGCCTCAGACGCGATACCGCCGCCGACAACGGCAATTTCCAAACCATCAATACTTTTTGTGACCGCTACGACATGCGCCATCAGGTCATCAAATGTATCATTCGGGTGCAGGCGAAAATTGACAATCGCGGTTGATCGTTGCGGCAGCACATTCTCCTTGATTGATCCAGTTAGCATGGTCGGCGCAGTTGTTGTACGGATCATTGCGTCGCCAGCACCTTCGAGTTGCCCTTCGACAAGCCCCTGAAACAGCCACAGGTTTGCCAGTGCCATACGGCCTTTGAACCCCATATCGACAGCAGCGGCTTTGAAAAGATCACTGACAGGCGGCTTGGTAAAATCAGCCTCCATCTGATGCTCCTCAAGCGCGACAATCGCACGTGCCAGGCGAACATTTGCACTCTCGCGTGGTGGCGCAGATGAATGGCCACCCGCGCCTGTTACGGTCAACTGTAAGGAGACATAGCCTTTTTCAGACACGCCAATGAAGCCGAATGGACCCCCGGTCAGCGGACTATCCTTGATCACAAAGAAGCCTTCATCAAGAACCAGTTCAGCGCGCACGCCGCGCGCATGAAGCACATCAACCATGCTCTGCGCGCCTGTTCCGGCCACCTCTTCATCATGACCAAACATAAAATAAACCGTCCGTCGGGGAATAAATCCGGATGCAATTAATGCTTCCCCGGCTTCCATAATCGTGATTAGCGATCCTTTATCATCAAGCGCGCCGCGTCCATAGATATAGCCATCGATAATATCACCAGCGAAAGGCGCGCCCGTCCAGTCTCCAACCGTGCCGTCATTTACCGGGACGACATCCTGGTGCGCCATCAAAACGATCGGGTCGAGCGATGCATCG
>CAYUFN010000017.1:15103-29489 GCA_964443965.1 uncultured Hyphomonas sp. | reverse complement strand
TCCATGCGGTGGTGGAATTGATGTGTTTGTGTCTCCAGATCCTGATACATTCGAAATGCGTCGCGTAATAAATGCCCTTAAGGTGAGAAAAAGCACTTCTTATACACTTAATAGCGCCAAGGCGATCCGAAGTATAACGACTGATTACGTGCCAAAACTACGCATACGGATTGCCGGCCGCAGTGCAGACCCGACTGCTTTGGCAAGGGTCAGTCATGCAGCTGGCATAGAAACCGAGCTTTGGAGCGCTGACCCAGATTGCCTGCAAGCTGCCTGCCAAACCGGTAATTTTACTATACAGCAGCTAACCAGTCCATCTGCCCTGCCTGATACAAAGGATGATGCATTCACAGCATTCGTTTTGATGATGCATGATCAGGATTGGGAGCCAGCCCTCCTGACCCAAGCTCTTGGTGGTTCGGCTTTTTACATTGGCGCAGTTGGCAGCCCGCACACACACCGCAAAAGATGCGCTAACTTGTTGGCATGTGGCATAGAGCCTTGTGATATTGATCGCATCAAAGGGCCGATCGGTCTTGTTCCATCCATGCGCGACGCATCAATGCTGGCAATTTCTACACTTGCTGAAATTATCAGCGCGTATCACGATATGCCAACAGTCAGATCAGCCAATCAAAATACGCGTAAACACACCAAGCAGAAGACTTCCAGCGCTATCACAAGGGAGATCGTTTAAAATGATTGGTATTGATGAAAGTCTGCCCTTTTTGCCCGTACGCATCGCCGTGCTGGTTGTCAGCGACACACGTACATTGGAAACAGACACATCAGGAAAAACACTTGCAAAGCGGCTGACAGATGCTGGGCATAGACTTGTAGAACGCGCACTTGTATCAGATGATATTTCAGCTTTGCGCACGAAGGTTCTCAGCTGGGTCGATAGCAATACTGTTGATGTCATCATAACAACTGGTGGCACAGGCCTAACCGGGCGAGACGTGACAGTCGAAGCAATTACCCCTCTTTTTGAAAAAACTATCGAGGGCTTCTCTGTGATATTCCACCAAGAAAGTTACAAGACGGTTGGTCTCTCTACCCTTCAATCACGCGCGGTCGCAGGCTTAGCGAAGGGTACAGTTGTCTTTTGTTTGCCAGGATCGAATGGCGCGGTGAAAGATGGTTGGGATAAAGTGATTTCCCACCAACTCGATAGCCGCCACCGTCCATGTAACCTTGTCGAAATAATGCCCCGTATGCTGGAGACTTAGTGATGAGCGAGCTTACGCATATCGATCCGGAAGGCCATGCACGCATGGTCGATATCTCTGATAAGAACGATACAACCCGCATCGCCATTGCACGCGGTAAAATTACAATGGCTCCGGAAACCCTAATGCTTGCAACAAAGGGCACCTCCAAGAAAGGCGATCCGATCGCAATCGCAGAATTAGCCGGGATTATGGCAGCCAAAAAGACAGCTGACCTTATCCCATTGTGTCATCCACTGCCTTTGACCAGTGTTAAGGTGCGGATTGAGCCTGCTGAGACAGAAAGCGCCTTAATTGTAACTTCGAAGGTTAAAATTACCGGAAAAACTGGCGTTGAAATGGAAGCATTAACAGCTGTATCTGCCGCCTGCTTGACGCTTTACGATATGCTCAAAGCGGCAGATAAAGCGATGAAAATCATGGATATTGAGCTGATTGAAAAAACGGGCGGAAAGTCCGGTACATATCGCAAACCCGACACGCTGCCACTTACGAATATATGAAAGTTCATTAACTTTATATAATCAGATTCAAAATATCCAATTGTGATGAACTTACGTGGGCGCTTTACCGATTCGGCTCTATATCTACTTGGCAGGTATAAACCACCAGGTACGCAATTATCAATCGCCGTGGCAACCGCTCAAAAAGAGCTCTTATATCGTCAACTGTTTCCATTAGCCGCGCTCCCATTGGTGACTGCGACGCTTATGGCGATCAGTCTTATAACGCTCCTTCCTCCCTTACCTGTCTTAATTTGGTATATCACTTACATCATTGTCCCCGGCTCGCTTTTCCTTTTGTATTGGCAGAGCAAAAAATCCAAAATTAAAACGACTCAGCAAAAATCCCACAACCGCAAACCCGGCGGGCGACTTATTCGTCAGGCAGAACTCGTCTCGCTTGTGTCAGGCCTTTTCTGGGGCAGCGCGACGCTTCTTTTTGGTACGCACAGTGAAGAGCTTCTGATTTTTATGGCGGTTGTACAACTTGCTCATGCTTGCGGCCTTGGTCAAATTGCAGCACCTTTGCCGCGCATGGTCTTTCGGTTCACAGCCCTAACCCTAATCCCTATGTCCATTGTTTTGATGTTGTCATCAAACATATTGCTAATAACGCTAGGCCTATTGGGACTCGCGATCTTCTTGTCGACAATGATCAGTTCTTTTGCAAGCTATCGGCAACTTCGAAAAATTGCCCATTCAGAAAGTCGCGCCAAACGCGCAGAAACTTTATTACGGTCTGCAGTCGATGCGATGCCTTATGCATTTGCTGTGTACGATTTCAGCGGGGCGCTAATTATTGAAAACAGTAATCATAAGTCATGGCAACTTACTTACCCTGTGCCCACAAGCCAATGCGGTGAACGCATCAGTCAAACCCATAATAACCAATGGATAAAGCATAGCTGGAACCAGGTACCAGAAACGGGAACACTAACAATACATAGCAACATTACAGATCAAAAACAGCGTGAAGACTTACTCATAGAAACACGCGAGCAAGCGCGGAATGCAAAGGGCGCACAATCCCGATTTCTTTCTCGCGTAAGTCATGAGTTAAGAACACCCCTGAACAGCGTTCTAGGCTTTTCTGAACTTATGCAACCGATTATAGACAAGCGGGGCAGCTGGGCGCTGTTAAAGGAATATACGGATTATATTCATACGTCAGGACAGCATCTCTTATCACTCGTCGATGACATTATTGATTATACAAATATTGGAGACGAGGCGGACCACAACATTACTTTCCAAACAATCGAGCTACAAGCAAAGTTGAAACACGCAATAGAGATTGGAAAAGCAAAGGCCAGAACGCCATCAGAGCATAACATTCTGATACGGCTACATCCAGACATTCGCTATTTGCGAACAGATGAACGCATTTTAGAGCGTGTGATCGCTAATATCATATCCAATGCAATTAAATTTAGCGCTCCTGATAGCAAGATTTCTCTGAGCACGTCTCTCTCAGATGATGGAAGCCCCAGGATCACCATAAGAGATTACGGTCACGGCATGACGCCGGAACAAGTTAAAAATGCTTTCTCTGTGTTCTATCAAGCCGATGATACGTATAACAGAAATTCTGATGGTACAGGAATGGGGCTATCTGTTGTCAAAAAACTTGTCGAATTAATTGGTGGTGAGATAGAAATTCTTTCCAAAGTGGGGCGGGGAACTGCAGTCATTTTGACGCTTGATCCAGCCAGCATGCTCATTACACCCAAAAGAGAAGCCAAAGAGACTGCTGCCTAACGCCGTTTTCCTTTGGCCCAACTTGTTGGCTTTTTGGTTGTCGCCTTGTGTGCAAATGGATTGCTTCCCTGCCGCACGAATAATCGTATTGGCACGCCCCACATATCGAATGCTTCCCGAATTCCGTTGATCATATAACGCTTATATTGCTCTGGCATCTGCTCACCACGCGAGGCAATTAAAACGAATGTTGGCGGCCTGGATTTCATCTGCGCCATGTAGCGGGGCTTAATACGTTTTCCATGCACAGATGGTGGGGGATGACGTTCAATCGCGTACCGCAACCAACGGTTTAGGTCCCCTGTCTTGACTTTGGCGTTCCAATTATCAAACACCCGGGCAACTGCAGGCATAAACTTATCGACACGTTTCCCGGTTAAGCCTGACAAGGCAATCAGCGGTGCCTCTCCAGCGTTTGGCAAAAGCCGCTTTAGCTTCTCTCGTAAATCTTGGAGTGTTTTCTCAGGTGTCTTAATTTCATCCCACTTGGAAACAACGAAAACAACACCGCGCCCTTCTCGCAAAGCTAGATCAGCAATCTGAAGATCTTGTTTCTCCAATGCTTCTCTTGCATCCATAACAACGGCAACAATATCAGCATATTTCAACGAGCGGACAGTTTCACCTGTCGACATACGCTCTAACCGTTCCTGCACTTTAGCACGCTTGCGCAAACCAGCCGTATCAACGAGTCTAATCCGGCGACCGTCCCAATTCCAGTCAATGGATACAGAATCGCGGGTGATGCCAGCTTCTGGGCCAGTTAATAGCCGGTCTGACTTAAGTAGCGTATTAATAAGCGTCGACTTACCAGCGTTCGGGCGGCCAACAATTGCCAGCTTAATCGGGCGAGCCTCGGTCTCACCTTGAGGGGCTTGTTCCTCCTCATCAAGAACGCCAGCAGCTTCCAAGGCCGCCTGAAGCGCTTCATCGGTTAAGTTCGGATCGTCAACATTAATGCTTTCCAATTTTGAAAGTACATCTTCAGCGCGCTGTATGGATTCCTCTTCCTGATCCATCGTGAAAGCCGCTTGCAAGCCATCTTCACCAAGGGCCTCTCTAAACGCTTCAAACAAGTCACCAAACCCCTCACCGTGTTCAGCTGACAGTGCAACAGGCTCACCAAACCCTAACTTAAAGGCATCATATAAGCCTGATAATCCAGCCTTACCCTCACATTTATTTGCCGCAAGAACGATTGGAATATCAGCCTTTCGCAAAATCTCAGCAAAGCGCTCATCCATACCAACAACACCAGCACGCGCATCAATGAGAAAGAGTGCGATATCAGCCTCGGCGATTGCCGCCTCGGTCTGCATGCGCATACGCGACTCCAAAGACCCATCGTGAATATCTTCATAGCCTGCTGTATCCACAAGCAATAAAGGCAGGCCTGCGAGCTTGCCGTCAGCTTCTTTGCGATCGCGCGTCACGCCTGGTTGGTCATCAACCAAAGCAAGCTTCTTTCCCGCCAGGCGATTAAAAAGCGTGGATTTACCCACATTCGGGCGTCCCACAATGGCGAGTTTTAAAGGCATTTCATGGTTCCAGACTCTAGCCTGCTATCCCGGAGCAGGCAAATATCACCGAATGGCAATCAGTCTTCCTTCATCCGTAAGTATAATAATACGCTCGCCAACAACTATTGGCTCAAGAAAAACGCGGTCCTTCAAATCGACCCTGAATAACTCTTCACCTGTTTGCGGAGATAAGGAGATCAGTTCACCATCTGAGGAAATAATTAAAACACGGTTTGAGGCAACCAGTGGACCAGCATAACTTATACGACCGCTTTTCTTCTTTTCATTTTTAAACTGTGTCAGCTGTGTCGCCCAAATGACTGATCCTGCGTTTGCCGCAATACAGGCGATTTGTCCTTCGACGCCAGCAATAAAAATATACTCCCCTATGATAGCTGGCGCATGTACCGAGCCGATATTTTGATCCCAAACGCGTCGGCCAGTTCGTCCATCAATAGCCGCTAAGAGACCAGATTGGCTGGCCGCAAAAACAAGTCCTTGGCTTAGGACAGGCCGTGAGGCAATATCATTAATTGCGGAAATTGGGGTAAAGCGACCGGTACGATTTAGAGCATCATTCCATAACCTTCGTCCATTCGCACCAAGAAAGGCGATAACCTCTCCGGAAGAAAACGGCGCTACAATCAGGTCTTCAACAGCTGCAACACTAGGAGATGATAATACACGCGCAGACTCTGCAATCGCCTGATCGCTCCACAAAACAGCACCCGTTTGCAAATCAAGTGCAAAAATCTCATTGTTCTGCGTGATAACAAATAAGCGCCCATCTTTGATCGTCGGCGCGCCTGTAACGGGTGAACCTAAAGCACGGCGCCATTTTTCATTTCCATCAGCTGTATCAAGGGCTGCAACAAAGCCAAATCCGCTCGAAACGATCAAAGTCGTTCCTTCAACAGCAACACCGCCGCCCAAACCACGCTTGTCTCTGCGCAGGCCGCTATCAAGCTTTATGCTCCAATTCTGCACACCCGTTTCAACTGAGAAAGATTTTACCTTCTGTTCGCCATCGATGATGAAAATATTGGTTCCATCACTTACGGGCGCGGCGGTGAGTGCAGCAGTGCGGTCGCTTCCCTGGGCCGCACGCACCCGCCAGTCAATTTCAAGGGTTGGTGCAGCTATAACGTGCCCAATCGCTTTGCTGGCGCCGGCTCCTGACTGTGGCCAGCTGCTAAGTATTCGAGGTTCAGGTAGGATAACAGCCGTGTCGACAAAGGCTGGATCGGCCTCCAGAGGCTGATCACCAATGGCGAGGTTAATGCGCCCTTCTTTTTCTGCCGCGGTAGCCTCAGCTTTCGCCTTTCTACCAAAATCTGGTATTGGCAAAGATGAGCAAGATGCGATCACAATACAAGTAGATGCCACTAAACAGGTAAAAATGCCGGAATTCATATTCACTCCTCATTCTCCTGTTGAGCACTGGTGGCAGGCTCTGCCACATCAGGTGTTACACTTTCGCGCTGTGTGTCCTGAGCGCTAAGCGAGGCCTTAGGCGCAGGGATGATGCTCAAAGCTATTTCAGCACGCCTGGAAACACCTGCTGGAACGTTCGGTGCAAACCTAATGTACCCAAATTCCTGACGCGCACGCTCAAGATTACCGTCTTTTAGTGCTTTTGCGGCGACTAATTCTAGAGCCATGACACCAAGCGCTGTCGATTCTTTAGGTAGCTCCCCAAGGTAGGCCTCAAGTTCAGCCAGGCTCATCGTATCTGCACGCAAATAGGCCGACTTAAGGAGTCCCATGCGTTGTACCGGCCCCTCAAGATCAGCGGCGGTTTCAAGAATATCAGCCGCCGCCGTCGCATCACCATTACCCTCATAATAAGCACGCGCCAGATAATGCGATGCAAGAGGTGAAATATCGGTCTCTGCATCCACGATAGACTTAAATTCAGCCTGCGCCTGAGTATACTCTCCAGCTGTCAATTTATCCCGCGCACTTTCAAACTTCTCAATGCTGGCCTCTACAGATTTGGCTTTTTGCACTTTACTGTATTCTAGATAAGCAACTGAGCCGATGATCAAGAACCCAATAATCCAGACAAAAATACCATACTTTGCCCAAGCTTCAGCGGCCTTATCCTTGCGGACGCTTTCTTCGACTTCTTCAAAAATATCACTCAAGGCCTGTTCTCCACGAACATAAATTTTATAGAATCTTTTTCAGTAAATGAGTTTACCTGCCAGCTTCTCAGGCCGCAATGGACTAACTGGCTTCTTGGCGAGGTTTTGGCAATGTGTAAACTTCTTTTTCACTCGGGAAAGAGCGGTCCTGTACACTGTTTTTGTAGGCAGTGACAGCCGTTTCTATCTCCGCACGCAAATTGGCGTATTTACGTACGAATTTTGGCGTCCAATCAAACATTCCTAACATATCGTCAGTTACCAAGATTTGCCCATCACATTTAGCTGACGCACCAATCCCTATGGTGGGGCAAGAAACTGCAGCTGTGATCTCTTCAGCCAATTCAGTTGAAACCCCTTCTACCACAATTGCGAAGGCCCCTGCCTTATCTGCGGCGACAGCTTCATCGATTGCTTTTTGCCAGCCAGCTTTCGTACGACCTTTGGCGCGGAAGCCACCATCAACATTGACTGCTTGCGGGCGCAAACCAACATGCCCCATAACAGGAACACCGCGTGCAACGAGATGTGAAATCTGCGCACTGGCGTATGTTCCACTCTCGATTTTCACCGCCTGGCAACCTGTTTCACTCATAAGTCTTGCCGCATTTAGAAAGGCCTGATCAGCATTTGTTTCATATGAGCCAAACGGCATATCGACCACCACAAAAGCTTGCTTTGATCCCCGCATAACTGCTTGACCATGGAGGATCATCATTTCCATAGTCACACCAACTGTCGATGGAAGACCATGGACAACCATGCCCAGACTATCCCCAACAAGAAGTAAATCGCAAAGAGGGTCCAATATTTCCGCCATAGGTGCAGTATAAGCTGTCAAACAGACCAAGGGCTCGCCACCTTTGGCTTTCGAAATATCTCGAACTGTTTTGCGGTGTGCTTGTGTTTGTGCAGACATAAATATGCGCTTACCTTGCAAAAGCGCTGCTGGCAACGTGCACTATGAGCGCTTATAGGCAAGTGGACCAGTAAACGCTGATTGACAGAACCATCAAGCGGCTCAATAAAGCTCTTTGATGGTGCCGTCTTAATCGTCGGCTAAGAGGGAAACCGGTGAGAACCCGGCGCTGTACCCGCAACTGTAAGCTTTTAGCTTATGACCATAAAGCCACTGGAGCCAAGTGTTCTGGGAAGGCGGTCAGAGGCGCATGAGAAGCAAGTCAGGAAACCTGCCATCACGTCGTTCGCCTGGGGCCGGGAAAAGCCCAGATGGCAGGAAAGTTACTTTCCATTGAAGCGGCATAATCTGGCCCGCCGCCCCGTCTTTTCGGGTGGGCCTTGTCGTTTTGCTCTTCTGGTGTCGGTGCACCGGTTAGCCTTTGGAAGCTACACTTTATATGCCTTTTAAAATCAACCTTCTGTTCTCCTCCTTCCTGGTTACTTACGCTATCGCGCTCACGCCAACCGCGAGTGGGGAGACGAGCGAAGACGAGATAAAAGCTCTGGAACCTGTCAACGTCGCAGGCTTTCGTCCTATTATACCATCTGACCTGACGGTGAGTGTCACCGTGCTGAATGGCGCTGACCTCAACGTTCGGGATGCCCCATTTCTGGCAGACCAACTCCGCGCAGTTCCCGGCTTGGGTGTTTCTCGTTCTGGTGCCGTTGGCGGCCTCACGCAGGTGCGCATCCGCGGAGCCGAAGCCAATCAAACCCTTGTTCTTGTTGATGGAATAGAAGTCTCTAACCCCGTTACAGGTGAAACCGATTTTGGCCTGTGGGCTGGCCTCGATGCTGGACGTGTGGAAGTTCTACGCGGTGAACAATCTACCCTTTATGGGTCAGAAGCTATTGGCGGGGTCATCAATGTCGTTACCAACAAATCCGCAGGGGTTTCAGCCCTTGCTGAAATTGGTACGCGTGGCTCATGGCGGCTGGATGGCCGCACCGGGATCAGCTTTGACAATGACGGTTATTTTGTTCTCTCGACAGGTAATTCCATTATCGGTGGAACAGATACATCCGGCCTTGGCAGGGAAACAGATGGCAGCCAGTCCTATTCCGGCTCGGTCCGCGCAGGCGTCACATTACAAGGCTGGCAACTTGCGAGTTTGCTTCGCTATTCGGACAGCTCTGTTGATTTTGACGAAGATACTAATTTCGACGGTTTGCTTGAAAACTCAAGCGCCGAAATCGAGAGCCAGCAACTCACGCTTGGCGGGTCGCTCACAGGTGATGCATTCGGTCTAAATCATCTCTTGCGCGCTAGCTACCACCTTACAGAACGCAGCACCCAAGATTCAAGCTTTGATAATGTTACAGATGGCGATCGTTTCGAAGTTGCTTACTCTCCCTCTTATAAGGTAACGCGCAGCGGCGTGACACACACACTGTCAGCCCTGGCCGAGTACGAAGCGACAGACTTTGAACGTCGTGATGCCCCCACAATATTTGGCGACCCAAACCAGTCTCAAAGCTTCAATACGCTGGGCCTTGCCGCTGAATATCACTTAGAATACGGCGCAGCAGACCTTAACAGCTCTATCCGCTTTGATGAAAATGACGGCCTCTTCGACGACGCTGTTACATGGCGCATTGGTGGAGCCTACGCCTTTAATTCTGTCGGCGGCCGTCTCCGTGCGTCGGTTGGCGAAGGCGTCACTAACCCAAGCTTCGACGAACTTTTCGGGTTTATCCCTGGCACATTCGTCGGCAATCCTGATCTGGTTGCTGAAGAATCTCTTGGTTGGGAAATCGGTTGGGACCAATCGCTTGGCCCTATCACGGCCTCTTTCACATATTTTAATGCAAGATTGGACAACGAGATTTTCACTGCCTTTGATGCCAGCTTTAATTCGACCTCGCAAAATCGCAACGGCGAGAGTGACCGCCAAGGCATCGAATTTGGGGCACAATGGCAAGTCACAAATGCGCTCAGTTTTTCAGGGCAAGCCACATGGTTAGATAGTAATGATGAAAACGGCTTGCCTGAAATCCGTGTGCCAGATTGGACTGCTGCTCTCTCTGCAAGCTGGCAGTCAGAGGCAGGCTGGCGGGCAGGTATCGCCCTTGATCTTGTCGGAGAGCAAACGGATTTGGACTTTGGAGCTTTCCCGGCCCAAACAGTCGAACTTCCAAGCTACGCGCTTCTCTCCGCAAGCCTTGATGTTCCCATTAGCAAGCGAATCGCCATTACTTTTAGGGGTGAAAACCTTGCCGACAGCGCTGCACAAGATGTGTTCGGGTTTAACCGAACGGGGGCGGCTGGTTTTATCGGCATCCGGCTGCGTTAATGCGTATCGCGGCGCTCACTTTTGCATTCGCTTTTGCAGCCTGTACGAGCGAACACTCCTTGCCGCAAAAGACCGCACACACAAAGCCCAAACGCATTATCAGCCTCGATTTCTGTGCGGACCAATACGTCCTCAAGCTTGCCGATCGAGATAACATCCTCGCCCTCTCGCCAGAGGCCACGCAAGACCATTCTTATTTGCGCTTGGCTGCAGCAGACTTACCCGTCGTGCGCCCGCGTGCTGAGAATGTAATTGCCCTTCAGCCTGACCTGGTCGTTCGCTCTTATGGCGGTGGACCGAATGCAACTAGTTTCTTTACCAAGGCAGGTATTCCCGTCTTAAATATTAATTGGGCAGGTGATTTTGAGTCGATCAAGACAGCTACTAAAAATGTTGCCAAGGGTCTTGACGAAGCAGAGCGCGGCACGGCGTTGGTGACCGAGATTGAATCTCGCCTGGCTGCTCTTCCCAAGTTTAGCTCAGACAAAAACATCCTCTATATGACGCCAACAGGCGTAACCACTGGCCCCGGTTCGCTTATCAATGAGTTATTATTGAAAGCGGGATTTACCAATTTTGAAACACGCCCCGGCTGGCACCCTCTGCCATTGGAACGCCTTACAACTGAACGCCCCGATAAGATCGCAGCGTCCTTTTACGACACTAGCGCCCTAAGTCATAACTTATGGAGTGCTGCTCGTCACCCAATCGCACGCCAACACCTCAACACGCGTTCAACAATACCAATCTCGGGCGCATGGACCGCTTGCGGCGCATGGTTTGCCGTCGACGCAGTTGAGGCTTTAGCCAAAGCAAATCAATGACCCGCGAAACAGTCCTTCTTCCTCTCCTTATTTTTGCAAGCGGCGCAGCGCTTATCACAGCTTGCTTTCTTGGCTCCACCAGCATGTCTCTTGCGCGCACCCTTGCAGCTATATTCGGCCTAGGCACACCCGGAGATATGTTAATCATATGGCAAATCCGCTTGCCGCGCGCCCTTGCCGCCTTTGTTACGGGCATGGCGCTCGGCGCAAGTGGCGCTGCACTGCAAGGTCTGTTACGTAACCCACTTGCAGAGCCCGGCATACTCGGTGTGTCCGCTACTGCAGCGCTGACAGCAACCCTTGCTATCTATTATGGTCTGACGGCTGTCAGCCCTTGGGCGCTACCAGTTGCTGCCATTATCGGCGCGCTTGCGGCAACCTCAATTATCGGACTGGCTGCCATTCGCACACATTCTGTTGTTACACTGATCCTTATAGGTGTCGGCCTTTCCAGCTTTGCAGGCGCGCTAATGAGTCTGCTTTTAAACTTCGCGCCGAACCCATTCACGCTCTCGGATATGGTCAACTGGACTCTGGGGTCTGTTGCCAATCGCAGCCTTTATGATCTGACACTTGCTGCACCTTTCCTACTTCTTGGCCTTTGTTTGCTCTTCGCCAGCCGCAGAGGTTTATCGGCTTTGACCCTTGGCGAGGCAGCCGCGAACGGTATTGGATTAAACTTGCGTCATCAGCGCATCATCACAGTCCTCGGCGCTGGCCTTGCGACAGGAGCCGCCGTTTCTATTGCAGGTGCCATTGGTTTTGTCGGTATCGTTTCGCCTCACATAGTACGTCCCTTTGTACGCCATGATCCGGCACAAACACTTTTACCAGCTACCCTACTTGGTGGCTTAATGCTTGTACTGGCAGATATTGCCGTGCGCCTATTGCCCACCACCACAGAGCTTAAGCTAGGCGTGGTCGCCGCCTTAATCGGTGCACCAGCATTCATATGGATCGCCGCTCAGCGGGGAGACACCGATGACTAAGTTAATTGCAAAAAACCTCAGCGTGATAAAGGACAGCATAACACTCGTTCAAGATATCTCTTTCACGCTCACGCCAAACGAACTTGTCATCATGCTTGGCCCAAACGGCGCCGGCAAAAGCCTCGCATTACAACACGCCGCCGGTATCGCACAGCCAATATCGGGGATAGCAACACTTGATGGAGAGGATGTCCAAACCCTTTCACCCATCACCCGCGCGCGCAAACTCTCTTATTTACCACAAGTGCGTCCTCTGGCTTGGCCAAGCCGTGTTGACGACCTTGTCGCCCTTGGTCGGTTCGCGCATGGTTCTAGACTGGGCAAGCTCGCTAGCGAAGATTATGCAGCAATAGAGCGCGCTATGCAGGCCTGTGACATTACCCAATTGGCGCATCGCAAAGCCAACACGCTTTCAGGCGGTGAACTCGCACGCGTTCATTGCGCCAGAGCTTTCGCAGCAGAGACGCCACTTTTGATCGCTGATGAGCCCGTCGCCGCATTAGATCCACATCACCAGTTTGGTATCATGGAACTTTTCAAAACCTATGTCGCTAAAGGTGGGGGCGCGCTGGTTGTGCTCCATGACATTGGACTGGCTGCAAAATACGCTGATCGATTAATCTGGATGCAAAATGGTGAGATCGTTGCTGCTGGCAGTGTTCCAGACACGCTTACAGAAACCCGCCTCGCTGAAGTGTACAAAATCACAGCACATGTTCAAGGACGCCGTGTCGAGATAGCAGGCAAGCTGAGTTAACTCAGTTGCTGTGCAGCAAACTGAGCGTAAACGCCGCCTGCTTTCAAAAGTACTTCATGAGTTCCGCTTTCCACAACACGGCCAGCATCTAAGACTATAATCCGGTCTACACGCTTCACAGTCGCCAAGCGGTGCGCGATCACCATTACCGTACGATTAGCGCCAAACGACTCCAGTGCCTTTTGAACAACAGCCTCAGTAGAAGCGTCTAGCGCGCTAGTCGCCTCATCAAGTAACAAGACTGGGGCATCCCTCAGGATAGCGCGAGCAAGCGCGATACGCTGGCGTTGCCCGCCTGAGAGGCGATTACCGCGTTCACCCACCTCTGTTTCAAAACCTTCTGGTAAGCTGTCAATAAATTCATCCGCATGCGCCGAATGCGCAGCCACTTCAATATCACTGCGTTCAGCCTCTAATCGTCCGAATGCAACATTGGCAGCTATGGTGTCGTCAAATAAAGCCGGCTCTTGTTCAACTAGCGCCATGGAGGCCCGCAAGTCCTGCATTTTCAAGGTGCGTACATCTTTGCCGTCAACCATTACGCGCCCAGCGCCGACATCATAGAGCCGCATTAGCAGATTAAACACTGTCGATTTACCCGCGCCAGACGCGCCAACAAGCGCGACAGATTCCCCCGCTTCAACTTTAAAACTAAGTCCATTTAGAACCGGACGACCTTCACCATAATTAAAGTGCACATTCTCAAAACAAATCGCACCTGCCGCCCTTATCAGTCGTTGGGCATTATCTGAATCGGTCACATGTGGCACAGCCTCTACAAGACTATGGAAACGTTCAGTGGCTGCTCGTGCTTCTTGGGCGGCTGCGTTCAGACTGCCGAGCGCTCTGACCTCAGGTGCAGCCACACCAATGAGTGTAATAAAGCCAAGGAAATCTCCAATTGTTGAAGCACCTTGCGATATCCGCCAGACCGAGAAACCGAGGATGCATGCAATGGCAACCCCGCCGACAATCTCCAGAATAGGATCAATAGCTGCTTTATCAGCGAGTACTTTTAAGTAAAGCTTTGCTCGCATTTTAAAGCCAGCTTCCGCACGTTCTTTCTGGTACTCCTGTAACCCATAAGCAGTGACAGCGCGCGCAGATTGGAACCCTTCTGAGAGCAAAGCCGTAACCTCTCCGACCTGCTCCTGCGATCGCTTGGCACGCTTGCGCACACGGTTACCCAGAGCGATCACCGGACCAAAAGCGAGCGGATAAGCCACCAGCAAGATTAAAGCTAGCTGCCAATCCATCCATAACATGGCCGCTAACGCACCAAGCACGGTTACGATACTTTTAATTGCGCTATTTGACAGGCGTAGACCAAAATCACGTAGCGTGTTCAAATCATTAATAAAGCGCGAAACAAATCCGCCTGATGCTGAGTCTGCTAAACGGGCGT
>CAYUFN010000017.1:10913-15065 GCA_964443965.1 uncultured Hyphomonas sp. | reverse complement strand
CGCCGTCTGTGAGTGCTGCAAACTGTGCATTTGAAACATCCACCAAAGCACGCTGGATACCTGTATTATTAAACAGGGTCATCGCATAAAGCGATAAAGCCCGTACTGTTGCAGCCAGCACAATCAAGGCCGGCGCGAGCCATAGCTCAGCCACACTAAGCGGGGTCGCAGCCGCTGATGCCGCTTGCAAACGGTCACCCAGCAGCTTAATCAATCCACCATAAGATACCCCGGACAATGCTGTCACCAGCGCACAAGAGCTACCTGCTGCAAACCAGCGCCAATGCGGGACGAACTGTTGCGAAAGAAGCCTTTTCAGGCTGGATGCTTGCTGACTAGACGTGGTGATGCGTCCCTGTTTCAGGGTCTAGTAATTTGTGCGCATGAAGGATGAAATAGCGCATCTCCGCATTGTCCACGGTCCGCTGTGCAGCCGATTTCCAGGCATTGTAAGCAGAAGCATAATTTGGAAAGGCACCAACAAAATCAATTGCATTCAAATCTTCAAATTCTACATCTGTAACATCACGCAATTCCCCTCCAATAACGATATGGAGAAGCTGCTTTTGTTCTTCATTTTTATCACTCATAAGGCTTGCCCTTTTTGTTATGTAGCTAGGTATCGGACCTAAGGGTTTGGCTCAGGCAGATCAACATGTTTTAGGCGTTCGATTAACAAAGGATGCAGACCCTTTCCAGCTACAACCATGGAACGTTGTGCAGGAACTTGCCTGTTGAACCTTAATTCTTCACCAATATGGGTTGATACATTTCCACCAGCTTCGGTTAAAAGGATAGCACCAGGTGCAAGATCCCAATCAAACTTGCGAAAAAGTGCAAGCGTCGCATCCCATTTACCCGCCGCAACCAGCGCCATTCTGTAGAGCGTAGCATTAGGTTTTGGATCAGACACCTCGACGTCAGGCCATTTTTCTGGCCAGTTGGGATGCTCAACCAGCGTCCGATTTGTAATCAGCCGTGCACCGGTTTCTTCAGCCTTTTGACTCACACTGATTGGATCGCCATTCAAGAAAGCGCCGCCGCCAAGCCTGGCTTCGTAAAGCTCGCCAAACATGGGCGCATAAATAACACCGGCGACGGCAATACCATTCTCAACGACAGCCATAGCCGTGCACCAATAAGGGTCATTTTCACGCATGAAAGCGCGCGTACCGTCAATCGGGTCAACGACCCATACGCGTTGCTTCTGGCGTGCTGACAATACGTCCGCTGTTTCTTCTGAAAGCCATCCATAATTGGGTCGCGCCTTCAGAAGCTTTTCCGCAAGCAAGCTGTTCACGGCTAAATCGGCTTCGGTAACCGGGCTGTCACCCCCTTTATCCCAAGACTTATTGCCTTCTGCTCTATGTTTATATTTCAACGCCAGTGTACCAGCGGCCAAGGCAGAATCTCGCATAATAGCAAGATCCTCAGATAGACTGTTAGGTTTAAGATCCAGCAATCGTCATACCTTCAATCAGCAGGCTGGGGGCATCGCGGGAGCCTAACAACTCCAGATCGTTGGCAGGTATCAGGCGAGCAAACATAGTTGGCAGATCGCTAGCAATAGTTACCTCGGAAACCGGGTATGCTATTTCGCCATTTTCATACCACATACCGGAAACACCAACAGAATAGTCACCCGAATTAGGGTTTATCGAAGGCCCGAACATGCTAGTCACAATCAAGCCCTTACCAGTCGTTTGCATTAATTCTGAGGGTGTTTGCTTGCCTGCCTCCATATACACATTGGAGGTCGCTATACCCGGTGGATCGCCAAAGCTAGTTCCACTAAACCCATTCGGCTCCAGGTTTAACTGACGAGCAGCCGCGCTATTGAGTAGCCAGCCTGTTAGCGTCCCGTTCTCAATCAAAGCCTTTTTTGAAACGGGCAACCCCTCGCCATCATGGCCGCGTGTTCCTAGTCCGCGTGGCCGGAACGGATCATCGTAGATACTCACACCCTCAGCAAAAACGCAGGTACCCAGCTGATCTTTCAGGAAAGATACACCACGCGCTATGGCAGGCCCAGAAATGGCACCAATAAAAGCATTTAGCAAGCTGGAAGAAACACGCCTGTCAAAAATGACTGGTGCTGTCTGGCTGCCCACTTTTGTTGCACCAAGGCGCGCCAATGTTCGCTCGGCGGCCAATTTCCCAATTTCAGCAGGCGCTAAACGATCAATCCGTCGACGTGAATAACGGCTGGCCGAATCGGTTTCCATAGCCCCATCTTTCTCCCCAACAGCAGCCAACCCAACACTGGAGCCACCTCCAGTCCTGTAAGCAGAAAAGCCATTGCTCGCGGCAACCCAACGCCGCCCACGGTTCCATCCGGCACCACAGGACGAAACTTGTTGTATGCCCGATAGAGATAATGCCGCCGCCTCTGCCTCTAAAGCCTCTGCCTCAAGGTGCTCAGGCGTCGCATCTTCATCGCCTGTTAGATCAAACTCAGGAATATTTGAGGCTAAAGCTGATGATGGAACAATCCCACAATAAGGGTCTTCTGGTGCTATTTCAGCCATTTTGGCGCATCGGTCAGCCAACGCTTTCAAGCTATCGACATCTAAATCCGCGCCAGAAACACTGGCCTGCCTTTGCCCGTAAAGGCAACGCAGCGAAACTGATGCCCCTTCATCTCGCGTAATTGTCTCTAACTTACCATCACGGACTTTAACGCTCACGCCTTCGGCAGACACAAACCGCGCATCAACATCGCTAGCACCCGCTTTTTGGCATGTCGTGATAAGCAATTGCAGTATGTCTTCAGGCTGCATAGAGAAACCGATCATATAGTTTGATGCTTCCAGAAAAATCAAAAAACAAAACTGCCGAGACCTTTAGGTCCCGGCAGTAAAAAATACCTGGTGCATGTTTTTAAATATCCTGACGCGCATCTGGAAGACGATCATTTATATCGTCTCGGATGTCGAGAAGGGTCACAATCAAACCGCATACAAGACTAGCGACAATCCACCCACCGAAAAAGCCCAGAACAACATCTAGAGCTTGCGCAATACTAGTGCCTTCGGCAACCCCCGGCAAAGTAGCCGAAATTTGGCCGCCATTGTAAAGGCCGGTCCACACACCGTAACCAATGATGGCAAAGTAAGCCACATAGACCATCATACGGAAGCTATTGATAATTAGAAATTTTATTGGTTCGCGCGTCATCCTGTACGTCCTCCTACCCTAAACTACTCTACGATAACCTATACAATCAAGCTCAAAGCCCAGCCAAGCCAGATATCTCACATTTTTGAATAGCTTGAAAAACGACCCCAAGCATTTTCGTTGCATCATCAGGCGGTAACTTCTTGATGATGTCAGGATCTTGGGAAGCGCTAGCATCAGCTAAAAGCGAAAATCCTTCGGCAGAAAGCTCCTCGTGAGCGATGTCAGCGAAACAAGCGCAATCTTGTTTGCCCTGCCCTTCTGCAACGCATGCACTTACAAACTTATCGTGGTCGCTTTGACCACATCCTGCTAATGTGAAAGCTGCTATGAAAAGCATGAGAAAGTGGCGTTTCATGGAGAGCTCAACCCTGTGTATGCGAATAAAGTTTCATGATTTTCAGACCATGACCAGCATTTATACTGCTATTCGCGCCCCAACAGCCTATCTAGCTCAAGTTGACGTCCACGAGCTTTAAGAAAGCTGGCCTTTACACTTACACGATCATAAGCGGTGTCAATCCATTCAAAAAAGGCTTCTGGCTCGTTTGCACCAGCGATCAGGGCCGCCTCCAAAAACCAATCAAGCATGCCTGTTTTGCCCTGCCGTATATGCAGATAGCTCAATGACAATTGTGCCTTGGCTGCCTTTACCGTTTGCCCCTGCCGGGCGATCAGGTAGAGCGCACTCATCAAGCCTGCGCGATCGGCTCCGGACTTACAGTGCATGAGGGCCGGATACGCCAGCGACGCAAAAAGCTTGCGAGTTCCGAGGACAGTTTCCTTTGTTGGCGTATCTCTTGAAAAGACTTGATAGTCCACCAGCTCGATTCCAAGTTTCTGACATGCTTCTTTTTCAAGAAGATAATAGCCCCGTGTCGAAACGCCACGCAGATTAATAATCGTGCGGACCCCCCGTAATTTTTGATGAGCTTCGATTTGCCGGGGGGATGGTTGATTCGCCCGCCACATCTC
>CAYUFN010000017.1:0-10903 GCA_964443965.1 uncultured Hyphomonas sp. | reverse complement strand
AAGCGTGCGCGGAGAAACCCATGATCACCCCAAATCATTTCATTCCGGGCGCGCTGACGCCCTTGCAGCGTGGATAGGTCAGCAGCAATGTGAGGAGATTTGCGCTTTTTCTTTTTGCTCATAAGCGCTCCGATAACACTCTGATTTGTGATCAGGCAAGAGCACGCCAGAATATGTCGCCAGCTTTTCAGCGGGACTTCGAAACAGCTTCGGAGATAAGTTTCAACGCATCTTCAGCAATTTCATTATGCTGTAGAGCATGTCCTAATACAGCTTCAAAGTATCCTAATATCGACCCACAATCGTAATCTCGGCCTTCATACTCGTAGGCATGAAATTTTTGTGTTTGCATCAAGCGGTGCATCGCATCAGTTAATTGAATTTCACCACCCGCCCCTGCTCCCTGATCGGCAAGCAGTGCAAAAATTTCAGGCTGCAGAATATAACGTCCTGTGATTTTCAAGTTTGACGGGGCTTGATCAACTGAGGGTTTTTCAACCATGCCAGTCATTTCAATCAGGCGCCCATCCCTTTGTCCGGGCGCAATGACGCCGTATTTAAAGACTTCTTTTGCCGGAACGGCATCGACTGCAATCATGTTACCGCCCAAGTGATCGTGCAACTTTGTCATTTGTGCCAGGCAGCTCATCTCGGCTTGTACGATTACATCAGGCAACAACACCGCAAAAGGCTCATCGCCAATAATGTCACGCGCGCACCAAATCGCATGGCCAAGCCCTAAGGGGGTTTGTTGACGGACAAAGCTCGCGCATCCAGGCTTTAGAGTCGTTGGCTTTAGCTTTGCGGACGCTTCAACTTTGCGTTTCTCGTCCAAAGTCGCTTCGAGTTCATAAGCTCTGTCAAAATAATCTTCAATTGCACCTTTATTACGGCCAGTGATAAATACAATGTGTTCAATGCCAGCCTGCAAAGCTTCATCGACAACATATTGCAGGGCTGGTCGATCTACGACGGGTAACATTTCCTTAGGAACAGACTTGGTAGCCGGCAGGACGCGTGTTCCAAACCCAGCAACTGGTAAAACCGCTTTACGAATAGCCATGTTAGCAACCCTTGAAAGTTATATTGTCAGAAAAGCGTATTCCCACCTTTTCAGACGTCTGATTAGGGCCGGTGTAGATTCTACAACCCCTAAAATTGAGCGTAAAGAGAATACCCAATCACCCATACCGAAAGCGCGACCAAGGCCACACCTAAAACTTGTATGAGCTTCTCACGATTCTTCGAAAGCATAGAAGAAGGAGAATATTCTGTTTCGATCCGCTTTTGCAAAAGGTGAGGCCCGACTTGCTTTCCAGGTGTTAAAGGTGCCACGGCAGCAACGTGTTCAGGTTTGCAAATTGCAAGGTGGGCGGCCTCCCTCGCAGCGTCTGCTTGATCCGCGTAGAAAGTAGTTTTCAGCGACACTGTCATGGCAATACTCCTGTAGCGAGAATCTATCCTAACCTACCTTCAATCATACTAATTAACTTATTGAAATTTATATAAAATTCCAAAAATATACCTCAACAGAAAACCATGTATTTATATGAACAAAACATAACAGCAGCGACAATATATCCCGAATAGCAGTCCCAGCTGATTCAATGCCTAGACAAACTTATAAACAACATAGTTAACGATTAGTTAGGCAAGATTATTGCGGGGTGAAAATGGGTTTTATACAAACAGAATTTGCGACGTTAAATACTGAGCAAACATCAAAAGACCAAACTTCGTTTGGCCGCGTAGGCTTGGTCAAACGTCTATTGGATATTTCGATCGCTTCGACCGCATTGCTTTTTCTCGCACCTGTTTTTTTGGTGATAATGCTGATGATCAAGCTCACGAGTAAGGGTAGCATCTTTTTCTTGAATGAGCGCGTCGGCTATGGCGGCAAAGTATTTGCCATGTACAAATTCAGAAGTATGCACACGAATGGCGATGACATATTAAATGCACTCCTTGATCGATGTCCTAAGAGTAAGGCTCATTGGGAGGCTTATCAAAAACTACCAAATGATCCTCGCATAACGCGCATTGGTCACTTCTTACGCAAGTCCTCCATCGATGAGTTGCCCCAACTCATAAACGTCCTTAAAGGCAATATGTCTATTGTTGGACCACGGCCAATTTTACCTAACCAGCAGGATGTATACGGGGTAGTGAATATACGACACTATGCGCGTACACGCCCCGGCATTACCGGCCCATGGCAGGTCGGTGGACGAAACGCAGTATCCTTCCAGGAACGTATAAAGCTAGAGCGAGATTATGCCGAGAACTGGTCAATTTGGCTCGACATAAAGATTATGTTCAGAACGGTCCCGGTCGTATTGTTCCCAAAGGCTGCGTTTTAAGGAGTTTACAGCGCGCTCTGCAGGTGGCCCCCATCGACAACAATCACAGACCCAGTCATATAAGCTCCTGCATCGGAGGCCAAAAGTAAGAGAGGGCCTGCAAGCTCTTCGATATACCCCAACCGCCGCATTGGAATACGTTTGATCATCGCGGCACCTGCCTCTGACTTTGTGTAGTCAGCGTTGATCTCTGTTTCGAAATACCCAGGCGCTATGGAATTAACACGGATCCCCGCCCTCGCCCACTCTAAAGCCATAGAGTGCGTCAAGTGCCGCACAGCGGCCTTGGACGTTGCGTATGCACCAATCGTATGAGAGGGACGAAAAGCAGTGATAGAAGCAATATTAATGATGGACCCAGGCTTACCTGCTGCCATTAGGGCGTCAGCTCCAGCTTTGGCAACGCGCCAAACACCTTTGAGATTTGTGTCCATTACCAGATCCCAATCGTCTTCATCCATCTTGACCAACCAGTCCTCACGGCTGAGACCGGAATTATTGACGATGATATCCGCCGCTGCTCCTGTCGATAAAATCTTATCGAAAGCAGCGATCACACTTTGCCGATCGGTCACATCCATCGAAACAGGCAACGCTTGCCCACCTTCAGATTCAATTTCTTTCGCAAGCGCTTGTAAGTTCTCCATTCGTCGTGCAGCAAGAACAACCTCAGCACCTGCTTGTGCAAGCGTTTTTGCAAACGACCAACCTAGCCCGCTCGAAGCACCGGTCACCAATGCACGCTGCCCTGTTAAATCAAAACGTTTCATGTAAAAAAACCTCTAACCGAAAGCCTACTATAGGATCAGCGAGTTTAAACGCCATTTCCCCTGCGCAAGCGCAAGACGGATATAGACAATCAATCATTTTGAAAAGGATGGTACGCTCAACAGGATTCGAACCTGTGACCGCCTCATTAAAAGTGAGATGCTCTACCAACTGAGCTATGAGCGCATACCAAGATCGACAGGCTTTAAGGTGCCCGGCTCTGCAGGTCAACACATATATATGCGTTCAGGTAATTTAGCCACCCGGCTTAAACCGTTCTTCCTTAGTCCCGCGCGGTTTAGAACGTGTTGCTGCCCACTTGATTGCATGGTCGCGGCGGAACGACTCAAATGTACCATCACGAATTTCAGCACGCATCCGAGCTGTCAACGCATGGAAAAAAGCAATATTATGCCAGCTTAGCAACATAGCCCCCAAATGCTCTCCAGCCTTGAAAAGGTGATGGATATAAGCCCTTGAATAATCCCGACTAGCCGGACACGGCACAGCCTCATCAATAGGGCTTTGATCTTCAGAAAACTTTGCGTTCTTGATATTGATCGGTCCTTCCCATGTCCAAGCCTGACCGTGCCGGCCTGATCGTGTTGGCAGGACGCAATCGAACATATCAATACCGCGCGCAACCGCTTCAATCAGGTCAATTGGTTTTCCAATGCCCATAACATAGCGTGGTCGATCCAGTGGCAAATACGGCACAGTCATGTCTATCGAAGCGCACATCTGGTCATGCCCCTCACCCACCGCAAGCCCCCCAAGCGCATATCCATCAAACCCTTGTGCAACGACACCTTGAGCGCTCTCTTTGCGCAAATCTTCATAATTAGAGCCCTGCACGATGCCAAACAGTGCCTGCGTCTCACGCATACCAAATGCAGCCTTTGACGCTGCCCCCCATTTAAGCGACAGGCGCAGAGACCGCGCAGCTTCCTCATGCGTGCAAGGAAAATCTGTACACTCGTCAAGCTGCATAGAGATATCAGCTCCGATACAGTCCGCCTGTATTTCAATTGACCGCGCCGGTGTGAGGCGATGTCTGGACCCATCAATATGGCTTTGGAAAGTGATACCCTCCGCATCCATTTTACGTAATTTAGCCAGAGACCAGACCTGAAAGCCGCCACTATCAGTCAGGATTGGTCCATCCCAGCCCATGAACTTATGCAGCCCCCCGAGCCTTCTCATTCGATCCGGCCCAGGCCGCAGCATTAAGTGATAGGTATTCCCGAGAATAATGTCGGAGCCAACCGCTTTAACCTGATCAACATAGAGAGCTTTTACCGTACCTGCGGTTCCAACAGGCATGAAGGCAGGTGTACGAATTTCACCGCGCGGCGTGCTTAGTGTGCCCGTGCGAGCTGCCCCATCGCGGGCATCTACTTTGAAAGGAAACTTTGTCATCAGTGGCGTTTACCGAGCTTGAGAGCTTGCGTCCATAATAAACTAAGGCAGCAGGAGGCAAGCATCGCCATAGGAATAGAACCTATATTTAGCCTTGATCGCATGCGCATACGCGGCTTGCATAATATCGGTCCCCATCAAAGCTGAAACCAGCATAAAGAGACTTGATCGCGGTAAGTGAAAGTTTGTCAGCAGGCCATCAGTCGCACGGACTGGATCCCCCGGCCTGATAAAAATATCTGTAGGACCGGAAGCGGCAATGAACTGACCCTCGGGTGTCACAGCACTTTCAAGCGTGCGCATAGCCGTGGTTCCAACAGGAATGATGCGCCCAGACCCACGTCGATTTGTATTGAGCATCTGCGCAGTTTGATCTGTAAGCGCGCGCCATTCTTTGTGCAGTTTGCCAGACTGCCAATGCTCATTTGTCAACGGTGCAAATGTTCCCATGCCAACATGTAGGCGTACTTTTTCACGCTTTATGCCCGTCTCCTCAATTTCCGCAAGCAGCGCTTCGGTAAAATGTAGTCCGGCCGTTGGCGCCGCAACAGAGGCAGCCTCTTCGCCGGCAAATTTGGTTTGGTAATCTCGCCTATCGCGCGCATCTGCGGGGCGGCGACGAGCAATATAGGGTGGCAAAGGCATATCACCATAGACATCAAGTGCCTTGTCAAGCGCAGCGCCAGAGCAGCTAAATGCCAGCGCAATGCGGCCATCTTCAAACTTACTTGTAATCTCGGCGTGGAAATCATCTGAAATGCGGATAATATCGCCAACGCGCAGACGCCTTCCTGGTCTAGCAAGGGCTTGCCATTGCCCAGCAGTGTCCATTGGTTGGGCAAGGTTGATCGTAACTTCAATGTCCTGCCCATTTCCATCTCGCGCAGGCCTTACCCCCCTCAAGGCAGCGGGGATGACACGCGTATCATTAAAGACCAGCGTATCGCCTTCCCTTAAAAGGCGAGGCAAATCTCTGATTTGATAATCCTCAAGACGGCCATCACCATAAACAAGAAGAAGCCGCGCTGTCTCCCGCGGCTCCACAGGTCGTAGCGCAATCAAATGCTCCGGCAGATCAAAATCATAAGGCGTTAAGTCCAAGGTCGTCGACTAGCCAACAACAATTGATGGGACAGCAGGCAGATCACAGACATTGGTGTCAGGCAGTTTTGAAAGTTTGCTCTTGAAAAGCGGACCATCAGTGCGTTGCACCCAAACCTCCGGGCGTTCTTCGGCAGGTAGATCGGCAATCACATAGGCTTTGGTCAAAATATCAGGGTTAACCACTTGGGGGTCACCCTCCTTCATTGTATCAGGCGCTTCTTGTCCAGAGACAATCCGCCCCCAAGGGGAATAGGCTTTGTTCAAATGATCGCTGCGTGCGCGCATGAGAAAGAATTGAGAGTTTCCGCTATTTTCATCATTGCCAAGCCGCGCAGTGGAAACAACACCCTTGCAATGAGGAACGTGGCTTTCCACGAGACCATCAGCAGAGAGATCGGCAAGCCAGCTAGACTGCGTACGTATCGGCAATCCCTTATAATATCCATCAGCGCTGATAGTTTCATCCCCAATCATGTCAAACGGCATTTGTTCCGGGTCGCGCCGAAAGGTGAATTCGGCTTGTATATCTGGTAACCCGCTTTCACGCACGTGCAGCGCAAAAATATCACCGCCTTGGGCCATGAAGCCATCAATGACACGGTGAAAGGCTGTGCCGTCATAATCACCGGAACGCGTAATCGCTGTGAACTGGGTCACATGCCTTGGGGCGATCTCTGGAAAGGTTTCAATAATAACCCGGCCTTTAGTCGTTTCGAAGACAATTAAATTTTCAGGCTCTACCTGGCGCCAATTCGCAGGATCAGCTTTTGCCTGTTCGGCCGTTACCGAGGAAATGATAACGTCCTCATCTTGCGCCAAAGCAAGGCCTGCTGTGAGGCACAGTGCGCTCAAAAGAGCCGTGGATATAGACTTTACTAAAATGGTTTTCACTTAAATTTCTCCAGCAATTCCTGTTTGACATCCGCCGTCACAAATGACGATACATCGCCCCCAAGTTTCGCAATTTCCTTTACAAGCCGTGAGGCCACGGCCTGATGCTTAACATCAGCCATTAAGAAGACAGTTTCAATATCTGGATTCAGTTGCTCGTTCATACTGGCCATCTGAAACTCATACTCAAAATCAGACACAGCGCGCAAACCGCGCACGATCGACCCTGCCTCGCACGCCTCAGCAAAGTGCATCAGCAAACCGCGAAAAGGTTTCACAACAACTGTAGCTTTTCCTTTACCTGCTAACTTGGCAACCTCACGTTCAACAGTAGCCACGCGCTCTTCCAGGCTAAATAAGGGGCGTTTAGCTTCATTAACCGCAACGCCAATAATCAGCCTGTCGTAGAGCTTCAGAGCGCGTGAAATGATATCCAAATGCCCCATCGTTACCGGGTCGAAGGTTCCAGGATACATGCCAATGCGTTCCAAAATACTAGTCTCCTAATTGCGAATTTGTAATGAAAATAAAGCCTAAGTTTCCGCCTCACCCGCGTCGTTTCCCCTGTTAATACCGTCTTCTGCTTCAGCGCCACTCCCCTGTGCAACGATTTCCGCACTTGCCACGTCTTCATCTTCTTCTTGTTCAGCCAGACGCTCAACAGATACAACCGTCTCATCCTGAGCCGTGCGCAGAACCCAAACACCTGCAGTAGAGCGCCCAGCCTGACGAATTTGTTCTACTTGCGTGCGAATTAATTGCCCCGCATCAGTCACAAGCATGACCTGATCGCTTTCTTCAACGGGAAATGATGCAACAAGTTTCTGCTGCTTGTTAATACGATGTGCAATCAGACCCTTTCCGCCACGACCCGTTACCCTGTAATCATAAGCAGAGGCGCGCTTGCCCATACCATTACTGGTAATGGTTAGAATAAGCTGCTCAGCTGCGCCAAGTTGGGCAATTCGTTCGGCGCTGAGTGCAGTATCGTCATCCTCAGCGGTGCTGGCTTCTTCACCCTCTAACTCATCTTCTGCTTCGCTATCAGCAGCGCGACGCATTGCTGTGGCATGTTTAAGATAGGCGCGTGCCTCGGCAGGCGTCACATCCACATGACGCAATATAGCCATGGATATGACTGTGTCGCTCTCACCAAGCCGGATGCCTCGAACGCCGCTTGAGGTACGCCCGCTAAAGACACGCACATCTGTCACTTTAAAACGAATGCACTGGGCCAGTGCAGTCGTTAGAAGAATATCATCCTTCTCAGAACAGATCTCGACAGCAACAATACCATCACCCTCATCAGGCTTCATAGCGATTTTGCCATTGCGGTTTACACGAACAAAGTCTGAAAGTTTATTTCGCCGAATACCGCCGCGCCTTGTCGCGAAGATGATGTCCATCTCGTTCCGCTCTTCCTCGCTGTCAGGCAGCGGCATAACTGATGTAATGCGCTCATCCTTGCCCAGCGGGAACATGTTTACCAAAGCCTTGCCGCGCGATTGCGGCGAGCCCATAGGCAGACGCCAGACTTTCTCCTTGTAAACCATACCGTCAGAGGAGAAGAACAACATCTCCGTGTGCGTATTAGCCGAGTAAAGGCGTGTCACAAAGTCATCGTCCTTCATCTTCATGCCTGAACGGCCCTTGCCGCCGCGATGCTGCGTGCGATAAGTGGTCAGCGGCGTGCGCTTGACGTAACCGCCATGCGTAAAGGTGACGACCATGTCCTCACGCTCAATGAGGTCCTCATCCTCCATGTCCATGCCGCCAAAGGCAAACTCAGATCGGCGCGGCACAGCAAATTTTTCACGCACTTCGGACAGTTCACCCTTGATGATCTCCATGACACGTGGGCGAGAAGAGAGGATATCGAGATAGTCAGCAATTTTCTTGGCGAGCCCTTTGGCCTCATCGCCAATTTCATCGCGTCCAAGCGCCGTCAGGCGATGCAGCCGAAGCTCTAGAATTTGACGCGCCTGTTCATCAGACAGACGGATTGCGCCTTCATCATCAAATTTGGTCCGTCGATCAGCAATAAGTTCGATCATGGCACGCATATCTGCGGCCGGCCAGGCCTTCTCAAGCAAACGCTCGCGCGCAGTTTGAGGGTCCGGCGAATACCGAATGATACGAATGACTTCGTCAATATTAGCAACAGCCAGCGCAAGACCAACCAAATTGTGCGCACGATCACGGGCCTTATTCAGCTCAAACTTGGTCCGTCTGGCGACCACTTCCTCACGGAAGGAGATGAAGCACTGCAACACTTTGCGCAATGTCATCATCTCCGGGCGCCCGCCATTTAGCGCAAGCATATTCACAGGAAAAGATGTTTGAAGCTGCGAGTAACGGAAGAGCTGATTGAGCACCACATCACCGCTTGCATCTTTCTTTATCTCGATAACAACACGTACACCGTGTCGATCACTCTCATCCCGCAGATCGGAAATACCCTCAACACGCTTTTCGCGCACAAGCTCAGCAATTTTCTGCACCATCGCAGCCTTGTTCACCTGATAAGGAATTTCGGTTACAATAATTTTTTCGCGATCATTCTTCCCGACTTCAATCTCAGTTCGCGCGCGCATGATAACAGAACCGCGACCTTCAAGTAGCGCCTTGCGGGAAGCCGCATGACCCATGATCAAGGCGCCGGTAGGAAAATCAGGACCGGGAACGATTTCAAGCAGTGATTCATCGTCAATCGCCGGATCTTCAATCATGGCAAGGGTCGCATCAACCACCTCGCCCAGATTGTGCGGCGGAATATTCGTCGCCATGCCAACCGCGATGCCCGCGCCGCCATTGACCAAGAGATTAGGAAATTTTGCAGGCAGAACCGTCGGCTCTTGCACGCTGTCATCATAGTTGGGCTGGAAATCGACCGTATCTTTATTGATGTCAGCCAGCAAATATTGCGCGGCTTTGGCCATGCGGCTTTCTGTATAGCGCATCGCAGCGGGGGGATCATTATCGATCGAACCGAAATTCCCCTGCCCATCAACCAGCATAAGCGACATGGAATGCGGCTGCGCCAGCCGCACGAGCGCGTCATAAATCGCGCTGTCACCATGGGGGTGATACTTGCCCATCACATCGCCGACAATCGCGGCCGATTTGCGATATTTCTTGTCAGGCGTATAGCCGCCTTCCTGCATCGCATAAAGGATACGGCGGTGCACGGGCTTCAACCCGTCACGCACATCCGGCAATGCACGCGAGACAATTACGCTCATCGCATAATCAAGGTAGGAGCGCTTCAGCTCGTCCTCAATATTGATTGGATCTATGCCCTCTTCGTGGGGCGGTTCCGGAATATCCGGGGTTTCATCGGTTGTGTTGTCGTCGCTCAAATGCGCCTCACAATGTTGCGGCGATTTAACAAGAATCGCGCAGGTGAATTTTAGACCCAATACCTAGCACTTCACACACCTGTCACAAAGGCCAAATCGCTTTATTTTCAGGGTTTCAGCAGATCAAATTTATGCTTAGAGTAAGCCCCATGAAAAACCACATCACCCGCCGCCACGCCCTCGCCCTCACCGCCGCCGGATTTGCCGCCTCATGCACTGATAATACTGAATTTTCTCGGACTTCACCCTCTGTCCAAGCTCCCACTTCCGGAAGCGCGTGGTCGCAAGGTGTGCCACTCCCATTTCCAGTACAGGAAATATATCCCTGTGCTCATGATGGAGCGATCCATCTGGCAGGCGGTTTTGTTGCTGAAAATGGTCGGATTACAGGGCCAACGGAGGCCCGTTACCAATGGAAGCCTGACCAAGAAGGATGGCAGGAGAGCACATCTCTACCATCTCCACGCCACCACCCGCACCTTGCTAGCTTCCCTGTAGACCCTAGCTTTAGGAAGCTACTCGCAATTGGAGGGTTCGAAAGTCAACCATCATCAATTGGATGGACAATGCAATCATCTGTTTGGGAATTGACTGGCAGTGGTGTCATTCCATGGACTGAAGCCCCAACCCTCCCGGCCCCCTGCGCCGAAGCCGTTGTCGGCGTGCTTGGCGATGGCGCGCTGCATCTTGCGGGCGGGCGTACACCAAAAGGCGAAGCTAACGCGAACTGGAACGACCATATCGACACCGATCATCATTTCGTCCTGACGAGCCTCGACGGCCAATGGGAAACCGCCGCGCCCTGTCTCACCAAGCGCAACTCAGCCGCCGGGGATGTTATCAACGGCAATCTCCATGTCGTCGGCGGGCGCACAGTGGGCGGGGGCAATGTCGCCACGCATGAAGTTTACGACCATACCGAAGACCGCTGGCGGAACGCAGCGCCCATGCCCCAAGCGCAAGGCGGGCTCGCCGCAGCTGCCGTGAACGGCAAGCTCTATG
>CAYUFN010000016.1:30038-30252 GCA_964443965.1 uncultured Hyphomonas sp. | reverse complement strand
ACTGGTAGCGGCAGTTACATTTCTGGCGACTTCAATGGAGCAGGCCAGTATGTGATCGCGGAGGTCTTGCTCGATCAACCGCTTTACACCATTGATATAACGACGCGTAGCGTTGTGGCGACGCATAGTTTGTCTGGCATTGGTAGTTTTCCAGCGAATGTCGCTGCTGACATTGGATATAATCCCATAAGCGACACATTCTATACGGTAACGC
>CAYUFN010000016.1:14189-30028 GCA_964443965.1 uncultured Hyphomonas sp. | reverse complement strand
GATCGAAATTGATATACAGTCGGGCACAGCGTCTACCGTCGGCCCGACAGGTATCGCGACCTCGGCAGTTGTTGGTGCCGTCTATGGCGATAGCGCTGGCCGTATACTGGGAAGCTATAATGATGGACAGGGTGTTTTCCAGTTTGACTTGGGCACGGGGGCGGGAACCTTTATTAGCCCTGTGCCGCCTTCTGGCATTAATGATGGAGGTGGCGCACTGTGCCAGGATGCGGCCCTGGACTTTCCACCGATCATCGACCTCAACTCGATTGTTGGTGATAGTGACCGTGACTTTGGTCCGACCGCCTTTGTTGAAGACGGGTTTGAGGCAGGTGGAAATGCCATTGGATCAGGTCCAGTGGCGATCGCAGATACTGATGCGGATATATCTGATGTGCGGGAGGCTGACCTCATAACCTTCACAATTGTTGTAGACCTGCCGACTATTCTTGACGGTGATGATGAGTCTCTAAATTTTTCTGGCGTGGAAATTCCCCTTGCAAGCGATGCGCTAAACGCTGTCACTGTGAATGGGACCGATTTCCAGATAGATTATAATGCCACAACTGGGATCTTTACGATTACCAATGATGCAGGTGCAGCGACACCTATGCCGCAAAACGCACTCGATGAGCTGTTGCGGGGGACCACTTATATTCATGCTTCAGATGAACCAACAGAAGGCACTCGAAATTTCGCTCTATCAGTGAGTGATGCAACTTTCACCAGCACGCCCGCATTAACATCTGTAACGGTGACCGGAGCACTTGATCAGGCAATTGTTAGCGGCACGGTGTTCCTGGATAATGGCAGTGGAGCTGGCGCGACTGCCCATGATGGCCTGTTACAGGGCGATGAATTTCCTAAAGGGGAAGTGACTGTTGAAGCCGTAGATATTGTAACAGGTAATGTAGTTGCAACAAGCCAAACATCAGGCGACGGGACGTATGCACTCAATCTCCCGCCTGAACAAAATGGCGTGCTGACGGCTGTGCGCATGATCACGCCTAGCCGAACAGTGCTTGTTTCAAACAGATCAACCTTTCCGCTGGCCGAGGTAGACCCCACAAATGGCGTGTTCATATTTACTCCAAATGCTGGCGATATATTTGCAGGTCTTAATTTTGGCATTGTTGAGCAACCGCGCCTGACTGAAGATCAGACGCGAGCGATTGGTCCTAGCGGAACGACTGCCATCGCCCATACGTTCAGTGCTGAAACGGCCATGGAGGTAAGTTTTGCATTGGAAAATGTGACCCAGTCTGTTGACTCAACGTTCACGGCAACTTTGTTCTCCGATGATGATTGTGACGGCGCGTTAGATTCTGGTGGTGTGCCTATTAGCGCAAGCGTATTTGTTGCTGCCGGGGACCAGGTGTGTGTGTTGGTGCGCGTTGTTTCAGACTTAAATGCCGCCAGTGGGGCAACCCTGGACTATGACCTTGAAGCCAGCGCGGTCTATACAGGACTTGCGCCTGACTTCAACACTGCCCTGAACCCTGAGGTGCTGACGAATTCTGATCGTGTGACGATTAGTAATGGTGGAAACCTTACACTTACAAAAGAGGTTTGTAACACGACTATAGGCGCGTGTGATGTGCTCCTTGGTACGGGCTTTAGTCTTGCCAACACCGGAGCACCAGGCGATGTGTTGACTTATCGCATCGTATTCGAAGTTACTGGCTCAACCCCTGTCGACAGTCTGGAGATCGCGGATATTACACCTGCTTATTCTCGCTTGGCAATTACAGCGCCATCAGTGGTGATTGAGCCGGATGGGGTTAGTTGTTCACTAAGTGACCCGGCTGCACCTACACAGGGCTATGAGGGCGTCTTAAAATGGGTATGCACGGGTAGTGTTGCTCCTGGCAGCCTTGGGACAGTTGCTTTCGACGTCCGCATTTCTCAATGAGTTTTCTGTTTTGCAGGTAAAATCAGTCATTTAAAATTTTGCAGCTTAGAAATAATCTATCTTGTGGAACAGTGCTTTTGGCTTTGATGAATAGCCTTTTTGCGCGTATACGGAGGTTTAATCAATTGAACGCCTTACCCCAAGAAAATTGATCCTTCTGGATACTTTATCCTGGGCATAGTCTTGGAGGCTAAAAAGAAGCCGAGTGTTAGAGGTCCCAAACGCCCAAGAAACATAATCAAACAGATGATAGCGCGCCCAAAATCATTGAGTTCTCCTGTTGCCCCTTGGCTCAACCCAACTGTTCCAAATGCAGAGGTCACTTCAAAGGCAGCGATCAGAAAATCTATGTCATGTGTTGCTAAAATTAAGAAGAGTCCTGTCAGAATAACAAAAAGACTGATGGTTAAAAGGGCCATAACCTTCAGTCCCTGTTGAAGACCAATACTATATCCAAAAGCATTCATTTTTCCTGAATTCCGAAAGAACGCAATCGTCGCTAATAATAAGACAACAGCGGTTGTTACTTTTATTCCGCCCGCCGTCGAAGTGCTGCCACCGCCTATGACCATCAAAACCATTGTCATGAGTGTTGTGCTATCATTCATGGCTGCCGTATTCATGACATTGAAGCCCGCTGTACGCGGCGTAACGGCTTCAAACCAAATAGCGTTTATTTTCTCAGGTAGAGAATTTAGTCCTGCGAGCGTCGCAGGATTATTCCACTCCAACACGCCATATCCAAGACAGGAAACAGCAATTAGGGCAAGTGTACCTGCTAACATAAGCCGTGTGTGCAATGAGTATTTCTGCCACTTTCCATAAATGAGGATGTCAGACATCACAGCGAAACCGAGCCCTGCTATAATGAATTGGACAGAGATTGTATAAATAATGGTCGCATGATCAACATAGCCCATGAGGCTGTCTGAGAAGAGTGAAAACCCGGCATTATTAAAGGCTGATATTGAGTGAAATGCAGACTGCCATAGGCCTTCACGCCATCCAAATTCTGGCACAAATACTGTTGCTAGAATGATCAGGCCGACCACTTCGCAAACGAAGACGACCTTAAACACGACCCTTACGATATCGATAAGCCCTCCTAATGAGGATAGTCCCATCTCTTCTCTGAGAAACTGTCTCTGCGTGAGGCCAATTTGCATGCCCAAAGATGACAGCACAATAACGGCAAACGTCATCAACCCCATACCACCTAATTGAATAAGAAGCATAATGATGCCTTGCCCGAAGGGCGAGAAGGCTGCTCCCGTATCAACAACAGCCAGGCCTGTCACCGTCACTGCAGATGTTGCAGTGAAGAATGCGTCTGACCACGTTATGGGTTGCTGTGAGGCAATTGGGAGCAATAACAAGATTGCCCCTATCATTATCCAGGAGAGATACAAAAGCACTAAGAGTGCTGGTGCTGGAAGGTTGAGCAGACGTCTCACGAGCGGCTAATTCAGGTCAGCGAACTTGCGAAGCTCGCCGCGCGTACCAACCAGCACGAGCTTATCGCTTTCTTTTAGAGGTTCTGAATACTCAGCCGGGTTGATAAACGTCGTATTTGCGAAAATACCCACACAAGAGAGATCATAAGATTGTCCAAGGTTTAAATCAGTCAATGATTTTCCTTCATGTGCACTGTGGATTTTCATAATTACAATATACTGACCATCCCCCAGTGACATAAAGTCTTCGACTTGAGGATTGTGAATACTCTGAGCTATCTGAGTTCCAAAGCGCTGCTCTGGCAGAACAATGTGATGCACACCGATGGCTTTCAGAATCTTTCTTTGTGTTTCAGTTTGAGCTTTAACCCAAACCTGTTGACAACCAAGTTCCATGACATTCATGGCGGCGAGGATGCTCGCCTCAGTATTTTCTCCTATAGAGACGAGCACTGCATCATAGGTTTCCAGAGCGCATTGAGAGAGAGCTTTTTCGTCTGTAGCATCAGCTTCAATAGAGGATTTGATTTCGTCGCAAATCATACTCACACTTGCCGGATTATCGTCAATACCCAAGACGTTATCGCCCATGCGGGTCAACTCCCGGGCGACCGATATGCCAAATGTGCCCAAACCGATAATGGCAACGTTTCTGGGTTTATTTGCCATCTTAAGCCTCTCTCAATTCTATTTGCACCAAGGCCGATTAGCTCAAGGTAAAATGAGTTGGAGGCATAATAGTTCCCTGATCAGTCATTACCAAGCTGGGATTTCTATTTTCCGATCTAGTTAGCCACATATTTTGACGCCGCTCAGACGTGCGTTCAGTGTATGCTTCGCAAACCAGGGGAAACTGACTAGCCGGAACCACTCACGCAACTCCGTTGAGACATGTTGGCAGGTCTCCTATAAGGAAAATGGTGCCCCCACACGGACTCGAACCGCGGACCTATTGATTACAAATCAATTGCTCTACCAGCTGAGCTATAGGGGCACTGTGCGGTCATATACGACTACAATCTGCCAAGAGCAAGCGCTTTTATAAGCTTAATCTTGCAGAATTGTTAAACATCATATTGTGAGCTTGCTATTGCTTTTCAGGCATGCTGGCTAGCGGAGAAACAAACAAAGGAGCCCACCAGGATCATGAGTGTCAACTTGCAAGCCATTGAAGAGATTAAGCAGCTAAAATACCGTTATGTACGTGCATTGGATACTGGCGATACGCAAACTTTAGGTGATTGCCTGACTGAAAATGCTTATATCAAGTTTGAGGGCGGCATTTATACCGTAGAGCAAACTGGACGTGCGGCGATTATCGAATTTATGGGGACCTCGTTTCACTCCAAGGCGGCCACATCACATCAGGTGCATCACCCGATGATTGAATTGCTTAGTGACACGACGGCCAAGGGGCAATGGAGCCTGCAAGACGTGTATCATGACTTAAACCACCGCATGATCATTAGCGGTGCGTCTGAATATATGGATCAATATGTTAAAGAGGCAGATGGCAAATGGCGGATCGCTGATTCCCGCTATGAGCGCCTTTACGAGATGACGCAACCGATGCCGGAAAATATGACCTGCACTGTACACAAGCTGGCGAAGACCGGAAAAGACCTTGCCTTCTAAATCATCTCTATGTCTGGCCCGGTGTTTGAATGCACAAACGTGTCGCTTGCATATATGAAGGTGTGTGGGCCGACAGTGTATTTGAAACGGCCGCCAATGTAGCAGCTGCGATAATATTGTACCTCGAAGGATACCGGGCGTGAGGAACTGGCCGATAAGCAATGCCAATGACAAATCGTTTAACAGTCAGGCTATCTACTCGCGCAGTCGCCTAACTGTTAAACCTATCGGGATTATACGGCAAAGAAGCCTTTATCCGTCATCCATTTTATAATTTCTTCAGCTGCGTCTTCAGGTGAAATATCGACCGTATCAATACGGATTTCAGCATTGTTAGGCGCTTCATATGGGCTATCTATACCTGTGAAGTTCTTGATTTCACCAGCACGAGCCTTCTTGTAGAGACCTTTGACATCGCGTTGTTCGGCAACATCCAGCGGTGTGTCGACAAAGATCTCTACATACTCACCATCCTCCATCAGATTACGCGCCATACGGCGTTCTGAACGGAAAGGAGATATAAATGAGACCAGCGTTATTAAGCCAGCATTCGACATAAGCTTGGCAACATTGGCGACCCGGCGGATATTCTCCACACGATCCGCGTCTGTAAAGCCAAGGTCACGGTTAAGACCGTGGCGAACATTGTCGCCGTCAAGCAGGTAGGTGTGCTTGCCCATTGCAAAAAGGCGTTTTTGCAATGCATTGGCAATGGTTGACTTGCCCGACCCTGAAAGGCCGGTAAACCAAAGCACAGCTTGCTTCTGATTTTTTTGTTCGGCGTGAGCGTTGCGATCAATATCAACCGCCTGCCAGTGAATGTTAGCTGCCCGGCGAAGGGCAAAGTCGATCAAGCCCATGCCGACTGTGTTATTGCTAAGGCGGTCAATCAGGATGAAGCCACCCATTTCGCGCGTCGAATCATACGGATCAAAAGCAATCGGCTGGTCGAGCGAGAGCGTGCAAACGCCGATTTCGTTCAGCTCCAACGTCTTGGCAGGGCGTTCTTTGAGCGTATTAATATCAATACCGTACTTTGGCGCGTTGACCGTTGCTGTCACGGTTTTTGTCCCAATCTTCAAAAGATAACGGCGACCGGGCAGCATGGCGTCGTCTGACATCCAGAGAATACGTGTCTGGAATTGGTCTGAGACCTCAGCAGGTGCATCTGCTGCAACCAGGATATCGCCCCGAGAAGAGTCTATCTCGTCTTTAAGGGTCACTGTAACAGATTGTCCGGGGACAGCCTCATCAAGATCACCAGTATAGGTTACGATACGATCGACTGTAGATTCCTTGGCGCTGGGGAGTGTTTTTACGCGATCGCCGGGTTTGAGTGTGCCGGCAGCGACTTGTCCGGAAAATCCGCGAAAATCCAGATTAGGCCGATTGACCCACTGTATCGGCATACGGAAAGGCGCGGCGCGGCGCTTATCGCCGACGCTGACTGTTTCCAGATGGTGCATCAAGCTGGGGCCATCATACCAGTCAGTATTGCCAAGAGGGCCAGTAATGTTGTCACCAGCCAGAGCAGACAGCGGGATAGCCTGGATTTCAATATCCGGGTTCAGGTCACGTGCGAATTCTTTGAAATCGGCAAGAATACGAAGGTATGTCTCTTCAGCATAGTCAACCAAATCCATCTTATTAATGGCAAGCACCAGACGACGAATTCCAAGAGAGGAGGCAATAAAGGCATGACGGCGCGTTTGGGTAAGTACACCGCGCCGTGCATCAATTAGAAGGATCGCAAGATCGGCTGTGGATGCACCAGTGGCCATGTTGCGCGTGTACTGTTCATGCCCTGGTGTATCAGCGACAATAAATTTGCGCTTTTGTGTTGAGAAGAAGCGATAAGCCACATCAATCGTGATGCCTTGTTCGCGCTCTGCGGCAAGGCCATCAACAAGTAGGGCAAAATCAATATTATCGCCTTGTGTTCCTGACTTCTTCGAATCACGTTCGAGCGCTTCGAGTTGATCCTCAAGAATCATCTTCGAGTCATAGAGTAGGCGTCCGATTAGTGTTGATTTGCCATCATCCACAGAGCCGCAAGTGATAAAACGGAGCAATGATTTTTGCTCATGAGCTTCAAGGTAAGCGCCAATATCTTCGGCGATAAGGTCGTCAATGTGAGCCATTAGAAATAGCCCTCCTGTTTCTTCTTCTCCATTGAGGCGGCCTGGTCGCGGTCAATTACGCGTCCCTGCCTTTCTGAGGAGGTGGTCAGGAGCATTTCCTGAATAACATCTTCGAGTGTGTCTGCTTTTGACTCAACAGCGCCGGTCAGCGGGTAGCAGCCAAGTGTACGGAAGCGGACGGATTTCATAACAGCTGTTTTGCGAATCTCTTCGGGCATGCGTTCATCATCAACCATGATCTGAGCGCCTTCCCATTCCACAACCGGACGCTCTTTGGCAAAGTATAAGGGTACAATTTCAATTTTTTCGCGGCGAATATACTGCCAGATATCGAGTTCAGTCCAATTCGAAAGCGGGAATACCCGTATACTCTCGCCCTGTTTAATTCGCGCATTGTAAAGGTTCCAAAGCTCAGGCCGTTGATTTTTCGGGTCCCATCTATGCTCTGCTGACCGGAATGAGAAAACCCTTTCCTTGGCACGTGATTTCTCCTCGTCGCGCCGCGCGCCGCCGAATGCGGCGTCAAACTTATACTTGTTAAGCGCCTGCTTGAGGGCTTGTGTTTTCATAATATCAGTATGAATTGCGGACCCATGTGAAAATGGACCAACATTATCACGGATACCGTCTTCGTTTTTATGTACGATAAGTTCCATGCCGAGCTGCTCAGCCATCCGGTCACGAAATTCGATCATTTCGCGAAATTTCCAGGTTGTATCAACATGCATAAGGGGGAATGGCGGTCGCGACGGATAGAATGCCTTAACAGCAAGGTGCAGCATCACGGCGCTATCCTTGCCCACAGAATATAGCATTACAGGGGTCTCAGCTTCAGCCGCAACCTCTCGCATGATATGAATACTTTCCGCCTCCAGGCGGTCAAGATGGGTTAAACTGGTCACGCTTTGGCCTCTTTCGATTATGGAGCGCCTGCATCTAACGCAATTGCCCAACTGTGCCAATGCGATATGTGGATATGCATGAACTCTTTAGTTTTTCGAAAGACAGACATGGTTAATAGAGGGTTTATTTTTTTTACTTGCCAGTCATTATTTTTGTGCTATCAATACTTTGGGACAAGAAAACCTGGTAACAAAAAGAAAAGGTGCTGTAGCAGTATGCTACGCTAGGGGACGATGGTGTTATCGATTGGGACGCAACCTCTGCCAAGCGGGAGGTCTTTGCTAATAAGGGTGACTGCTTTTGGTCGCATGAAGTCTCTTTTTGGGACGTCTCATAGTCACCGCCGTGTGCCCTCTAATCGTATCGTTAGCGCTGACCTGCCCGATGCGACTGATTTATTACACTATTTCAGAACAGTCACTTTTGGCAGATTTCTTGCTGATACCTGTTTGCATTATCTAGCGACTACAAAGCGCTTACTCGTTCGTGTGGGACATGCGTCACTCTGTGGCGTAGCAGGACTTGGGTTTGAAGCGATGTGGTCAAAAAACATAACGCGTGTGGGGGAGATCATCATAAAAGCTTAAGATAACAAACTGCTGCTCTGCGGCCTATTTCTGACATCGTTATAAGTATTGAATGTCACTATATACTGGCGGCAAACGATATTCTTTTGGCGAAGTAAATAAAAACGCGTGCCTGCAGCACGACAACATCAAAAGTCTTTTTAAATGCTTGGTTTTTACAACACGCTAACATTCCAGCGTACTCAGTACGGCACGTACTATAATGATAAGGAAAGTCACTCATGGTGCAATTAAGATTAATCGGCCTGATGGCGATCTTTGTGGTTGCTCCGCAAAGTCTCTCAAGCGCACAAGAGCTTGTTTATACACCCGTCAATCCATCTTTTGGTGGTAACCCTTTTAACTCAGCTCATTTGCTAGGTATCGCGAATGCGCAAAACGATTTTGAAGCCCCTCAGGATGACTCGATGCAGCAAACGCAGGCTGACATTTTCTTGCGCCAGTTGGAGAGCCGCCTGCTATCAGGATTGGCCAGTGATGTAACGGACGCCATCTTCGGGGATAACCCGCAAGAAAGTGGTACAATCAGTTTCAGCGGGCAAACCATTACCTTTTTGAGGGGGCTCGACAGCGTAACAATTACGATTTTCGATGCCACAACTGGAACAACAACCGAAATCATTCTTCCGCTTTTCACGGCAAACTAGATGACTCTGGTCCTAATCTGGGCCACGCGTACGAGGACTAAATATGAAAAAGAAACTTAGAGTCTTCTGTTTTGCGCTAGCTGGGGTTTCCCTCGCAGCCTGCGCAACACCTGGTTTTAAGCCAGAAATGAAGCTAGCCGACGCCAAGTTGAATCCTGTGACGGTAACCGAGCATACACTTAAATGGTTGCCTGGACCTACATCACGTATCCCGATCGCCGTGTATGGCGTTGCTGACCAAACGGGTTCATTTAAGCAAAGTGACGGAGGTCAAAACCTCTCGCGGGCCGTTACTCAGGCGCCGACACCGATTTTGATCAAGGCCTTGCAGGATGCTGGAAACCGCCGTTGGTTTTCCGTCATTGAGCGCGAGAACCTTCAAAATATTTTGCGCGAGCGTCAAATTATTTTGGACATGCGCAAGCGTTACCTTGGAGAGACAGAACTCAATAGAGAAGCGCTGCCTGCTTTGAAGTTCGCGGGCGTTTTGATTGAGGGCGCGATTACAGGTTATGATACCAACACCGTCACAGGTGGGGCTGGTGCCAGATACCTAGGCATCGGTGGCAGCACACAGTACAGGGAAGATGCAGTATCAGTCTATCTCAGGGCTGTGAGTGTGAAAACTGGTGAGGTTTTGATCTCTATTTCATCAGAACAACGCGTTGCTTCTGTTGCTGCTCAAGGCAATGCTTTCAGGTTTGTTGCCTTTCAGGAGTTGCTTGAGGCAGAAGCTGGGCTCACACTCAACCAACCAAGACATTTGGCTGTCCGTCAGGCTTTTGAAAAAGCTGTATACGGTATGATTGTTGAGGGGGCCGAGCTTGGCTTGTGGGAGTTTGGTGACGATCAAGCCGGCCATGCGGCGATTGCGCATTATCGTTCAACATATGCGCGCGCGCCCAAGGATAAATTCGCCGGCATTCTGCCGGATGCATTTTACGCGGCCAGACAGCGTGATATTCAGCGCATGCAAACAGCTGCGAATGCGGCTCGCCGTCAGTCGGCAAGTTTAACACAGCAGATCCCACAGCGTGCCAATGTTGCACCTGCACCGCGTCGACAGGCTCCCGGATCAGCTGCACCTGCGGCTACCGTAAATGTTGCGAAGGCATCCCTGCCTGCTCCACGCCGAGATGCAAGACAGGTGCCTGCAAAGCCTGTGACCGAGCCAGTGACAGAGAAAGTACGCGCGCCCAAGCCGCAGCAGCCGCAGATAGTTCAGCAGCAGGTTGCTTCTGTAGCGGCTCGACAAGAACCGGTTGTTCGCCAATCCAAGCTTAATCAGCCTGCCGCAAAGCAAGAGGCGCATGTCGTCAAAACAACGCCACCTACACTTATCAATCAGACGCTTGCTGATGCTTATCAGGCTGTTGAGGTGAGCTTACAGAGCTCCGAACTTGAAACACAAACTGCATCTGCTGTGTTGTCTGATGAAGCTATACAGAACTTGCTCCGCAGTCAGACAGCTCAAGGTCTGGATGCGCGTTCAAGACTTTTATTGGCCAATGCATCAGAGGATACACGGTCAAGTGTCGTTATCAGCGAGCATAAGGAGGTTGCCCCACCACCACCATAATATCGTTCGCTATAGTAATTTTGTTGTCGATCTTAGGGGGAAAGTTTCCTGAGTTGGCATCAAAAAACCTCAATACCGCAGGCGCCGCTTGTGGGGGGAGGTGAGGGAAAACCCGGTTAGAGTTTGACGCTGCTGCCGGACTTTCCCTCGGATAGGGCTCAGCAATAATGCTGAACCCTGAGAGAATAGTGCCCAAACCGGGCATGCGCAACTCAGGAGATGAAAATGCGTACTAAACTACTATTATCTGCAGCTGTTGCAGCTGCCATGAGCTTTGGAGCCATGGCGGACGTAACGCCAATTGAAAAGCCAACGGATTTCAAGGATGCGCCACCAGAATTTAACCATGAGGCTGTGCCGCATGAGGATGCTGACGTTAAGCCACTTGCTGACCGTGCATTGCTATTTGGTTCAGGTGAAGTCGGCCAAACGGGTCTGATTCAGCAGGATGGTGATGCCAACACAGCTGATGTAGATCAAACTGAATCCGGTAATGGTCTTGCTCACATCCGTCAGGACTCGACAGGTGTGCTTGAAGGTGAAGCAGGAAACACTGCTGGTATCGTGCAGGTTGACTCAGCTGCGCCAAGCAAGTTTGACGTAACTGCTGCAGCAAATGTTGCGATTATTGGTCAAACGGGTTCAGAGAACACAGCAAATATCGGTCAACTTGGCGGGTTCAACTCAACTGTTGAAGTTCACCAGGAAGGCACTGGCAACGTTTATGGTGGTGCTGGTCTGAATAATCAGGAAGGTGCTGTAAACAGTGCCGCTGTTGTTAACCAGGTTGGTAGTGGTAATTTTGCCGATAGTTGGCAGATTGGGACCGTCGACTCTAGCTTGTCGATTATTCAGGAGGGCGACGATAATAGCGCGACTTCTTTCCAGTCAGATGCTTACAACACAACATCAGCTGTTGAACAGAATGGCGATTTGAATACTGCTTTCACAGATCAAACATCTGTTTGGGGTGGCCAGATCAGTGTTCTTCAAAATAGCGAAGACTTGGGTAACTCTGCAGAAGCAACGCAAGATAATGTAGAATATTCAAGCATTTGGATCGACCAGACCGGTGAAAACAACTCTACAATATCTACCCAAAACTTTGAGATTGATTCACACAGTGTCAGCGTCCAAAATGGCGCAGATAACACAGCTGTTACGAACCAAACGATTGGCTTCCGCCAAGAGGCTGTAATTGAGCAGCGTGGCGATAACAACACTGCTGATGTGCTTCAGGAGAATGGTTCCTTCAACGATGCTTATGCGATTCAGGATGGCAACAATAACGATGCCTTTATCGCCCAAACGAATAGCATTGGCTCTGACGCATTCATCACACAATATGGTGTAACAGACAGCACTGATGGCCCGCGCAACAGCGCAACTGCCGTTCAGGATAAGCTGGACCCATCATTTGAAGGTGTTGACATTATTGAGATCCAGCAGGGTACAGGTGCTAACCCAGTGTCCGGTAATACGGCGATCTCTACACAGATCAGAGACAATAATGGCGGCGGCTTCTTTGCAACCACTTTCCAGTTTGGAAATGACAATAATGCGACCATTGACCAGACATTTGGTGGCGATAAGAACGCTCTGATCGTGCAAGGCGTTGCAGGTGAAACTGCAGATTCTTCCACAAACAACACTGCGACAATCTCACAGGTTGGTGGAAATGATGCTGAGGCTGCTATTTTCCAAAATGGTGGTGAGGGCAACAATGCTGAAATCACACAAACAGTTGTCTGGAACTCCAGCGCTTATGTTGAGCAAGTTGGTAACAACAACTGGGCTGGCATAACTCAGGCTTATGGTGATGCGAATGAAGCTCACCTGCTCCAAGAGGGTGATTTCAACGATGCGAACATCTCACAGTATGACGCTGTATGGAGCACCGCATCTGTCTTCCAAAATGGTGATGGAAACAATGGTTTCATCGATCAGACAGGAACATATGACAACACTGCTCTGATCATCCAAAACGGTAATGGCAATTACGCTAACGTATCTCAGTAATTGAGTGCAACTTTTGCCCTCGGCCCGGATGTCCGGGCCGAGGGCACCTTTTCTTTTTTACAAGAGGATGCTTGTTATGACAGTTTTGAGAACCTCAATGTGCGCGCTATCGGCTTTGGTGCTTTGTGCCAGCTTGGCTGAGCTTGCCCATGGGCAGCAAGACGTGGCTATTTCACAGACTGGCAATGACAATAAAACGACGGTTACCCAGAACGGTCAGGGCACTGCGGTGTCAGCCAATATCATTGGCAGCCGTAACGGCAGGATCGATGGCACCATAACGCAAGACGGCGACGGGGCTTATGCGGAGATTCACATAGAAGGCGATGAGAATAACTTCTCTGTTGCGCAAGATACGGCCAGTGGTTTTCTCGGTGTCGTTTATGGTAGCGGCAATGCGCTAAGCGTTGATCAGGTGAATGCTTATTCTGAGGCCTATCAGAATTATGGTGCAGCCCTTCAGGCCGGCTATGGGAATACGGCAACGCTGGAACAGCAAGTTGAGGCCTACGGAGAGAGCGGTGGCCTGAACCAAGCTTACATCAACCAGTATGGTAATGATAACACAGCGCTGCTCGAACAGACCGGGACAGATAATCTGGCCACCATTACACAGGATGGAAATGGGAATACAGGAACCCTGATCCAAAATGGTGTTGGCTTGTCTGCCGCGCTTAATCAGATTGGTGATAATTTGCCCGGATACACGATTACTCAAGACTGTGTCGCAACAGCCGCTTGTAATCAGGATATAACCGTTAATCAGACCAATGCAGCGAGTGGTTTTTTGGTGCCTTCAGCTGGATCCTGATATATGGTTTACAAAAGGACAATGCGAATGCGGTTATTATTGTTAAAAGTATGTCTTGCCAGTCTTGTAATGATTTTGCCTGCATGCAGCCAGACAAGTCATGCCAAAAAAGCCGCAAAACTTGATGGTCCCTCGCTTGATCCAAGTTTGATAATTTCATCCCCTGAAGATGAAATTGAACGTGACGACCTGACAGTTCGGCAAGTTGAACGCAAAAACCAAGCTGAGATAAAAGAGCCATGGGATAAAGCCTTAACCGTTGAGCAATTGAATTCGCAAAGCGGTGTTGGGGAGTATGCTTTTGATGCTGTCAAAGGTGATCACCCTTGTGATGGGGGGCGTCTTGAGACAGATGCTTGTCAGGCGACCTCAAAGGCAATCGCCGAAGCTGCAAATGCAAAAAAGCAAAGCACACAGGGAGGGGCTGAGGCGGAGTTACAGACTCTGACTTCTCAAATTATTGACCCTGATACGTTTGACCCGCTTACGACGATTGATGAAATCGGACGGGGAGATCAATTCAGCTCTTTGGCCGCTCAAGCTGTCGGCGCAGAGTTTCTGACACCAACTGTACCTCAGCTGCCTGTTGAAGACGCGGAGACACCTTCTCCGGATGCGGGGCTGGTGCCATTCGTGCTGGATATCACGGTTACCCAGGGCACGCCTGGTACACCTCCCTAAAATTCTATGCCTCAACGCAAGGCGAATCGGCAGAATTCTTCTATTTATCAATTAAGTATGTGTGTTTTAGCAGTAAACACTGCTATTTTTTGGTGCGCGATTGTGCAGCTTACACCTATAACACGATAACATGTCGTGTGCATCGCATGGACGCTGGTGTAGGCATGCTTGCAATTTTGCATACCAGGTATGCATTATTATTAAGCCCGCAAGTAATCTTGATAGGATCTGTTGCTTGCTTGAGTTTTACATGAATAGCCTATTACAGCGAGTTTGTGTGCTATTTAGGTTTTTTTGCTGATCATTTTGCTATTGCGGCCAGTTGTTCATAGAGTGAACGCTGATGAACATATATTCATAATGAATGGATGTTCATCTAAAAACCCATAATCACTTTGCTCAAAATTTAAACTTGCGGACGCAAAGTAAATCCTTCAACCTGACAGTATAAGAACAAAATGTTCGCTAAGTAATAAGAAGGACAGGTATTCGGGCAAGTATTGCCTGTTAATTGCAACCTGGAGAGTATAAAATGGCTAATGACTGGTGTAATGAAGACGGCGCGAAACGTCTTAAACTGAAGATTGAACAATATTGGAGTGAGCGCGGATACGATGTCGATGTAGACTTGGTAGATGCTTGTTTCATAGCTGCGATGCGGTCTGCCAGAACAGACATTCGTAGTAATATGGTCAACGGCATGCCACGCCGTCGGGCTGCTACAGAAGAGAATACAACGCGCCGTGGGTATGTTGCCTCACATGATGCTGACAATACTGAACAAACCTACGCAGCTTAACGCGACACTAGACTGATCACCAATTCGGCAGTCAGGTGATCGTACTTTACAAGCGTATGACGGCTTGATGCGTCATCGCTAATTGGGCCGTAACCAAACGGTACGAATATAAAGGGCAGTCCTGCATTCAGGGCTGCCCTTTCGTCTGTTTGGCTATCACCTATCATAATTGCCTTGCCTGGATCTCCATCTATCGCGGCAAGCGTTGCTAAGATATGCCCAGCATCAGGTTTGCATTTGGACACGCTATCGGCACCAATTATGATTGCGAACCGATCAGCCAAGCCAAGGCGGTTCAACAGGCGTTCGGCAAGAGATTGCGTCTTATTTGTGCAGACTGATAAAGTTGCGCCAGCGCGACTGAGTCGCTCTAAACAGGCGATACAGCCAGGATAGGCGGCACTGTAGACATCAATGTTTTCAGCATAATGTGTCAGAAAATCTGCGAACATCAGATCGACTTTCTCATCACCAAGTGTAACCCCTTGTTGTGTGAGCCCTGCACGCAACATGGCTTTGGCACCGCTACCAATAAGTTTCTCAGAAACATCTTTTGATACAATGTTATATCCATGCTTCTTTAAAACGTAATTAAGGGTCGCCTGAAGGTCCGGCGCGGTGTTTACAAGGGTGCCGTCAAGGTCGAATATAAGGCTGATACCGTCTAATAC
>CAYUFN010000016.1:9702-14179 GCA_964443965.1 uncultured Hyphomonas sp. | reverse complement strand
ATTGTTTTAGGGCGTCACATATTATCAGGCGAGGAAGTAAATGATGAATCAACGCGCTGCGATTATTTTGGCGGCCGGTATGAGTACCCGGATGAAGTCAACTTTATCCAAAGTGTTGCACCCGGTTGGCGGTCGACCTGTAATTGATTGGTCAATCGCGCTTGCCAAGTCTCTGGGATGCTCGCCAATTATCTGTGTGATCTCGCCAGAAGGACATCCGGTCCGTGCGCACATTGTCGACGCCTTGGGGGATGAAGCGGTGGCCGAGCAATCGCCGGCGTTAGGTACTGGGCATGCCGTTTCCTGTGCAGAGGGTGCGCTTGCCGGGTTTGAAGGAGATGTGGTGGTGCTTTACGGCGATAGCCCGCATATTCCAAAAGAAGCGATTGAGGATTTGTTCCAGACACTTCAGGCCGGGGCTGGCGTTGGGGTGTTGGGCTTTGAAGCTGAAAACCCTGCGCTTTATGGCCGTCTTGTCACGGCTGGTGGTGGTGGGCTTGAGGCGATTGTCGAGGCGCGCGAGGCAACGCCGGCACAATTGGAGATTAAGCTTTGCAATTCTGGTGTTATGGCCGGTAAAGTCGAGACAATGTTTGCCCTGCTCAAACGTGTGACCAATAATAATGCCAAGGGTGAGTACTATCTGACAGATATTGTTGGCCTTGCGCGCGAAGATGGATTGGCATGCTCTGTTGTGACGTGTGCTGAGGAAGACCTGATGGGCTGTGACAAGCGTGAGGACCTGGCAATTGCCGAGGCTATCTTCCAAAACCGTGCACGGGCCAGGTTCATGGCAAATGGGGTCAGCCTTGTGGCACCAGAAACAGTTTTCTTTTCACATGACACAGAGATCGCGCAGGATGTAACGATTGAACCAAATGTCGTATTTGCCCCGGGTGTACGAGTTGAAAGCGGCGCAAGAATCCGCGCTTTTAGCCACCTTGAAGGGGCACATGTCGGGAAGGATTGTGAAGTTGGTCCTTATGCAAGGTTGCGGCCCGGCGCAGTTTTGAAAACAAAGTCAAAAATCGGTAACTTTGTTGAAGTAAAGAAAACAACTGTCGGCGAAGGGGCCAAAGCCAACCATCTTGCCTATCTGGGAGATGGCGATATTGGGGCGAAAGCGAATATCGGGGCGGGGACAATTTTCTGTAATTATGATGGTTACTTCAAACACAAAACTGAAATCGGCGAAGGGGCCTTTATCGGCTCGAACTCATCGCTCGTTGCGCCAGTGAAAATCGGCGAGGGGGCCATGACTGGTTCGGGAAGTGTGATTACCAAAAATGTCGCCGATAATGCGCTGGCACTTGCGCGTGGAACACAGACAGAAAAAGTTGGATGGGCCAAACGGTTTCGGGATATTATGTCCGCACGAAAAAACAAGAAGGACTAGTCGCTATGGCAAGTGAACTGGAAAAGCGGAATGCTGCCATTGCGGCAATGGAGTTTGTTGAGGATGGCATGACCCTGGGCCTGGGCACAGGCTCAACTGCTAAACATTTTGTTGAGCTGTTAGCCGACGAGGTTGCCGATGGGCTGGTTGTGCGCGGTGTGCCAACCAGCGAGCAAACACGCCGATTAGCACAAGCGCATGGCGTACCTTTGCTGGATGTCGAACAAGTTGAGCAAATCCATCTAACTGTAGATGGCGCCGATGAGGTTGATGAACTGGGAAACCTGATCAAGGGTGGAGGCGCAGCTTTGCTGCGTGAAAAAATTATCGCCAATGCAAGTGACCATATGGTCGTGATTGCTGACTCAACGAAGCATGTTGAGCGCCTTGGAGCTTTCCCGCTGCCAGTGGAGGTTACACAGTTTGGATTCACAATTACAGCCAAGAAAGTTTTTGATGTGCTTGTGGCTTCAGGAATTGAGCGACCGAAAGTCCAATTGCGTATGAATGAAGATAATAAGCCATTGGTCACAGATGGTGGAAACTTTATTCTCGATTGTCATTGCAAGCGTATCCCTGATGCAGAGGCAACAGCCGCAAGACTGTCTGCTGTACCAGGTGTTGTTGAACATGGCCTATTTATAGAACTTGCCAGAACCGTGATTATTGGTGGTGGAGATGGCGCAACAATTTTCGAATACTAAAACCCAATACAATGCGGCTCAGTCGTGAAACATAAGCGTGAAAGCTGGAGACTTGAATATGGCATATGATTTTGATTTGTTTGTGATTGGGGGCGGCTCTGGTGGGGTACGCGCGGCACGTATTGCTGCTGGCTACGGTGCGAAAGTTGGCTTGGCAGAAGAATACCGGATGGGCGGCACATGCGTTATCCGTGGTTGCGTTCCCAAAAAACTAATGGTTTACGCCAGCAGCTATGCCAAAGATTTTAAGGCAGCTGAAGGCTTTGGCTGGTCCGCTGAAAATATTGCCTATGACCATGCGACATGCATGAATGCGATTGCTGGTGAGGTCACGCGACTGTCCGGGCTTTATATGAAAGGTCAAAAAGGCGCTGGCGTGAATGTATTTGAAGAACGCGCCGAATTTGTTGATGCGCATACGCTGGTGCTTAAACCTTCGGGAAAAAAAGTCACGGCTGAGAAAGTTTTAATCGCTGTTGGGGGTGCGCCTTGGGCGCCTTCTGATGCTGACCTACCTGGTGTAGAGCGCACGATTACTTCAAATGAAATTTTTGATCTGCGTGAGCTTCCAGAACACATCGTATTCGTAGGTGGGGGATACATTGCGGTTGAATTTGCCCATGTTTTTGCTGGACTTGGCGCCAAGACAACGCTCGTTTATCGCAAAGACAAGGTACTACGCGGATTTGATGAGGATGTGCGAGATCATGTCCATCAAGGTCTCATTGAGGCCGGGATTAATGTAGTGACAAATGCCAGCCCAGTGCGCATTGATGATAGCGGTAAAGATGGCAGTCCGCACAAGCTCACCCTTGATACGGGTGAGGCTCTGGACGCTTCGGTCATAATGATGGCCACAGGACGAACCCCTTATACCGGCGGTTTAGGTTGCGAAAAGGCCGGTATTGCGCTGGATAAGAACGGCGCGGTTATTGTGGATACGTTCTCTAAGACAAATGTTGAAAACATATGGGCTGTTGGTGATGTCACTGACCGGGTGCAACTAACGCCGGTAGCTATTCGTGAAGGCCATGCCTTTGCCGACACTGAATTTGGGGGGCAACCCTGGGCGTTTGATCATAGTGATATTCCCACAGCTGTGTTTACCCAACCTGAGGTTGGCACAGTTGGGTTAAGCGAGGCTGATGCACGGGCGGAATACGGTGAGCTTGATATTTACAAAACAAGCTTTAATCCGATGAAAAATGCAATAACCGGCGGCGGCGCGCGCGTGTTCATGAAGCTTGTTGTGCGCCAGTCTGATCAACGCGTTGTTGGGGTTCATGTTGTCAGCCCCGATGCGGCAGAGATGATACAAACAGCGGGCATCGCCATCAAAATGGGTGCAACCAAGCAAGATTTTGATCGAACATGTGCGCTGCACCCATCAATTGCAGAAGAGCTTGTTACCATGCGTACAAAAGCAAGCTAGACAAGTGTTCCCAGTTCAACAGCAACTGAGGACAAAGCCTCTCGCACGTGCCGTAAGCCGCCGCCGCGCCCATGGTGTACGAGGAGACGTTTTATCGGTGGGTCATCTTCATTGACCTTTACGTTGAAGTGTCGGCTTCTGGGCAAGGCCGCACTCATCAAAGACTTTGAAAGCGCAAATCCAACTTGTTCGTCGAAAACACCATTGCGCGTATCGGCCTCAAAGTCAGACTGCTCTCGGCGCTCAACAGCATTGAAAAGGACCGATATATCGGGGCGTTGGTCCGGAACGGTTTGATCCTTGATGACCCTGTTAAGCAAGCGCACGCCGCGCAGCGAGTAGACATCTGTAAACATTGGCGCGAGTACCCGATCAGCCGCTTGCAGCGCGCAACGTGTGAGAAATGTTGCATTAGGGTTTGTGTCTAGAATAATCAGATCATAGAGGCTGCGATAATGGTCCATGGTGCGTAGAAAGTTTTCGCGCACAGCTTTCAGCCCGCTCTGATCTGTCGAAAATGCGTACTTTGAAATTTCAAATTGCCCGAAGATGATGTCGAGCCGCCCCTTTAGATGAGTATCCCCCAGAAGGCTATGTGTTATCACCTCGCGAGGGGCGGGTGCGAATGGCTCAGTGGTCAGTTCGCCCCACCCATCTGCGGGTGATGAGGTGAGGTCTGCCTTGTGCAAACGGCTTTTCTCAAACAGGGAAATGACAGATCGGTCAGCCGCAATTGCTTCATCTGCATGTGGGCCGGGATAAAAAAGCTGGGTTAAATTATACTGCGGATCAAAGTCTATGATCAGAACACGGTTCTTGTTGCGAGCCTGATAAGCCGCCGCCAATTGGGAGGTGAGTGTCGTTTTGCCGACCCCGCCCTTCAGGTTCATGATCGCAACAACAGGGCAACCAAGACGATAGGCGCGCTGTGCATCCTGAACGATA
>CAYUFN010000016.1:0-9692 GCA_964443965.1 uncultured Hyphomonas sp. | reverse complement strand
GGCTTGTACAGCGATGATACGCGTGCCGTTCACGCGCGCCCGCTGAATGTCAGCTTTGACAGATTTTGAACGCATTGCATCGTAAGACACGAGCACAACCATAAGGGTTGCCTCATCAATCAGTGCATTTGCAGTTGCCCGGTCAGTGCCGCCTCCAGACACATACTTCGCAGGAATGCCAGCATTCCTGAAAGCCTCATGGAGGCCCAGTAAATTATCTAACTGGTCAGCGCTATGCGTAATAAAAGCATGGGACATTTGGAGGACGCTTCGCTCTGTAAATGCACAAATTTAGACACGATCTACTCAACAAAATACGAATCGCACGCGCATGGCCAGCAATTCTTTATTAAGTCTATGCAATCAGCGTTGGTAAAACCATAGCCATTCTTTGGTTTTTCAGTATATTGCACTGCGAAAAACCTGTTGGAGTACATCATGAGTTGGACACCATCGTCCTGGAGATCAAAACCTGCCCGCCATATCCCTGAAGATTATCCGGATATGGCGCAGTTGGCTGCTGTCGAAAAACGCCTCAGCGCGTTTCCGCCACTTGTTTTTGCTGGTGAGGCCCGTCGTTTAAAAGCCAAGTTGGCTGACGTAGCGGCTGGCAACGCATTTTTGCTTCAAGGCGGGGATTGCGCAGAAAGCTTTAAAGAGTTCAGTGCGGATAATATTCGCGACACTTTGCGTGTGATGCTGCAAATGGCTGTTGTGCTGACTTTTGGTGCTGCCAAGCCTGTCGTCAAAGTTGGGCGTCTGGCGGGGCAATTTGGGAAACCGCGATCCTCGCCAACTGAAACGATAGATGGCGTCACGCTTCCATCCTATCGCGGTGACAATATCAACGCGATGGGCTTTACACCTGAAGAACGCACCCCCAACCCAGAGCGGTTGATTCAGGCTTATTCTCAGTCATCTGCGACTTTGAACCTTGTCAGAGCGTTTACCCAAGGCGGCTATGCGGATATCCGTAATGTCCACAGTTGGATGCTTGGCTTTGTTGAGCGGTCACCGCTTGCTGAGCGGTATCAGGAATTGGCCGACCAAATTTCCCAGGCCCTGACCTTCATGGAAGCGTGCGGCGTAACTTCAGATACTGTGCCGCAGCTGTCTAAAGTAGATGTTTACACCTCCCATGAAGCACTTCTCCTTGGCTTCGAGGAGGCGATGACACGTGTCGATTCAACGACTGGCGATTGGTACGATACCTCAGCGCACATGCTTTGGATTGGGCACCGCACACGCAGCGTTGACGAAGCGCATGTTGAGTTCCTCAGAGGGGTCGAAAACCCGATCGGGATGAAATGTGGGCCGGGTCTGGAACCTGATGAGCTTCTCCGAACGCTGGATGTGCTTAACCCTGCCAATGAAGCCGGACGCATAACCTTGATCGCACGCTTTGGCGCAGATGGCGTGGAGGCCGGTCTTGTGCCGCTTGTGCGTGCTGTGAAAGCGGCGGGTCGTGAAGTGGTTTGGTCATGTGACCCAATGCATGGAAACACGCTAAAAGCCGGGACTGGCTTTAAGACACGGCCGGTCGATCGTATTCTCACAGAGGTGCGCCAGTTTATTGATGTCGTTTCTGGCGAAGGGTGTTACCCAGGTGGCGTACATTTTGAAATGACAGGGCAGAATGTGACCGAATGCCTTGGCGGGGCACAGGCGATTTCTGAAGAAGACCTGTCATCAAGATACCACACACATTGCGATCCTCGCCTAAATGGTGAGCAAGCGCTTGAACTCGCGTTTCTTGTGGCAGAAAAGCTAGCTGAAGTGAAAACAGGCAAGCGCGTATTGCGCCAAGCCGGATAGGGAAAAGCCATGGCCAGGCGGGAACGGCCCGCTTGGTTGCGGACCACGGATATTATAGACTTGCTGCGCCTATCGGTCCCGATAGCGATCTCACGCTTGTCGTGGATGCTGATGGGCATCACGGATGCGATTGTACTTGGGCAGGTGGACGGGCAGGAGCATGAATTAGCTTTCGTGCTGAATGCATGGTTGCCGCTTGGTATTTCGCTTGGGTTTGGCATGGGTATTCTGCTCGGTGTACAGGTGCTGACATCTGAAATGGTCGGCCGGGGCGAAGCGGCGGCCAGCGGGCGGATCTTTCGTCGCGGCATGGTTTGGGCAACGGGCATCGGAATAACCTTAGGTGTGCTCGTTTATATCTTTGCAGAGGCGCTCTTATGGCTCTTATTTGTAAAAATTAATCCGAATGCCGCTGAGAGTATGGGGGCAGGCCTTAGCGTAGACGCCTTTATTGCCGAGACTGCGGCTGTCACGCGTATCGCATCGCTGAGCATATTGGGTTTTATGATCTCCACAGTGTGCAGTTACTATCTTGAGGCGTTGCGCCGCCCTATGCTCGTAACGATTACATCTTATCTGGGCGTTGGTATAAACTTGGCGCTCGATCTGGCTTTGGTGTTAGGGTGGTGGGGGATGCCCCAAATGGGCGCAGAAGGTGTGGCTTGGGCGACCACTGGCTCTCGTTGGGCAATTACGCTCGCGCTTATCGGCTTTGCTGTGTGGCTAACACCCGCTTTAAAGGCATCCCCTGCGCCAGCTCCTGAAGAAGCCAGGCGTCAGATGACGGTTGGCGGTGGCACGGCTGTTTCTAATGTAGCTGAATGGGGTGGTTTTAACCTGACATATGCCATCGCTGCTTTTATCAGCGTGGCCGCCAATGCAGTCTATGGGTATGCAGCGCAGGTGATGGGGTTGGTTTTTATGTTCTTCATGGGAATTGCCTCTGCAACAAGTGTGCGGGTCGCTGAGCATGTGGGACGCGGTGATATGCAGTCGGTCAAGGACGCATCGCGCCTGGGTGTAGCAGCGACATTTCTGGTTGGGGGTGTGGGCGCTTTACTCATTTATCTCTTTAACGACCAACTCTCGCTCGTCCTGGTCAGTCGTAAAGCGAATATTGATGGCATATTATTGGCACCTGCAGTTGCGGCGCTATTGATCTTTGCGGCCTTGGCGACCGTCTTTGACGGGTTACAGGTAACAGCTTCAATGGCGTTGCGCGCGCAAGGTGTCGTCTGGTTACCGAGCATCATACACATCGGATCATTCTTTGTTCTGATGATACCGCTTTGCTATTATATGGGGCTTAGTCTTGATCGCGGCGCGCGAGGTATGATGGAGGCAGTATTAATCACCCTTATGGTGGCTGGGTTGGCGCAATGGGCTTTGCTGGAATGGAAAATGGCGCGCCCCGTTTCCGAGACGCGCCATTTGCAAGACAAGGCTTGATAGTCTCTGCCTAGATGTCTTTAAGCGCAGTTGCGGGCTTAAAGGCAGCAGAGGTTTTCTCTTTAATCTGGATTTTTTCCCCCGTTGCAGGGTTGCGGCCTTCACGTGCAGCACGTGTTTTTGCGCTGAAAGTGCCGAAGCCAGCAATTGCAACAGATTCGCGTGCTTTCACTGCGCCTGCAACAGCGTCGAAGACGGCATCTACAGCAGCAGCAGCAGCAGTGCTGGAAAGACCAGCAGAAGACGCAACAGCTTTGGTCAAATCACCTTTGTTCATTATCATTCTCCATAAGTGACGGCGGAAATGCCGTTGGAACTAAACAGCCATGATTCGTAACACGGGAACATGAAAAAGCCAGTGCTGACGGGCTATTTTGGCAGAATCCAGCCCTCTTCGGCCTCAATTTGCGCAATTTTTCCCTCGTCAAGGGAATCTGGCGGGCCAAACAGGGCCCCTAAGCGACTCTTCTTGTCCATATCACAATAGTGATAGGCAATGGTACGCACCTGGGCGCGGTCAATTATTTCCCCTTTCGCAGGCTTTACCTCCAGTGCTGAAGGATAGATTTCCACGATCAGCGTCTGGACGTTTTCAAGGGTCTCTTCACTCTGTGGTGCCAGCCCGGTCTGGAACGGCCAGAAACGGGCTTTCGGCAAGTTTTTCAAAAGGCCATGGATATGAGGGAGACCCGTTAAAGACTGGCTCCCCACGCTGCCAGTATAGGCCAATTGCCAGACAGATTTTGGTTTGGCTTTTATCGTGTTGCGAAGATGCTCTTCGGTGAGCCTGTATTCGGGCAGGAGGCTGTTTTCAAAGTCACCTTTCTTGGCACTAAGTGTTTTGACCTGATCCCTGGCTGGTGCCCCCCAAAAAGGGAATGCCCCGCCACTGATCTTGTAATTCATACCAGCCGCAATTGCGAAACGCGCATTCGCATTATCTGGTTTTTCCTTAAGCTTGGATGCCAGGAAGCTTTGCATGGCCTGCCATTCAGGCTGGCTTGATGTGTCGAGCCCTAAGGCCGCAGCAGTGCCAGATGGGTAACCCATTGAAAAGTCAAACCCGAGCAGAACACGATCACCGCGCCGGTTCAGCTTGGCAATCAAATCTTCGATCAGTTTCACAGCTTTAAGGCGTGTATCCGGATTGACCGCTGTAAACTGAAACTTCAGCCGGGCATCTTTTGCAAGGATACCGATCCATATAGAATTAGGCCCGGTTGTCGGCTTGGACGCAGCGCTCCAGTCCACCATAATATAGGCATCAAATAGAGCCGCCACGTCGTTTCTCCGATTTGCAGATACTGGCCAGCCCTAGCTGAGTTTCACCAGCATTTTGCCTTTGTTCTTGCCTGTAAAGAGGCCCATAAAAGCATTCGGTGCTTCAGTGATGCCGTCCATAACCGTCTCTTCAAATTTCATCTGGCCAGCCGCGATCCAGGTTGCGATATCCTTGATAAAGTCGGCTTGCATATCGGCATGTGTTGAGACGATAAAACCACGGATCTGAAGCTGTTTGCCAACGATTTGGATGGCATTGCTAGGCCCCGGTGTTGGTTCGGTATCATTATACTGACTAATCATGCCGCAAATTGCCATGCGCGCAAATGGCTTGGCAAGTTCAATGGCTGCCTGCAAGTGATCGCCACCTACATTATCAAAATAGACGTCGATACCTTTAGGAGCAGCGCCCTGAAGTGCGCCGAGCAGCTCACCATAATTGTCTGCTGCGCGATAATCGACACATGCGTCTGCGCCAAGCGATTTCACAAGTGCCACTTTTTCAGCGCCGCCAGCCGAACCGATCACTGTGCACCCCTTAATCTTTGCGATCTGCACAACAGCAGACCCGACAGCGCCTGCTGCCCCGGAGACAAAAACAGTGTCGCCCTCTTTCAGCTCTGCAACGCGCAGAATACCAGCATAGGCAGTCAGACCGGGCATACCTGCAACACCAAGAAACGCACTTTCTGGCAAGCCTGACCCGCCGGGTAGTTTTTGCGCCAATACGGCTTCTGGAGCTGCTGTCCAAGCTTCGCGCCAACCAGCCATCGAACTTACAAGGTCACCAACAGCATAATCAGGGTGTGCCGAAGCCGTGACATGTCCAACAGTGTGGCCTTGCATGACTTCCCCGATCTGGAAAGGCGGGACATAGCTTTCCCGATCCATCATGCGCCCACGCATATAGGGGTCAACAGACATCCATGTATTGCGAACCTGGATTTGACCCTCGCCGGGCGCTGGAACTTCACTTGTCAGCATTTGAAAGTTTTCTGCTACGGGCATACCAACGGGCCGGGAAGCAAGCGCCCATTCGCGGGAAGTAAGTGCTGTCATAATGATATTCCTTCTACCTGTTTTCTTATCGTTGCAGCCTGCCTATTGGATGCGAGCGGTTCTGGCAAGCTTGTAAGAAATCGCAAGAGTCTTTGAACAAGATTTGCAGGTGTGATGCTTGCTGCAGCTTATGTATATGTGAGAGGGAAGCTAAAGACGTGTGGAGTGTGAGCCATCATGGCGAGTGTTTTAAAAGTGGGGCTTGTTGGGGCAGGATCGTTTGCTGGATACCATGCTCAAAAACTGCAAACGTCAAAGTATTCTGATTTTAAAGGTATTTTTGATGTAAATTATGCCCGCGCTAAGGTGCTTTGTGAACAGCACAAGGTGATGTGGTACGAAACGCTTGATGAACTGGCTGACAATTGTGATGCGGTGATCGTCGCTTGCCCGGCCAGCTTGCATTATACCGTAGCGGAACCTCTGCTGAAACGCGGATGCCACCTGCTTGTTGAGAAGCCTTTGGCATTAAACCAAAAGCATGCAGATAGGCTTGTCATTCTTGCTGAGCAAAACACCTGTATCTTGCAGGTTGGGCATCAAGAACGTGTTGTTTGCCGGGCATTTGGTCTGTTTGATATCAATGAGAGGCCATTAAGTGTGGAGATTGTGCGCACAAATCCGCCGCCCCAAAAAGGGCGATCACTGGACGTGAGCGTGATTTGGGATCTGATGATCCACGATATTGACCTGACACATGCCCTACTGGGCGAAACGGTTGAGGACATGGCCTGTAAGGCTTTGTCTTATCTGGGCGCCGAATATGATGAAGCGTCTGCTTCTTTTCGTATGGGAGAGACGCAAGTCAAGTTGCACGCAAGCCGCATCACTAAACAGGCGGACCGCCATATGGAGGTCAAATATGCCTCGGGACGGGTGAAAATTGATTTTCTCACGCGAACACTCGAAAATACGACCCCACATAAACTTGTAGAAAATCTGGAAAATTTGGTGACAGATCCGCTTATGGAGGCCGATGAGATTTTTTTCAAAGCCTGTCTTGGGCAAGGAATTCCCTTGGTCACTGGCAAGGAAGCTGCTCGGGCTGTCGCAACGGCAGAAAGCCTAAGCAAGCACGTGTCATGAAGGTTAAGCTGGCTATGCGGGCGCTACGAGATGAAGCTGCTTAAGGGGTGATCCAATTGCACCTGAGACCATGGAGGCAAGAAATTTTGGCGCGGGCCATACGCGGCTGAGCGGCGCGGCGAGCCTATCTCTCAAAAAAGGTAAGACGTCACTGTCGCCCTGATAAACGGGCGTAAACAACCAGGTCATTAACTGGTAAATTGAAACATGAAAACTGCGCAGGCGTTTATACTGTTTCAACGCATCGCTCATTTCAGCGTTGTCCTCTAGCGATTTGGCCAGGGCATATGCATCCAGCAAGGCCATATTTGCGCCTTGCCCCAGTTGCGGCGAGGCAGCGTGCCAAGCATCCCCAATGTGGACCAGCTTAGCGCCCGAAACCGGGTGAGGGTGCGTGCGGTGGCGATAATGGGCAAAGGTGAGTTGGTCGTGATCATCTATCTGATCCAGTAAGATGCGCGTGTCTGGCCATAGTGCCTCTGCTTCTGCCTTCCATTCATCCAGCGATGCCGCACGCCATGCCGCTTCACGATCCCCGCGGATAGACCAGAAATATGTCAAGCTTGTCGGCCCACCCGGTCGTGTTCGCCCTGAGGCCATAACGCCTGCCATCTTGTGTGATTTTTCATAGCGCTGCTCGAGAGCTGTCGACTCAAATGAGCCCCCTTCGGGCCAAGGTAAAGTCGTCCAGAGCGCGCCATAGGGAAGATCCTTTTTCGGTTGCCGGGTAAGCGGTGATCGGACCCCGAGGGCGTCAATCACCAGATCAAATGGGCCAAGCATCGCGCCGGATTCTACTTTTAATGTTCCATCCTGTGCGCTGGCGTAAACAATTTTCGTAGAGGGAGACAGTGTGACCCCACTTGCTTTGGCTTTTCTCAATAAGGCGTCAAAAAGGACGCTGCGTTGTAAGCCCAGCCCGTAGAGGTTGGCGGAGAGTTTCTTATATTGCACATCCAGAACCGGGCGACCTGTTTGACTGACAAGGCCCCAGAGGCGATCGATTTTGCTTCCCAGCGCATCTATATCTGCGCGTAGCGTCAATTGCTCAAGCACGGTTAGGCCCGTCCTTTGAAGCATCAGCCCGGATCCGATGGGTTTTGGGGCATCAAACTGGTCAAAAATGTGGACCGTATGGCCTGCACGGGCGAGAAATATTGCTGTGGCTAGTCCGCCAATGCCTGCGCCTGCCACGGCGATATCAAGCTTTTCTCTCATACCAAAACTATCAACCTCTTCGCGATGATTGTCACTTGTGGCAAAACTGCCTACATGCGGAGTATGGGAAATCGATTAAAAATATATGCCGTTCAGGCAAATCCGGTCGTTGGTGATATTTTGGGCAATACGAGGCTTGCCGAAATAGCGCTGGCCGAAGGCAAGGCGGTAGGCGCTGACCTGGTCGTGCTGAGTGAGTTTTTTATGCTTGGGTATCCAGCCGAAGACCTTGTGCTTAAGCCGAGTGCGGTCAATCAATGCATGGCTGCAGTTGATGCGCTTAGTCACCTAACTGCGAGTGGACCGGGCCTCATCATCGGTTCGCCATGGGCTGAAGGCGGTAAGCTTTATAATTCTGCAGCGTTTCTTGCTGATGGGCGTCTGCTGGCCCGCTACGCTAAACGTCATTTGCCAAATTACGGGGTGTTCGACGAGAAACGCCTGTTTGATGCAGGACATGGCGCACATGTGACCTATCCTTACAGGGGTGTAAATATTGGAATCGCGATTTGTGAGGACCTCTGGTTTGAGGATGTCCCGCGCGCAGTCAAAGCTGCGGGTGCAGACCTTCTGATCGCTCCTAATGCATCCCCCTGGCGACGGAGCATTCAAGAAGAGCGTGCAGGTGCGTTTGACCGTTGGAGCGACCTTGAGCTGCCATACCTTTTCGTCAATCAAGTCGGCGGACAGGATGAATTGGTGTTTGACGGGGCTTCCTATGCGACCAATTCAACGCATAGCGCGCGCTGTGGTCTGGTCGGGCAATTTGAAACTGGTGCAGAGACGGTGACATATGATCCGGCAGCAGGGCGATTCATCGGCCTTGGCGAAAGCTGTACACCTGATAGCACCGGCTGGGAGGCTGAATATCGCGCCGCCATGCTGGGGCTTGGCGATTATGTCAACAAAAACAAGTTTCCAGGTGTCGTGCTAGGTATGTCTGGCGGTATAGACAGTGCACTGACAGCTGCGATTGCTGTCGATGCGCTCGGGCCTGATCGGGTCTGGTGCGTGATGCTGCCCTCCAAGTATACATCCTATCATAGTCTTGAAGATGCTAAAGCCTGCTCTGAAGCTTTAGGTGTGCAGTATGAGAGCATCAATATTGCGCCTGGGATTATGGCCCTTGACGATATGCTATCTGCACAGTTTTCCGGCACTGAAGTGAACACGACCGAAGAGAATATCCAGTCTCGTTTGCGCGCCGTCACCCTTATGGCGCTCTCCAATAAGTTCGGACATATGGTCGTCACAACCGGCAATAAATCCGAAATGGCGGTGGGCTATGCCACGCTTTATGGCGACATGTGTGGCGGCTATAATGCGTTGAAAGATTTTTATAAAACCGAAGTCTTCGAGCTTGCGAAATGGCGTAACACCGCGGTTCCGGCTGGTGCGCTCGGGCCCTCTGGTGAAGTTATCCCGGAACGGATCATCACCAAGCCGCCAAGTGCAGAGCTGCGCGAAGACCAGCGCGATGATGACAGCCTGCCGCCCTATGAAGTGCTCGACGATATCCTGCGTGGCCTTGTTGATCAGGAGGCTGATATTGATGAGCTGCTCGCGCGTGGCCACGATGAAGCAATAGTACGCCGCATCGAGCATTTGCTCTACATTGCCGAATACAAGCGCAGACAGGCCCCGCCGGGCGTAAAAGTCGGCTCAAAGAATTTCGGCCGCGACAGGCGCTACCCAATTACGAACAGGTTTAGAGATGACTGACACCCCACTCAAAATCATCCAATGGACAACAGGCGCACAAGGCACGGAGTCCATTCGGGCAA
>CAYUFN010000015.1:0-30322 GCA_964443965.1 uncultured Hyphomonas sp. | reverse complement strand
CGAAGAGGCGTTGTCGCCTGATGATATGGAAGCCTTTCTAACGCTTGCGCATGGGAAACGTAGACCGAGCGCATATGCAGTGTGTCCAAGTTGCACCATTATTGGGTGCAATAAGCAAACGCAGCTCTGCTCGGGTCACTGTAAAAAGAAAGCACAGTTGTTCACATGTCGCAAGCGCCTTTAAATTAGGCTGTAGTTTAAATATTGAGCTGGCGCGGGGATCATACCTCGCGCCAGTTTTTATTGGCCCCTGCGGCAGGGATTGCGCGCCACGTCCAGCTTTGCACATAGTGACGCGTTCACTTAGATTATGGGTATGGCCTACATACAATGTTCCGTTCTTTTGGCTTATAAGACGATAGGTGTAAAACGCCGGACCGCTCGCACCCCTAAAACCGATCCTTCCGCCCACGGATTTCTGCAAATGTTGCGACGGGGTCTCCGGTGTGGCCCATGGCGGTTTGCAGGGCCGGGTTGTCAGCGCGCAGGAAGGGGTTTGTGTCTAGCTCGCGCGACAGCGGCATGGGTACGGTCGGTTCGCCTTGCGAGCGCTTTTGGGTGATCTCGGCGACATAAGCTTGCAGGGCGGCATTCTCCGGCTCAATGGTGACGGCGAATTTGGCGTTGGCGGCGGTGTATTCGTGTGCGCAGTAGAGCGTTGTATCGGCTGGCAAGGCTTTGAGCTTGGAGAGGCTTTCCCACATCATCGCAGGCGTGCCCTCAAACACGCGGCCACAGCCAAGCGCGAAGACAGCATCGCCGACAAAGGCAACCGCTTCTGAGGCAAAGTGAAACGCGATATGGCCGAGCGTGTGGCCTGGGACATCGATGACGGCAGCAGAGATGGTGCCAAGTGCAACTGTGTCGCCAGTGGCCACGGGGCGGTCAATGCCGGGGATTTTGTCGGCTTCGTTTTTTGGGCCGGTAATGGTGCAGCCCGTCGCGTCTTTTATGGCGAGATTGCCGCCTGCATGGTCCGGGTGCCAGTGGGTGTTCCATATCTGGGTGATGGTCCAGCCCTTGGCAGCGGCTTGTTTGAGGTATTCATCGGCGTCTGGCGTATCAATGGCGGCGGTTTCTCCGGTGGCCGGATCGTGGATCAGGTATCCATAATTATCAGACAGGCAAGGAAATTGGTGTATCTGGAGCATGTTTTGTACCGTAAGTTAGATATATAGGATCAGGTGCGAACCTAGCATAGGGCACGAATATAGGGAATGTGATGCGTCAGGATGTAGTTGCCCTGCAAAATTTTTATGCGACACCGCTCGGCAAGGCGGCGGCTGAGACGCTGGCCCAGCGTGTGGCGGCGCTGTGGGGGAAGGAATTAGCGCGTGAGCAGGTGCTGGGCGTGGGGTTTGCAACGCCGCTGCTCGATCGGCTAGGCGCGCGCGCAGAGATACGGGTTGCGGCGATGCCCGCTGCGCAAGGTGGCCTAAGCTGGGCGGCGAGCCCGAAAGGGGCAAGTACAGTTTTGCTTGAAGAAGACAGGCTGCCGTTTCGTGACGGGGTGTTCTCGCGGATCATCATGCTGCATGGGTTGGAGGAGGCATATGCACCTGCGGCGATGCTGGGGGAGTTGTGGCGCTGCCTTTCGCCGGAGGGGAAGTTGATTGTCATTGCATCAAACCGACTTGGCTTGTGGGCACGTGCAGAATCAACGCCGTTTGGCCATGGGCGTCCCTGGACACGTGGGCAGCTGACGCAGCTCTTGAAGGATGCACAGTTTCAGACAACGGCCTGGACGCATGGGCTGCATATGCCGCCGACCGGATGGGGCCCTGTGCTGGCATTACACGAAGGCTGGGAGAAGGTTGGCGAAACGGTTTCGCGCGTAATGGGGGGGGCTGTGCTGGTGGAGGCGACCAAGCGACTTTACGCTGATCCTGGAGGAGAAAAGCTAACATTCTCGCCGATCAAGGCCGTGCGGGCGCGTAAAGGTTTGGCGCGCAGTGCCTGAAATGCGGGCAACTGGATTTTTTGGCAGCTGTGTTGTGATGATCGCCGCTAACGAGGATTGACCTCTGCGCCTCTGCGCGCCACTAGAGAGAGACATAACCCTGTGTGGAAGGCTCAGCCCTATGAAATTAGTTACCGCAATCTTCAAGCCGAGCCGTCTGGACGCCGTTATTGATGCTTTAAGCGAGGCGGGTGCCTCAGGACTGACGGTCTCAGAGGTGCGTGGCTATGGCCGCCAGCAGGGAAAAACAGAAGTTTACCGTGGTGCGGAGTATGAAGTGCGCCTCTTGCCGAAGGTGCAGGTCGATGTGGCTTGCTCTGATGAGGCCGTTGACCGCGTGACAGAGGCGATTATTGGCGCGGCAAACACGGATACGATCGGTGACGGCAAGATCTTCGTGCGCGGGCTGGATAGTGTCATCCGCATTCGCACAGGTGAGCGCGACGAGCAGGCTGTCTCTACTTAAGCGTTGGCTTGCATTAAGCGTACGAAATTTATGATTCGGGTATCAGGCAAGATTTAAGGATGCACACTTTGCCGCTTCCCCATCCCTGAAAGGCAGGTTATATCCCGCCTATGACAATATCACGCGACAATATCCGTAATTTTTCTATCATTGCCCATATTGACCATGGCAAGTCGACTTTGGCCGATCGGCTGATCCAGCACTGCGGGGGGCTAACTGTTCGGGAGATGTCCGATCAGGTGCTCGACAATATGGATATTGAGAAAGAGCGGGGCATTACGATCAAAGCCCAAACGGTGCGGCTGGATTACAAAGCCCAGAATGGCGAGAGCTATGTTCTCAACCTGATGGATACGCCCGGGCATGTCGATTTTTCCTATGAAGTGTCGCGTTGCCTGGCCGCGTGTGAGGGCTCGCTGCTTGTGGTCGATGCTTCTCAGGGCGTTGAGGCGCAGACGCTGGCCAATGTGTATCAGGCGATCGATCAGAACCATGAAATTGTGCCCGTCCTCAACAAGGTTGATTTGCCCGCCGCTGATGTCGACCGCGTGGCTGAACAGATTGAAGAGGTGATCGGGCTTGACGCGACTGAAGCTGTGCACACATCGGCGAAAACCGGGCTTGGGATTGAGGACGTGCTCGAAGCGGTGGTGACGCGCTTGCCTGCCCCGCCAGAAGGAGATGCGGAGGCGCCGCTGAAAGTGTCGCTGGTGGATGCTTATTATGATCCCTATCTTGGTGTTGTTGTCATCGTGCGGGTGATGGATGGCATCTTGAAGAAGAAGCAAAAAATCCGGATGATGAAAACCGGAAGTACCTATGAAATAGATAATGTTGGCGTGTTCGGGCCAAAGCCTGTGAACGTTGATGCGCTGGGGCCGGGTGAGGTTGGTTTCCTTGTTGCCTCAATCAAGGATGTGGCCGATTGTTCAGTCGGTGATACGATTACTGAAGATAAAAAGCCCTGCCAAGAGGCGCTCCCTGGCTATAAGGATGTCCAGCCAGTTGTGTTTTGTGGTCTGTTCCCGATGGATGCATCTGACTTTGACGATTTACGTGCGGCGATGGGCAAGCTGCGCCTGAATGATGCGAGCTTTAGCTGGGAAATGGAAACCAGCGCGGCGCTCGGCATGGGGTTTCGGTGCGGGTTTCTGGGGCTTTTGCATCTTGAGATTATTCAAGAGCGCCTGAGCCGCGAATTTGATCTCGATCTGATCGCCACCGCGCCAAGCGTGGTTTATGAGATTAGCCTCACCGATGGCACGGAGATGGAGCTGCATAACCCCTCCGATATGCCTGATGTGGTGAAGGTGGCCGAGATCCGTGAACCATGGATTGAAGCTACGATTTTCACCCCTGATGAGTATCTGGGCGGTGTGCTGAAGCTATGTCAGGATCGGCGCGGCATCCAGAAAGAGATGACCTATGTTGGCACGCGCGCGATGGTGAAATACGAGCTACCACTCAATGAAGTGGTGTTTGATTTTTATGACCGTCTAAAGAGTATTTCCAAAGGCTATGCGAGTTTTGATTATGAGCTGGTCGGGCATCGCGCAGAAAACCTCGTCAAGATGAGCATTCTTGTGAATGAAGAGCCTGTCGATGCGCTCTCAATGCTGGTGCACCGGGACCGGGCGGAAAGCCGGGGGCGGCAAATGTGCGAGCGGCTGAAAGATTTGATCCCGCGCCAGATGTTCAAAATTCCGGTGCAGGCGGCCATTGGCGCAAAGGTCATCGCGCGCGAAACCATCTCTGCGATGCGCAAGGATGTGACCGCCAAATGCTATGGCGGAGATGCCAGCCGGAAACGTAAACTCCTCGACAAGCAGAAAGCGGGCAAGAAGCGCATGCGCCAATTCGGCAAGGTGGAAATTCCGCAAGAGGCCTTTGTGGCAGCCCTTCGGATGGACGGGGATTGATTGTCGGTCGTTTTGGGGGCACGAACTATTGTTAGGTGCGCGCGCTCAAGCCGCTTGTCTGGCTGTCTTTGGATCATAGAGTGCTAAGCGATCGACGATCGAGAGGATACCTTCGATTTCGCGTTTCATGGCGAGGAGGCTGGCTTCGTCGGTGGCGGGAATTGTGATGTCTGCCGGTTCGAAATGGTTTACATCGCTGCCAATCATAATCAGGACATGGTCTTCATAAAAAGCGACCATCATCTGTTTGCCGTTATATTCGTGATAAAGGGATTTTAGGTTTTCGATAATGCGCGGATCGATCAGGTAGCGCGCCTCAACCTGATCTGTGGTAAACACATCAAACAGTTTTTCAAATTCTGGATCAACAAGGTCGGCGCGTTTGAAGTTGGAGGTTTTCTCTTTGAACCAGCTGCCAATCTTTCCCTTGTCCTGGGTCATTATGGTGTGGCCGTGAAACTGTTTGGTGCCCTGACTGAGTAGGATAGCCAAGCCTTTGAAAACGGTCTTATAGCTATTCTTGCCCTGTTTTCGTTTGAGGTGAATCTCGGAAAAATCAATTTGAACGGCTTTATAGGTGCCTGAAAAGAAATCCTCTGATTTGTATTGCGTGTGGCTAGGTACAATTTTGGAGGGTTTCATTGCTTCCATTGGGATTTTCCCCTTTACATCATAGATGAAATTCCCAAAGAGGCGGGCAATATCTGGCAGGATATCTTTCTTATAAGCGCGTGAATATTGGCGTTTGGGCGACGTGACCCACCACCAAAGGGCGCCCAGGCCCGCAACCGAAATGCCAGCGGCGGTATCGTCACTGCCGCGCTGGAGCAATACGAGCCAGTAATCGAAAAAGCCAAGAAAAGGCGTAAGCACCGCGCCCAAGGGGATGCCGATTTTCTTGCGGAACTGAAAGGCCTTGAGTTTTGCGAGCCTTATGGTTTCCAGTTCTGCCAGCTTGGGTCGGCATTTTTCCAGAAAGGCTTTGTTCGTTTCCAAATCATCCTGATTAGTCATTTTACGTCCCCTATATTTTGTCTCTTATACTTTGCGTCCTGCGTCTTCCCAATACGGGGCGCGGAGTTTGGCTTTGTAGATTTTGCCACTCTCCTGGCGGGGCAGGGCCTCGTGAATATCAAGTTTTCGGGGTATTTTGAAACGAGCCAATCGTGGCTCCAGAAAAGCGTGGATCGTGTCGAGAGTGACATGTGCGCCAGGCTGGCATGTGATGGCGGCAACGATCTGCTCACCAAACTCCTCATCAGGGGCACCAAAGACGGCGCAATCGGCAATCTCCGGCATCAGGATGAGCTGGGCTTCAATCTCTGCAGGGAAGATGTTCGCGCCGCCAGAAATGATCATATCTTTCTTCCGGTCACTGATATAGATATAACCATCCTCATCAATAGACCCCATGTCGCCAACGGATGTAAAACCGTCATCTGTGCGTTGGCCTTTGAGTGATCCTTCTGCGTTTGTATATTGAAAGCCTCCAAACTGGGAGAGCTTGATATAAAGCGAGCCAACCCCGCCTCTGGGGACCTCTTGCATATCTTCATCGAGCACTTTGACCTCGCCGCCGGCCATGATCTTGCCGACTGAGCCCGGCTTGGCGAGCGCTTCGGCGCTTGTGATCAGAGTTATGAAGCCGATCTCACTGGCCCCATAGGATTCATTAAAGATCGGGCCGAACCAGTCGATCATGTCGCGTTTCACCTTCATTGGGAAAGGCGAACCTGTGGAGATTGTAAAACGTAGTGAGCTGACATCATATTTTGTGCGCACGCTGTCATCCAGCTTCAAGAGGCGCACCATCATGGTGGGCACAACGTAAGCGTGGGTGATTTTATCGTCATTCAGGGCTTTGAGAAAGCTTTCAGAGTTGAATTTTGGCTCAATGTAGAGATCAACGGTTTCAGCCGCGAGCGCCATGCCGGAGAGGGCATTGGGTGCGCTATGATAAAGGGGCGCAGAAACGTGCATCCGATCGCCCTGCGTCATGCCCATCATTGCGGTGGAGAGGTCTTTGAAGCGATCCCACATATCGGGACCATCCGGATCGAAAGCACGTTTAATCCCTTTAGGGCGGCCTGTGCTGCCTGAGGTATAGGCAAACAGGCCTCGAAATTTTTTGTAAGGACCGTCATAGGGAGATGTATCTACGAGAATGTCAGTCAGGGCATGCGTACCGGTTGGATGGGCTGGATTAGCGGTCTTGAAGGCGGTTTGAATGGCGCATGGAACGGGAACGCTGATCACATCCAGCGGGCTTGTTAGGCCATCCATGATGGCGGCTAACATATCGGCATGGGCGTAGAGAAGTTTTGCGCCGGAATCTTCCAGAATATGATGCACCTCACCGGGGGCAGCATGGGAATTGATGGTTGCATAACGCACGCCGACTAGCCGCGCTGCTTCCATCAATTGCAGATAGACCAGATCATTGCGCATGAAAATGGCGATTGTATCATCCGGCCTTGCGCCACGGCTCATCATGTCGGCAGCTATTTTTCGCGCCGTTGTATGAAAATCTGCGCGTGTTGTTTTCTCGCCAGCAAAGTAAACATCACCTGCCATTGGTCCCTCCATTTATGAGCTGATTAGACGGGGCGCGGCGCGATGCGTCAAGCTTGCCTGTTTGGCTTAGTGGGGGCGTCAGTCGATGCCGCTTTATTGGTGAGCCGGGCCGCATGTGCAAGCGCAATGGGAAGTTGCCAATACTTTGGCGCTGCGATATAGCGCGGCTCCCAGCGCGGATCAAACTTTTGCTTGAAGCGGCGCAGGCCTTTAAAATTGTAGAAGCGCTCACCCTTTTCAAAGATGAAGTGCCCGATGCGCGCAAAAAGTGGCACATACTCAGCATCAATCAAACCTGAGAGTGGCGCCATTGCCAGATCGAACGCTTGATAGCCTTCCTGGCGTGCCCATTGGATAAGCTCCACAAGAAGGAAGTCCATCGTGTTGGTGACGGCCTTCTCTGGGGCATAACGCATCAGGTCGATACCAGCCCATGATTTATCCGGCGTGATAAGCAGGCTACCAAAGGCAACCGTTTCGCCATTTAAGGCAACAATGCCGATAGGGCACTGGCTTAAGAAAGCCGGATCAAACTTACCCAGGGAGAACGCTTTCTCATGTGTGCCATTGGCGGCCAACCATGCGTCTGACACAGGGGTCAGACGCGCTAGAAGATCTGGTGAATGTGGCGGGAGAGCAATCTCGAATGTGCCACCGGCACGTTTGGCGATCTTGCGGCTGCCGCGCCGGATGACTTCACGCTTGCGTCCGGAAAGCGAAAAATCCGGTAGGTCAAGAACGGCGTTCTCACCGATCTTTTCAACTTTGAAGCCAAGGTCGAGCAGGTCAGGCAGAAGGTCTGGCGTCGCGGCATAGATGGCAACCGTTTCACCGCTCAGGTCAGCCGCGGTGCTGAAGGCCTCCAGCGTACCTTTCCAATGCGCTTTCGGGCCGATGGGTGGCCCCATGGCAATGCACATTTTGCCAGTCTTGGCATAAGCGATAGCAGCTTTGCGGTCTGGACCATAAAAGAGCGTCTTGTCTCCGGCACGGGCAAGCAGATTATCAGGGCGAGGGGTATCTGCTGTTTCAAGGAGTGCGCTAAGTTTGTGGAGGTCGCCATGATCAGGCGGTGCTGGCGGTGTGCGGGCTGGGCTTGCGAAAACGAAGAAGAACCCCCCCAGACCTAATGTTAGTAGCGCAAAAGCAATGGGACGCCCGGCCCGGCCAAGATCTGGATCAAGGATCAGATCTGTAAAACTTGCTTCGACAAAGCCGTGTTGATGGCTCACCCAAAGGAGAGCGAAGAAGCCAGCCAATGCAATCGCCAAAAGCGAAGCCATGAACCAGAGGCGGGTAAACTTTAAATTGGCAATTGAAGATCGTCTGTAAAAGGATTTATGGGCGGCAAGTAATAAAACGACAAGCGTAATGTACATGGCCGCCTCGATGATCCGCGGCTTAAGAGTGAGTGTGGTGACAGCGCCATGTGCGCAAACAATTAATGTCAGGCCCCATGCGGTTTTAAGCTTGCGTGCCAGCCCCAGAGAGAGTGCCATCAAAACAAGGCCACCAAAAGTGAGGGTGAGGGTCGACAGCCCTGTCAGGAAAACGGGGAGGTTATCTGGCCGTATATCTGGAATAGCCGCTGAGATGAGTGCAACCGTACCAGTTATAAATGTCAGGGCAGCAACAAGGCGAGGCGCGCGATCAAAAAAGGCAAGCCGCGTGCGCGGTGAGGGGAGCGAGGCCTTGTTCATTGATCTGCCGGAGGCAGTTGGAGCATGGCGCAAACATCCGCAGCGATTAGCTTGGCATTTGTACGATTCAAGAAAGAGACATGTGTTTCATCGGGCAGGACGGTGATCTTCCCGAACCCGTTATCAGACTTGGCAGCTTCAGCCGTTTGGGCATTACGCCCACCGCCAAGTGTGTTGGAATATACTGAAACTGGCAGGGTCTTTGCGCGCATCTGGGTAAACCAGTCGGCAGCCGGGTCAATCTCAAGCATAGCAAGGATTTCTTCTTTCGTAGCGCGATGGTGGCTGAGCGCGGATGTCGCCCGGCGCTTGTCTGCGGTTTGCTGTTTGGGCAGGTCCAGTTCATCAGGTAGCAAGTATGACAGGCCGCCCATAATGCCTAGGCGGGCAAGACCTATGCCTGTATTCAGCGCTGGTTTTATCCAACCGACCAGGCGTGCGACGCGCGACTTACCGAGGGTTTGCAGGCTTGCTGCATCAATGAACACAAGCCCCTTGAGCTCTTCAGCGTGTAAGTTGGCATAGGCATGCAGGCGCAGGCCTGCCATGGAGTGGCCAATCAATATGAATGGTTGATCTTCGCCAAGGGCGGCGCGCAGGCGGCGAATATCACGAACATGCCAATCGGGTGTTGCTGTGACGCCTTCAGGCACAGGGTCACTCCACCCCATGCCGGCCCGATCATAGAGGCAGATACGGGTGTCAGCTTTTAGCGCCTCCTTGATCCACCAGCCATCTGTGTAGATCCCGAATGCGCCAGCGTCGTAAAGCACGAAGGGTGCCCCTTCAGGGCCATCGCAATGGACATGCAGGCGGCGTCCCTCATCAACATCGATCATCTGAAAAGGTGGGGTGGCTGACATGCGCGAGATGTGCCCAATCAGGCCTAGCCCCGCAAGCAGAAGCAACACACCAGCAATCAGTATGAAAATCCATTTTGCGAGTGTCAGTAGCCCGCTAAGAAAGGAGAAGATTAGGGTCATAAGCTCAGATACCCGATTACACGGGAGGACGAAACCGCCTTATCCGCTGATCCAGAAGCCGACGCCGAACAGAGCAATAAGCAAAACGCCCCAAACGATGAAATTGATGCGGCGAGAGCGCTCGGCCACTTTTTGCTGGAGCCAGCGGCGTGGACGGACGCCTTTCCATATGAAGACAATTTGCGCCGCGACAAGGACGCACAAGACGTTCAACGCCACAAGAATAGCCGCGGCAAATCCGTTTTGTGCATCGCCAGCACCAAAATAAATGGCAGAAGCAGCAGATGGCGGGAGCAGGGCAACGGCAACCATGACGCCGACCAGTGAAGAAGATAATCCGCCTGTGAGGGACAGGGCCGCCGCTGCGCCGGATGCCAATGCCAAAGCGATGATATCAGGCTGGATAATTGTGCGGGCACGCAGTTCGCCACTCTCCAGGTTGACCGGGAAAAAGATAGCCAACAGAAGCACAGTCAAGAAACCTATACCCAGGCCTGTTAGGGCTGTCCGTGCCGATTTCTTCATCAGATCAGTTGATCCAAGGGCTGACCCAAGCCCAAATCCTAATATTGGACCCAGAAGAGGCGCGATAACCATGGCGGCAATAACAACAGCTACGCTGTCTTGGTTCAATCCGATGGCTGCAACAACAGCAGACAAGACGGTCAGAACGATAAAGTCTTTTGTCAGGCGGCTATCGCCAGACACTTGTTCAAATAAGGCCTCGCGCATGGCTTGTTTGTCCACAGACTTTTTAGGCTGTTCGGGTGTTTCAGTGTTGCGTGGAAGCGTGACCTCCGCATCCATAAGAATCAGACGCCAATCTGGCTCGCTGCCAAAGATGCTTTGCAACGTGTCCATAAGGGTCTGACCGTCGCCATCTTCCAGCAGTATCTGCGCGGTTTGGCGGCTGCCATTAGGTTCGTCCTCATGCGACCAATGGATCGGAGCAGCTTTGTCGACAGCCCGTTCGACGGACTCGGCATACTCGGCGGGATAGGACAGTCTGACCAGTTTCATGCCTATGGGATAGTGCGAATTGGTGTGCGTGGCAAATGCAAGCTACAAATGTCCAGTTGGTTGTATGACTGGCCATCTTACGCTGACCAAGCTTGGGTCATACTAGGGGTCCTGATCTTCATCTGTGCTTTCATCCCGGCCAAAATTGACCGTATTTGCATCTTCACCAGCATCGATAATGGCTTGGCGAATACCTTTGGCGCGCGTGAATTCGCGAAACAATGTGTCGCCATCGCCATGTCGGATCGCGCGTTGCAGGGCGGTCAGATCTTCAGTAAACCGTCCAAGTGTTTCGAGGAGAGCAGCTTTGTTGTTCAGGAAAATATCACGCCACATTGTTGGGTCTGAGGCAGCGATTCGGGTGAAGTCACGGAAGCCGCCAGCAGAATACTTCACGACCTCGCCTTCATCCACGCTCTCCATATCATACGCAGTTGAGACGATATTATAGGCAATCAGGTGTGGCAGGTGAGACGTGATGGCAAGGACGCGGTCATGCCTATCTGGATCCATAATCTCAACTTTAGATCCAAGTTGCTGCCAGAAGTTCGCAAGCTGTTTTGTAGCGGTTGTATATGAGTATGACTTATTGGATTCAGGTGTCAGGATGAACCAGCGATCCTGAAACAGGGTATCAAACCCAGCTTCCGGGCCTGATTTTTCCGTTCCCGCGATCGGGTGGCCAGGGATCAGGTGCGCCGTTTCAGGGCAGTGGGCCGCCATCGCTATGCGGGCGGCGGCTTTGACCGAGCCAACATCTGTTAGAATTACACCGGGTTTGAGGTGCGGGGCGATGCTTTGCGTTGCTGCGCTGAGCGCGCCGACAGGCACACAGAGGATAACGCAATCGGCCGATTTAACGGCTTCACGCGCCGTGTCACAAATGCACCCTAACGCCAGTGTGCCAGCGCGCGCCCGGACATCAACATTTGAATCATAGAGGTAGATGTTTTCAGCTGCCCTGAAACTGGCAGCTGCCTGTGCAATCGAGGCTCCGATAAGCCCGGTACCGATAATGGCGATACTATCAAAAATAGGCACCGTCATAACACTTAGGCCGTCTTGAAGGCTTTAAAAGCGGCGATCACATCATCATCAGCTTCAACTGTACCAAAGGAGAGGCGCAGACAGTTGGGCAGACCATAAGCGGTCATGTCGCGGATGACAATTTTGCGTTCACGCAGGAATGCATCAGCTGATTTTTTCTCTGCCTCAGAAGCAAATTTGATAAGCAGGAAGTTTCCAACGCTCGGGACAAGCTCGTAGCCCATAGCGGTGAGCCCTTCGCGCATGCGGAGAAGTTCGGCATCATTATGTGCGACTGAAGCTTCTACAAAACTGTCATCGGCGAGCGCGGCAATCCCTGCGGCTTGGGCTGGCGCGTTCACATTGAAGGGCCCACGCACACGGTGGATGGCATCAATAACACTCGCCGGACCGTAAGCCCAACCCAGGCGTAGGGCGGCCAGTCCGTAAATTTTCGAGAAGGTGCGTGTCATGAGTACATTTGACGCTTCACCCGCCAGCGCGGTGCCGGCATCATAATCATTCTTTCGCACATATTCTGCATAGGCGCCGTCAAGTACGAGGAGAATGTCTTCGCGCAGACCAGCATGCAAGCGCTTGACCTCTTCAAAGGGAATATAGGTGCCTGTCGGGTTGTTCGGATTTGCCAGGAAAACAATGCGCGTCTTGTCGGTCACGCGGGCCAGCATGGCGTCGACATCTGCGGTATAATTCGTTTCCGGCGCGCTGATGGTTGTTGCGCCGCTTTGCTGGGCAACCAGACGGTAAACGAGAAAACCATGCTGGGTTTGAATGATCTCATCGCCCGGCCGCAAATAGGCGCGGCCCAGAAGCTGAAAGATCTCATCTGAACCTGAGCCACATACAATACGATCAGCATCAAGGCCGTACTTCTCGGCAATTGCGCGGCGCAAATGCGTCGCGCCGCCATCAGGATAGCGTTCGAGCTTTTGCGCCGCGTCTGTTAGGGCTGCAATTGCCTGAGGGGATGCCCCGAGTGGGTTCTCATTTGAGGAAAGCTTCCAGCCACCTTCAGACGGTTCGCCGCCTTTATAAGGCACGATATCGAGAATATTCGGTAATGGCTGTGGCCCGGTCATGTCAGTCTCGCTGTTGGTATTATCTATGTGTGTGGGAGGTGCGGAATTTTTAGGAGCAGGTCAAGGGTTAGTCCGCGTGTTCACCTAATTGCGAGTTGAGCTTTAGGCGCGGTCATTATACCTAATGAGCACTGATCTGGAGCTGAATAAATGTCTCGCATATTTTACAATTCTATTGTGTCTTTGCTCTTGTCTCTTGCCATCGCCGCATGCGCCAGCACCGGAACGGCGCTGGCCAGTTTACGCGTAGATCCGGATTCGAGCCTGCCGCCGCTTAACGCGACCAGCCTGGCTGACTGGGAGGTAGAGCGGGCTGGTCTGCTACGCCAATTTGAAGAGTTAATGTACGGGACATGGCCGTCAGGCTTGGCTGTTGAGATTGGATCCACGCGCGTCGTAGACGAGAATTATTTGGGCGGTCGCGGACGGCTCGAAGAAACGGTTATTGCGCTTGGCAAACCAGATGCAGATGGGCGCAGGCGGGCTTTTTTTCTGGTCGTTGCTTATCCAAAGAGCGTGGAAGGGCCCATGCCCGTCATAATCGGGCAGACCTTCTCGCAGAATTGTCAGGTGTTTCTTTCCACCAGCGTCACCGCGCGCAATGGCGGTACGTGCGCTGAAGATGAGATCGGGTTTAACGGCTTTGGCGGCTGGGCTATAAAAACTATTCTCGGCCGCTACATCGCGAAGGCGCCTGTCGAGCAGTATTTTGATCGTGGCATGGCCTATGCCAACTATTATGCCTCAACAATTGTACCTGATCGCGCGAATGCTGCCGAAGCTGTCATGTCCCGGTTTCGGGACATGAATACCGATATTACTGCTAATAGTGCGCTCACCTATTGGGGCTATGGCTGGAGCGCGGCGATTGATTATCTGGAAACTGATGCACGGATTGATCAGGATCGGATTGGCATCTTTGGGCATTCGCGACATGGGAAGTCTGCGCTTTTAGCCGCTATTTATGAGCCACGCATTGATCTGGTTATCTCGCATCAATCGGGCTTTGGTGGGTCTGCGTCTAACCGGTCGCGGGCAGGAGAGCGGTTTGATCGTGTGGTGAAATCTTATCCGCATTGGTTTGCGCCAGCCTTGCAGGCTTATGCAGATACGCCCGAAACCCTGCCGATCGACCAGCATCAATTGCTTGCTTTGGCCGCGCCAACTCCACTTTTGATTGGAAACGGCCGCCGCGATGTCTGGTCGGATCCAAACTCAACCTATGAAAATGCCTTTCTGGCCGACCCGGTCTGGGAACTTTATGGTGGAGGGGGGTTAGATCAGGATGGCCTGCGTGCATTCAACCCGGCCGCTGAACTGTCTTTTTCCATGACTGGCGGCTCCCATGGCACAACACCGGAAGATATTAAGGCATTTTTTGCTTTCATTGACGCGCATTTTGGCACGGCTGTAAAAAACTAACATCTGTGGGAATTGTAACTTTACAATTTAGTTTAATTTTGTCAGAAATTTAAGTAATGGAGCGTCATATCCAGGTTAAGTTTAGGGTTGGAGGGCAATTATGCAGCGCTTTGTGGCAGCCACTATAGTCGCATTAGGATTAGCTGGTGGTGCTAACGCCGAGCCGCACGATGTGTTCGCAACCTTTTTAACGCAGGATGGTGGCTCTCACATTGAGATCACAGACTGTGGCGATGGAACGCCTTGCGGAACCATTGTCTGGATCAACCCTGAAACATTGTCTGCTGGAAAGACAGCTGAAACAGCAACCGGCCAGAATGGTGCGCCAATATTGGGGGCAACCTTATTGCGCGACTTCAAGCGCAAGAACAAAGACTGGCGCGGCGGAACAGTATACGATCCTGAAAATGACAAGCTTTATGCAGCCCGTTTAAAGCGGCTGGATGACGGGAATCTGCAATTGAAAGGGTGTGTCGGTGTTTTTTGCCAAACGCAGGTTTGGACTGTTGTGCCTGATAGGCTTGCCTCAAATTAACTAAATAAATAAGCGCTCCGAGACGATCAGAACGCACCAGCTATTTCTAAGCATTTTTTTGAAGTTTATTGACGGCGATATTGCAGGGGTGTCAGCTTCGTTGATTTCTTAAACACCGTTGTGAAATGTGATTGACTGCAAAATCCAGTGGCTGCTGCAATATCGACCAAAGACAACTCTTGATGCCGTAACATGTGTTTTGCTTCTTCTAAGCGTTCCTGCAAAACATATTGATAGGGGGTTATGCCCATACTGGTTTTAAAGCGACGTGAGAAGTTACTCTCGCTCATGCCGACAATGGTTGCCATGCGCTTCAAAGTGACCTCTTTTTCAAGGTTTTCACGGACATAAGTACGGACTTTCAACAGGGCTTCCTCAGGGATTTGGTGCCAGGGTTGAACCTCGGGAGTTGAAAGAATGCTTTGTAAAACAGCGGGTAATTCAGCCTGTTGCTCAGGATTTAATGCAGTGACGAGACTTTCATATACGCTTTGCTCGGTAAATGGGTAGACCAGATAGCCGTCGGGCTGGATCGCACGCGCACGTTGAGCTGTGGCCTTGTTCGCGCTGGTGACCATAAAGATAATTTTGGATTGGTTTTCTTGCAGAACGATTTGCACGAATTGAGCGCCATCATGCCCCTCACCGAAAGCCAGATCGATAAAGATGATGTCCGCAGCTGCTGTGCTAACAAGCTCCAGTGAGTCAAGCGTTGTATTGGGGGTGCCAATAATTTTGTGCCCCATGCGCTCTAAAATGGCTTCCAGTCTTCTAGCGACAGTCGTACTCTGATTTATGATCAGGATTTTAGCCATTTTTGTTGTCTGCTCGCAGACCTTTCTGGGGTTGGATTATGCTGTCAAAACTAACTCTTGGTGACTGTATTTTACACGCTTACGAAATTTTTTATATCAAATAAAAGGCGATAAGGCTAATGAGTTTCGTGATTTAAGAAATTTATATGATAAATTCAGTTGGTCTTCGTACCGAAAAAACTATCAACTTGAAGGTAGTTGTCGCAGAAAGATTTCATAGTTGTGCCCACGTCAATTGGCATGTCGTCTGCAATCGGGTCCATCAAGTTTTTAGCGATAATGAATACATCAGACAATCCGTGTGTAAAAATTTGCTCCTTTGAATAGGCCATCATTTGCCAATCTGGATAGGTCCGCGTATCGGCATACCCTGTATAGAGAGTCCGGATGTCTTTATGGCGGTCATCATTACAGATACGCTTGTAAACCAAATCAATATCTTCTGGTGCGCCTTCGAGAAATTGCAGGAATACATTCTCACTAAAAAGAAGCAGGCCTGTGATATTTTGCTTTTTATTGAAACGGCGCGCATGTAATAGAATATCCTCGACCCTGTCCTGCGAAATGGTCGATATGCTGAGGCTTTTATATATAAGTTGCTTAACCATTGGTTAGCTCTTCCGACTGCGCTCAGAAGTGCCTGAGACAACTAATCTTACACGCTTCGAGTGCTTCTTTATACTAGATTCCAATTTTTGCGCTATTGTGTATTTGTAGCACGGGCGGATGGTAAAATAGTCGTTTTGATATAAGAGTCTAGCGCTTTGCCTTGCCGGATAAACCAGATCAGGCCTAAATTACGGACATGGCAGACACACAGCACACAAAAGCCCGATCACAAGGCGCAACACAAGACGGCTTCCTAACCGATTGCTGGTATTTGGGGGCTGTTTCGCGCGAACTGAAGGCTGGCCAGCAATTCCGTCGGATCATTCTTGGTGAACCTGTAATGCTGGGGCGAACCAAGGCTGGGGAGGCGTTTGCCCTGCGTGATATATGTCCGCATCGGCTGGTGCCGCTCTCTGAAGGGCGACAGATTGAGACAGATGGTGAAGTCACTGTGCAGTGTCCGTATCATGGCTGGCGCTTTGGCACTGATGGTGTGTGCAAGCTCATGCCGTCGCTTATTGAAGGGCAGGCGTACGAGCCTTCCAAAGTGAAGGTACGCAGCTACCCTGTCCACGAGGCGCACGGGGCCGTCTATCTTTATGTTGCGAATGATCCCCGCATAACGGGTGACCCCGCCAGCCTGCCGCCAGATTTTGGGGCACTGCCGGATAGGCCTAAATTTACCCTTAGCCGAACGTTTAATGCGCATATGGATGATGCGGTTGTTGGCCTGATGGATCCGGCGCATGTGCCGTTTGTTCATTCCCAATGGTGGTGGCGTCCGCCGTCTGCCGGGCTGAAGGTGAAGGAAAAACAGTTTGAACCGCGCGAGCGGGGCTGGGCGATTGCGCGCCATGCGCCGTCTTCAAACTCATTGCCTTATCGGGTCGCTTTTGGTGGAAGTGTCACCACAGAGATTGTTTTCCAGCTGCCGGGCTTCCGCTGGGAAATTGTTGAGAATGAAAAAGCCCGCTTTGTGACGCTGACCTGCCTGACACCTGTGGGACCGAAGGAAACGCGCATTACCCAATTGACCTGGTGGACAGGGATGCCGTGGGCCAATCTGGCGATCCCGATCCTGAAGCCGGCGGGGCGCAAATTTCTTGATCAGGATGGCGATATGGTTGATCTGCAAAATTTAGGGCTCGCCTATCAGAAGAATATGCTCTGGATTGACGATATTGACGTGCAGGCCAAATGGTATCAGGCACTAAAAAGAGAATGGGTGGCCAGCCGCGCAGCAGGGCGGACCTTTGCCAACCCTATTGAACCGGTTGTGCTCCGCTGGCGGAGCTAATGATGCAAAGGTTCTTAATGGATCTTTAGCCGACGTTTACAGATGTGATGAATTTTATCTGATTTTCAACCAGAATTTAATCAAGTTCTGCTTTGTTAGCCTCATGTGCGGGGACGGCACTTAACGAGCAGGGGCATGTTCGAATTGAAATATTTAAAAAGATGGGTAGCGAGGCGCAATGCCTCTGATTTAGCAATTGAGACGTTTGAGGAAACGCAGCGTCGACGGCTTGTGCAGACGAATGTTTTGGCGGCGGCTATAACGGTAATTATTTGCGTCACCGAGGTGCTGACAGCTGGGCTTGGGGGAGCGTACACGCATTTGCTGATCGCTATGCCTGTTTTCGCTTTTTATTATATCTGCCACGTCATTTCAAAACGTAGCCAGAATGTGCGCGCTCTGGCGCAGGTTTGGATGGCATTTGGCTCATTTGCCTTGTGGTTTGATATCGCCATTTCTGGCGGTTTGATGTCCCACGCAGCACTTCTGCTTTTCCTTTTACCAATTGGGTCCGCCTTGATTTTAGGTGCGCGCGATATTGCCGTGCTGTCGATTGCGAATATTTTGGCTATTCTGATTTTGACGGTTTTTGAAGTCATTGGCGCGTTTCACCCGCCAAGCGCATTGTCTGTTGCCTTACCACAAGCTGGCTTGTTGATCGTAAACTCCCTGATTATCTCTGCGACAGTTATAATCCTTATACTGCATACAAATCGTGTTGAGCATGCTTTGCGCGTATCGCTTGAAGATACACTTTATATGTCCGACCATGATCAGTTGACAGGCGCTCATAACCGCAAATGGGTCAATCAACGCCTGGAGGGGCTAGACGCAGGTGAGGCTTGCCACCTCTACCTGATTGATCTGGATGGTTTTAAGCAAATTAATGATGTGCACGGGCATGCCATTGGCGACACTTTGCTGAAAGCTGTTGTGCAGCGTCTGCAAACGGTGCGCCCTGATGGAGGGGATGTGGCGCGTCTGGGAGGAGATGAGTTTGTGGTTCTTGTGAAGGATAAATGTGTAGATGAAGCTATGTCGCTTGGGGAGAGGATCGTAGCGCTTCTGGCGCAGCCATTCGAAATCAATGAGCTGGAGCTTGCCATTTCCGGATCGGTTGGCTTTGCGGCTTTTCCACAGGATGCGGCTACCGGAGAGGCTTTAATTAAACGGGCAGATATTGCGCTCTATGCGGGGAAAGCTTCAGGACGGAATCAGTTGGTTGCGTTCGCACCTATGCTCGAAGACAAGCAACGAATACGCAATGGTATTATAAAGCGGTTACGCAAAGCAGTTGAGTGTCAGGATATATATTTGGACTATCAGCCGCAGTTTGATCTGGGCAATGGCGAGTTGATTGGGTTTGAAGCCCTGGCGCGCTGGCGCGATGCAGAGCTAGGCATTGTGTCACCGGAATTATTTATCCCAATTGCTGAAGAGTGCGGGTTGATCAATCAATTAGGGGAAGATTTGCTGCGCCGTGCGTGCAGGGAAACCAAGCGTTGGGCAAATTTGGCCGCGCCCGCCATCGATTTGTGCGTGTCGGTGAATCTCTCGCCTATACAATTAAGCAAGGCCGATATTGCCTCCGTCGTGGGCGATATTCTTGAGCAAGAAGCGTTTCCGGCTAATCGGCTTGAGCTGGAAATTACAGAACGCATACTGATTTCCGATCCTGAATTAGCTCAGCAGCAATTGGAAAAGCTAGCCGCGCTTGGCGTAGGGTTGGCGCTGGATGATTTTGGTAAAGGCTATTCTTCATTGTCTTATCTCCAATCTTTGTCATTGACGCGCCTGAAGATTGATCAAAGTTTTATTGCAAATATCAATAAACCAAAAGGGGAGGCTTTTATTCGCGCAATTGTGCAGCTTGCCAAGGCGCTGGATTTGAAAGTCATTGCTGAGGGAATAGAAACTCGCCGTCAGTGCGAAGCGCTCGTGTCCATGGGGTGTTGCGCAGGCCAGGGGCATTTGTTCTCACCTAGTGTTGCGCCGAACCAAATGCTGAAACTGGCTTTGAATGGCGATGCTGTCTTGCGTGATATAATGGCTGAAGGGCTGTTGGTGAAACAAGCTTGAAATGTTTAGGCGGTTTCAAGCCCCTTGACCTGCACTTTTGTCGGGCGTTTGCCGTTTGCGCCGTAGAGATTGACCGTCAGGCTGGAGATCGCATGCACCAGCGCGTTTGGGGCAATGCGTTGCTCGCCAGTCCAGTGGATATTCGGGAATCGCTCAAAGATTTTCTCAAAGGAGAGACGCAGCTGCATTTGAGCAATTCTGCTGCCGAGGCATTTATGCACACCGTGTCCAAAGGCCAAATGTTTGTCGACATTCTCGCGCATCATATCGAACGTATCGGGATTTTCAAAAACCAGTGGATCGCGATTGGCTGCGCCATACCACATCACTACTTTTTCGTCCTTGGCGATTGGTTGGCCGTTGATTTCGGTGTCTTCAATTGCCGTGCGGCGCATATGTTGCACAGGAGAGACCATACGCAACGCCTCTTGTGACATGCGTGGAATGAGCGAGGGATCAGAGAGGATCATTTGGCGCTGGTCTTGAAATTCGCTCATGAGGCGGATGGTGCCAGACAGAGAGTTCCGGCTGGTATCATTGCCAGCAAAAATAATCAGCAGCCAGGAGCCATCAAGATATTCTTGTGGGAGTTCATCGCCTTCCAGTTTCGACTTAGCGATCAGGGTTAGTAAGTCTTCGCGTGGATTTTTCCGCCGGTCGGCCATCACCTCTTCGCCATAGGCAAACATTTCATTGACCGCTTTGAAAAAACGGAATGGGAAAAGAGGGTTGCCAAGAATGACATCCCACTTATTGACTGAATATTGGCCCGCCATTTCCAGATAGTGCATCCAGTGAATAATCTTTGGACGATCTTCCTCGTCTACGCCGAGCATTTCACAAAGCGTGAAAAGAGGAACCTGTTCTGAAAACATTTTGACAAAATCGACCTTTGGTCCGGCGCGTTCCATATCATCGAGCAGTTGATCGATTTTAGCGGCCACCTTGTCACGTAATTTAGCCACATAAGCGGGGATGAAAAAATCTTTCTGCTGAATACGCATCTCCATATGGTGAGGTGCATCCAGATTGATAAGCGAATTAAAGGCAGCCGGAACCAGCTTTTTCGGCTTCCAGTTCTTACGCGGTCCTACGCCGATATTGATGCTTCCGCGTTGGGATGAAAAGATGTGAGGGGCGAGCTCAACTTGTTTGATATCTTCATAGCGGGTGACAGACCAGAAGCCTGAAAACTTCTGATTACCTTTTGACCAATGGACCGGCGCTTTGTCGCGTAACTGATGATAGAAATCATAAGGATGTCCGGAAGTCCATGCATTTGGGTTGGCAAACTCAAAGCCTTCGAGCATCGGATAGACGGCCTTGTGGCGCGGATTAATCTGGCCGCTATCGATCAGTATTTCATTACTCACGAGTTCCATCTTGGTCTCCGGCTTGGTCTGCTTGGTATAATGCTAACAAATCTAGAGCCAGCTTCAACTGCTACCGTGGCGTAACAGGTGCAAATGAAAGGGCGTTATCTTGCGCCGATCGTTGTGCGATGAAGCAGTCGCTCATGCCCTGCATAACCGCCAGTGGCCATGTGCAGCAGTGACCGATTATCCCACATGAGCAACATGTTTGGAGCCCATTGGTGGCGATATTGAAACTCTGGCCGACTCTGCCAGCGGTAAAGCTCGCCCAGTAGCTCTGCGCTATCAGCTTCATCCATATCCGCAAACCCGGTGATATAGCCGGGTGCGCCAAAAAGGCCGAGCTGACCTGTTTCCGGGTGCGCGCGGATCAGAGGATGGGTGCGTTCGGCTTCGGCGTCTGTAGATGGTGTGATGTTCATGCTCCGCGTCGTGGCGTCCTTGTCGCCATAAGACCCTGTGGGCGCATAGGCTAAACGCGCCGAATGGATGGCCTGCTTGCCCTCAAATTTTGCCCGCAGATCATCTGGCATCGCTGCAAGCGCGGCGTGTTGGTTTGCAAACAGCGTGTCACCGCCTGCAGGCGGTATCTTTATGCTGTAAAGGCACGTCCCTGCAGGCGGGCGTTCCTGAAAGCTCCAGTCAGTGTGCCAGCTTTCGGCAAAGATTGGACCTGTTTCATCTGCATCTCTTTTGACCGCAATAATATGTTTGCGCCCGTCAATTGGCGCGATGAATGGGTCGTCTCCGAACGGGCCAAAATATAGGGTGAAGCGCTCAAGGTCATCATCGGTTAAAGATTGATCGGGGAAGGCGAGTACATGATGGGTCAGCCATGCGTCTCGGATTTGGGCTATTATCGCATCATCAAGCGGGGCGGACAGGTCGAGGCCTGTCACATTAGCACCGCAAGCCTGACCGCTGGGCGTGATTGTGAGGGTCATCTGAGGCTTCCTATAAGGCTTAGGTGACAGCTTTGCGGATTTAAGACGCAGGGTCAATTTGTCCTTAGGGTAGTGTTCTGGCTTCAGGTGGCCAGATCATTGTGCGGTGGAGGAGGCGTTCATACCCCGCATAACCACCGGTTGCCATATGAATGACAGACCGATTGTCCCACATGACCAGCATGTTCGACGCCCATTTGTGGCGGTATTGAAACTCTGACCGGGTTTGCCAGCGATAAAGCGCGCCAAGCAAGGTTTTGCTGGCTGTATCGTCCAGGCCTTCAATGCCAATAATATGGCCGGGTGCGCCGAACACAGCTTTGCGCCCTGTCTCAGAATGGGGTTTGACAAGCGGATGTATAACACTGGCATAAGCTGTCTTTGAGGGCGCAATAACCATACCGCGATTCGCTGCGTCCATCTTGCTGTACGTGCCGCCCGGCGCATAAGCGTGGACGCCAGAATGAATCGCATGTAGGCCCGTCACGCGCACGCGTAGCTCATCTGGCATGGCATTTAGAGCCGTCTGTTGATTGGCAAAAAGCGTGTCTCCACCAATTGGGGGGATAGTCAGGCTATATAGGCAAGTGCCAATCGGCGGATGTTCCAGAAAGCTCCAGTCTGAATGCCAGGTATCAGCAAAAATGGGACCCGTTTCGCTGGCGTGGCGTTGCACTGGAATAATATGCTGATGGCCCGGCAATGGGGTAATGAATGGATCCTGCCCGAGCACGCCAAAACTTTGGGTGAAACGTTCAAGATCTTGCGGCGTAAGAGCCTGATCAGGAAATACCAATACATGATAGCTCAGCCAGGCGGTGCGAATGTCTGCAATTGTTTGCGTGGAAAGTGGCGCACGCAAATCGAGCCCGGTGACAGTTGCCCCGCAGGCTTGTCCGCTGGGTGTAATGGTAAGAGGTATGGCGGTTTGCGTGTTCACGCGCTTCATGTCGTGGTTTTGCATAGCGGCGTCAATGGGCAGTCTGTGCTAGGGCTGTGTCTTGAAGCTGCGCTTATGCGTTTTGCCCCAGTAATGCAGGTTATGACCGAGGACCTTACGCAGAGCCACGCCGTTCAGAGGTGGCCTGTCTTGACAAAGGTTGGCCATGTCAGAGGGAAAGGGCCGCGCGGTTGCCATAACGCTGGAGAGTTCCATCAATACATTCAGGCGTTCCATCAGCCGACGTGGAATTTTGTCTTGTAAGCTAGGCAGGTAGTCGCGGCGAATAGTTTCCGGATCGGCAATCAAAAGGGCTGTCAGATCTTTTCCAAACTCCGCAGCAAAAGGGTGGCCATAGTCCATCATTTCATCGATTGTGATGGCGCGGTCGCCGCCTGTTAGCCAATAGGTGCGTCCATATTCAGGCGCGGCAACAATGCTGGCGAGTGCGGCTGCGACATAATCGGCAGGAACATAATCGCATCGGGCGTCACCGTCGAGCGGAATAAAGGGTAAGCGGCCTTTCAGGATGGAGGTAATAAACAGATGAAAACCCTGAAAGTTTGCAATTTCGCCTGTCTGTGAATGGCCAACCACGATTGATGGCCGCGCAATTGTCCAATTAAGACCGCTCTGGCGCACAAGGGCTTCAGCCGCGCGCTTAGAGGCGACATAGGGCGAGGTGACCGGGCGCTTGGGGCCGAAGGTTTCAGAGCAATAAGCTGTTGAGACATAATGCAGAGGGGTGTCGGCCGTTTTGGCAAGTGCCACAATATGCGCCACACCGTCGATATTTGTCTCATGCAGGCCGTCAGCGACACCATTCATATCAGTGATTGCAGCGCAATGCAGAATGCCGGAAATGCCGCTTGCCAGCCGTGCATAGCTTTTATCATCAAGGCCAAGCTGCGGGTGGCGAATATCTATAGCGATCTGCGCTGCAGGGCTTTCTGGTCGCGCACGATGGCGGGCCAGGAGCAAGCTTTCAGGGGGCAGGCGTTTGGCAACTTCAGAGCCCACAACGCCGCTGGCGCCGGTAAGGAGGAGGGGGAACGTGCGTGTCATAGTATCGGGGCTATATCAGGTCCGCGACATAGCTGCACATGACTTTTGCGCCATTCAGAGGCATATTCGTCAAAAGCTGATAGGAGCGCGAAATGCAAGGCCCCCTGACTATTCTTCTTTATGTTGCTGCTGGCGCGCTGCTGATCGTGCTGGCGCTTGGTATTTTTAATCTGGCGCGGACAGATGAGAAGCGCGCCTCGCGGTCGAATGTGCTAATGCGGTGGCGGATTGCGATACAGGCCGTTTGCATTCTGCTCCTCGTTGCGCTGGGCTTTGCCGCTGGCGCAATTAACTTTTAGCTGAGCGGAGCAGGTTATGGTTAAGCTGGACAAGATCTACACCAAAGCCGGTGATAAAGGGAAAACACGGCTCTCGACCGGGGAGCCAGTGGATAAGTTTTCCCCGCGCGTGGCCTCTTATGGCACAGTGGATGAGCTGAATGCTGCGCTCGGTGTCGTAGCGTTGCATGCTGATGGCGATATGCTGGATAAGGTGCGCCGTATACAGAATGACCTGTTTGATCTTGGCGCTGATCTGGCCACGCCGGATACGGGCAAGGATCTCGGCTGGGAGCCTTTGCGGATAGTCAGCACGCAGGTAGAGCGGCTGGAGGCTGAGATTGATCAGATGAACGCTGCTATTGCGCCGCTTGACAGTTTTATCCTGCCGGGCGGCTCACCGCTGGCCGCGCATTTACATGTGGCGCGCACGCTTTGCCGCCGCGCCGAACGCGATGTTGCCGCCCTTGCCGCGATTGAAGGGGAGTTGGTGTCTGCTGAAGCGCTCGCTTTTATCAACCGTTTATCGGACTGGCTGTTTGTCGCCGGACGCATCGCTAATAATGATGGCAAGGATGACGTGAAGTGGGTGCCCGGAGCGAATAGGTGAGCGCGGTCAGTCTGCGGGGCTTGCTCTTGGCGCTGCTGTTGGCCGGACTGGCTGCTTGTGGTGAGGCGTCTCTGTCTTCGCAAACTGTCAGCGATACACCGGCCTGTCCGATAGAGCTTATCGTTTTGGGCATCGGACAGGATGCAGGGGCGCCGCAAATCGGCAATGGTGATGACCCGGCATGGACGCGCCCTGAACTTGCTATGCTGGCGACCTCATTGGGTGTTATCGATAAGACGCGCGGTGAACGCTATTTATTTGAGGCCAGCCCGGATGTGACCGCACAACTGGCCGCGCTCGACAGGATTGCGCCTGGCTCAACGGGTGGGCTTGGGCTTGACGGGATCTTTCTGACGCATGCCCATATCGGCCATTATGCTGGGCTCATTTATCTGGGACGGGAGGCGGCTGGCGCGCAGGGTATTGATGTTTATGCGATGCCAAGGCTCGCTGATTTTCTGGAAACCAATGGTCCCTGGGAACAGTTGGTCACACTTGGCAATATCGTGCTAACGCGTCTGACAGATCGCGAGCCGCTGCGGTTGAGCGACGATCTTTCTGTCACGCCATATCGTGTCCCGCACCGGGATGAATATTCTGAAACGGTTGGCTACATTATAGATGGCCCGGACAAACGGGTGCTGTTTGTGCCCGACATCGACAGCTGGCAGGATTGGGAAGACAAGTATGCCACGCGCATTGAAGATATGATCGCGCGCGTTGATGTGGCCTATCTGGATGCGACCTTCTTTGATGATGATGAATTACCCGGACGCGACATGTCCCTTATACCGCACCCTCGGGTGGCGGCCTCTATGGATCGGTTTGATGCGTTGGCGGAGGCAGAGCGTGCCAAGGTTCGCTTTATTCACCTCAATCATACAAATCCTGCGCGCGATCCGGCCTCTGCAGCTTCGCGCTCTATTCAGGCGCGCGGCTACACGATTGCGCGGCGCGGCGACCGGCTCTGCCTTGGCCAATGAATCTTGACGTGCGCTGAGGATACGCCACTCTGTTGGCCGAGACCGTCAGGAGGACCCCGCCAATGTCACGCATTCCAGAAGCACCGGAGCTTAAACAGGCCGAAGTGGCCGATGAGTTGAACATGATTGCCGCAGCCATGGGGTTTGCGCCGAACTCGCTGAAATTGATGGCGCATCGCCCGGCGATGGTACGCGGCTTTGCGGCGATGGCGGGGGCGATGCTCGGGCCGGGGGCCACGATTGATCCGGGGCTGCGCCAGATGATTGCGCATGTTTCGTCTGCGGCGGCGGGCTGTTCTTATTGTCAGGCACACACTGCGCATGGGGCCGAGCGTGCAGGGCTTAGTATCGAAAAGATCGAAGCGCTTTGGGGGGATCGATCCGGCGCAATGTTTACCGATGGCGAGCGGGCTGCATTGGCGCTGGCTGAGGCGGCGTCGCGTGTGCCAAATGCGGCGACAGATGCACATTTTGAGTCGCTAAATCCGCATTATTCGACCGAGCAGATTACCGAGATTGTGGGCGTGATTGCCATGTTTGGCTTCCTTAATCGCTGGAATGATACGCTGGCAACCTTTCTGGAAGATGATCCGCGCGGCTTTGCGCAGGCGCATTTAGCTGGCAAGGGTTGGGTGATCGGCGAACACGGCAAAAAGGGCTAAGGCGATGAACACCATTATAAGAACACTGCTTCTGGCATCGCTGAGTGTGATTTTGCTGGCAGGCTTATCTGACGCACAGAGTGCATCGCCTTCAGCTGAGCAGTTTGATGCGCGCGAAATGGGCGAGGGGCCGTTTGAGACGCTGATCATTCGCGGTGTTTATATGATTGATGGCCTTGGCGGGCCGACGCAAGGGCCAATGGTCATCACCATTGAGGATAATCGGATTGCTTCCATTCAACCCGCTTCGCGTGCGCCAGCCAAGACCGATCCGGAAGGTGCCCGTGTGATTGACGCGACGGGCAAATATATCTTGCCGGGCTTTATCAACGGGCATGGGCATTTGCATTCGGTCTATAGCGGGGAAGCCGGGCGTGGGCCGACGGTTCCGGCGCAATATATCGCCAAGCTGTGGCTGGCGCATGGGATTACAACCGTACGTGAGCTGGGCAGCGGCCATACGGCCGACTGGCTGGTTGATGTCGGCAAGCGATCTGAGCGCAACGAAATTCTTGCACCGCGTATTTATTCTTTCCCCTTTTTTGGTGCACTTGATTTGGGGCGCGCCGTCGATACGCCCGCCGATGCGCGCGAATATGTGCGTAAAGTGGCCGGACTTGGGGTGCACGGGATCAAGTTTCTCTCAGGCCAGCCAGATATATTGGAAGCGGCGATCGAGGAAGCCAATCGGCGTGGTCTGAAAACGACGATGCACCATGCCCAGATTACAGTGGTCGATTCTAATGTGCTGGATACATCCGCGCTGGGGCTTGGCGGGATGCAACACTGGTATGGCTTGCCTGAAGCTCTGTTTACAGATCGTGTGACGCAGGATTACAAGCCGACCTACATCTATCAGGATGAGCAAGACCGCTTCTCGCAGGCTGGCGAATTGTGGAAACAGGCCGCCAAGCCGGGCTCTGAACGCTGGGAAGAGGTGATGAAGACGCTGCTTGAGCGCAACTTTGATATTACACCAACCTTCAGCATATACATCGCCAACCGGGACTGGATGGCCGCGCGCCGGGCAGAGTGGCATGACACATATACGCTCCCCGGTCTCTGGGATTGGTTCCGGCCGTCTAATGTGGCCCATGGCTCTTACTGGTTTGACTGGACGCAGGACATTGAACTTGAATGGGCTGAAAACTTTCGCTTGTGGATGCGGTTTATCAATGAATACAAGAATCGCGGCGGCCTGGTCGGGGTCGGCGAGGATGCGGGCTATATTTATTCCACCTATGGGTTTGGATATATCAAGGAGCTGGAATTGCTGCGCGAGGCGGGGTTTCATCCGCTTGAAGTGATCCGTTCTGCGACCAGTGTGAACGCGAAGATTTTAGGCGTTGAGGATGAGTTGGGCAGTATTCGTGTCGGCAAGCTGGCTGATCTGATCATTGTGCCAGAAAACCCGCTACACAATTTCAAGACGCTCTATGCAACGGGTCACCCTGTGCTGAACCGCGAGACAGGGAATGTGGAGCGCGTTGGCGGGGTTGAAACGGTGATCAAGGATGGGATTATCTATGATGCTGTGGCTTTGCGCGCGGACATCCGCGAAGAGGTGGCCGCAGCCAAAGACGCGCGCGGACTGGCTGATGGCCCATTACCGATTGAAACGCCGCAATAGGTGACCGATACAGCGCCTCCTATTGCTGGCGATAATCCGCCCGCGAATTATCTCTCGCGCATGCAGCTCTATATGCTGATGCTGGCCAGCGCTGTGGTGACGGCCAATGCATATTATATTCATCCGATCATTGCGCTCGTGGCAAAAGATTTTGGTATATCGGATGCAATGATTGGTCTGGTGCCAGCGCTAAACCAGATTGCGCTGGCGGTGGGTATTTTTCTGCTGCTGCCGCTTGGCGACCGGACAGGCAACCGGCGGCTGGTTTCGATTTTCACAGCGGGCCAGTTTGTTGGTATTGCGGTGATGGCATTCGCGTCGCCGTTCTGGCTGTTCACGCTTGGCTCGACGCTGCTTGGGTTTTTCACCATCGCGCCTTACCTGCTACCGGCCTATGTTTCCAAACGTGTCGATCCGGCGACGCTTGGCAATGCCACCGCCTTGCTGACGACAGGGGTGATTGCGGGCATTCTGGTGGCGCGTGTCGGGGCCGGGATAATCGGCGAGTATTTTAGCTGGCGTCTGGTCTATTGTATCGCAGCGAGCTTGATGTTGGTGGTGTCCATTCTTTTGCCGTTGATTATGGAGAGTGGCGAAGCCAAGCCTGCCAAGGGCACATATTGGCAGTTGCTAGGTTCTCTTGCGGGTTTGATCCGTCAGTCGCCGGATATATTGATAGCTGGCGCTATTCAGGCTTTGAGTTTTGGTGTGTTCTTGTCGATATGGCTGGGCTTAGGTCTTCATCTGCCCAGTCCGGAAATGGGCTATGGGACAGATACAGTTGGATATTTAGCGCTGTTTGCGCTCGTTAATCTGGCGACGACACCATTTATAGGCAGTTGGGCGGACCGGACAGGCGCCAGGAAAGCCCGTGTCCGGTTAGCGTTAATCCAATTTGTTGGTGTGTGTTTGTTTGCTGTCTTTGGATGGAACCTTTGGCTGCTTATGATCCCGATTGTTATGACGAATGTATGTGGGCCTTGTATCGACATTACAAACCGGATGACTTTTCTGAGCGCGTCACCTGAAATTCGTACACGGCTGATGACGGTTTACATTGTCTGCATGTTTCTTGGTGGTGGCTTGGCCAGTTGGGCAGGCACGGCAATGTATGATTATGCTGGATGGGCAGGAAACGCCGGGTTGGCGGCTGTCATGTCGGGCTTTGTCTTGTTGCTGACGGTTGTGAGTTATCGCCGGGAGAAACTGTCTTGGTCAGACGCTCGCGTTAAATTGACGCGAACGTCAACGTAAACCTTGCGCTTGTGTGCCTTGGGGGCTAGCAGAAAGGGGAAAAGGGCTCTAAAAGCCCTGAGTGCCTTATGTTTTCACGGCGTCCAATTGCGGCGCATAGACCCCGGAGCAAATGATGAAAGTTCTCGTCCCCGTCAAAAGGGTGATTGATTATAACGTCAAAGCGCGTGTCAAATCTGACCAGAGCGGCGTTGACCTTGCTAATGTAAAAATGTCGATGAATCCTTTCGACGAAATTTCCGTTGAAGAAGCCGTGCGTATGAAAGAAGCTGGCAGCGCAACAGAAATTATCGCCGTCTCCATTGGCCCCAAGCAGTGTACAGAAACACTCCGTACCGCGCTCGCCATGGGTGCTGACCGCGGTATTCTGGTGCAGACCGATGATGAAGTTGAGCCGCTCGGTGTTGCAAAGATACTTGAAAAGATTGTTGGTGAAGAAAGCCCGGATCTGGTGATCCTCGGCAAGCAGGCGATTGATGATGATAGTAATCAAACCGGCCAAATGCTGGCTGCTCTCTTGGGCTGGCCGCAAGGGACATTTGCGTCTGAGGTGAAAGCTGAAGGTGGTAAGACGCACGTCACCCGCGAAGTGGATGGCGGGCTGCAAACGGTCGCGCTAGAAGGCCCGGCCGTTGTGACGACCGATTTGCGCTTGAACGAGCCGCGTTATGCCTCGCTTCCAAACATTATGAAGGCGAAAAAGAAGCCGATTGACGAAAAGACACCGGCTGATTTCGGTGTTGATATTTCCCCGCGCCTCAGCGTTGTGAAAGTCACCGAACCGCCCGTGCGCGAAGCTGGTGAAAAGGTCGAAGACGTCGCCACGCTTGTTGAAAAACTCAAAACCGCAGGAGCTATCTAATGGCTGTTCTTGTTATTGCAGATCACTCAAATGACGCGTTGAACGACGCCACGCACAAAACCGTCACCGCGGCTATTCAGTTCGGTGGCGATGTTGACGTGCTGGTTGCTGGCGAAAATGCTGGCGCGGCGGCAGCGGAAGCTGCGAAAATCGACGGCGTTCGCAAAGTGCTTCATGCGGATGCTGGCCCGCTGAAAAAGCAGCTTGCCGAAGCGA
>CAYUFN010000014.1:0-30377 GCA_964443965.1 uncultured Hyphomonas sp. | reverse complement strand
TTTTGAAATGCTACATATGCATCAGCGTTACGGTATCCACGAGCAGGAGATGTGGCAGGCCAGCGAAGCCCGCTTGGCTGAACGTATTCCAAACGCATTTATCCGGTCCTGGTGGCGGTCCTCAAGGAAAAGCTATGCACCTTCCTTTGTGGCCTATGTTGACGCACGAATTGCAGACTGGGCTACAGCAAACCCGACTGACGCGGCGATAGACATTACCGTTTTTGAAGGTTTTGCAGCCCAAGGAGCCCCAAAAGACACAGCGACAACTGGAACAAAAGCCTAGTCAAACGCTCAAATTGTCATAAGCTCATTAGAAAGTAAGGGTCAGTCAAATCTAATACGAAAAGGAACCGATGCTTTCACCATAATTTACAAGACGTTACCTTCCCATTTTCTCTGGAGACAGGCAAATGACTAATCTTTCAAAAGCTGCGCCAAAACACGCGCCAGCTCTCGTCTTGAATGCTGATTACCGCCCTTTAAGCTATTATCCATTATCCCTGTGGTGCTGGCAGGATGCAGTGAAGGCTGTTTTTTTGGACCGTGTAGACGTTATCGCTGAATATGACCATGTCGTCCGTTCAGCCAGTTTTGAGATGCGCCTGCCAAGCGTAATCGCCCTGCATGAATTCGTAAACCAGAACCGTTCACCTGCCTTTACCCGGTTTAATGTCTTTTTGCGTGATGGTTTTAAGTGCGCCTATTGCGGCACATCAGAGGGTGACTTGACCTTTGATCACGTTATCCCCCGCTCGAAAGGTGGACGCACGAGCTGGACGAACATTGTCGCGGCCTGCTCGCCCTGCAATCTTAAAAAGGGGGGGCGCATGCCCAAAGAAGCGGGAATGGTTCCAGCCCGCAAACCTGAACAGCCCAGTCATTACCAGCTTCAGGATATCGGGCGGCAATTTCCACCTAACCATCTACATCAAACCTGGCTCGACTATCTTTACTGGGATGTCGAGCTGGAGGGCCATTAAGGCATTTTAATTTTGTTACCCTTGGACAGCTCGGGCGTTCTTGTATGTGACGCGCGCTGCAAAAAAGCTGATCATTGCAAAGACTGCAGAAGCAATCGCATTATACCCGGCCATCGACATACCAAGCATTCGCCAGGGCGCATCCGCACAAGACACTGTTGCGATCTTTTTATCGAGACTTCCCAACAGATCAATCTCTTCAATGCCTGTTGCAGCCCCGCCTGAACACCCGGCTGGCCCTGCCCAGAACTTCCATTCCACACCCGCATGATACATGGCCACCACAGTTCCGGTCACGAAGACAAGGCCCAGCATAACATTTAGGGCCACCAGATAACGATTAGCTGGCCGGCGCTGCCAGAGGACAAGGCCTGCCACCGCCATCGCCATCGCCGCCCAATACACATCCCGCTGACGCAAACACAAAGCACATGGTGCCATTCTTCCAAAAATCTCAAAAGCATGCGCGCCTGCAAGCATAGCTAAAGATGCTAAAATAGCGACGATTGGCCAATTCGGACCGGAAAGTTGCAGTGGTTGAAAATTCATCAGGCTACAATTACCTAACTGATCCTCATAAACAATGCGACGCTTTGAGCATAAGGATTGAATGTTTACTGCTTCGCGCTCGTTTTCGTGAAGACGCTTGATTGGAACCGGAGCACATCATCTGTCAAAACCGCTTTAAGGCAATAAATAAAGGTTTCCAGAACGAACGCACGTCATTTCCTCACCCCTCATATAGTGATCTTGCTTTATCAGCTCAAATTCCCTCCCCCCTCAAATTGAGTTGACACCATCGAACTGGAAAAACGAAGCCGGTTTCCTTTAAGGGAGACCGGCTTTAACCTTTATGGCGTGTTACAATCGCCAATCAGCATTCGACCACATTGACTGCAAGGCCACCCTGGCTGGTTTCCTTATACTTTTCTGACATATCAAGCCCAGTTTGACGCATCGTCTCAATGACCTGATCGAGCGAAACTTTCATCTGATCAGCTGCGTGCAAAGCCAAACGAGCCGCATTCACCGCCTTAACCGCGCCGATCGCATTACGCTCAATACAAGGGATCTGCACCAATCCGCCAACCGGGTCACAGGTGAGACCAAGATTATGCTCCATACCGATTTCCGCAGCGCTGGCCACCTGTAATGGTGTTGCCCCCCAAACAGCTGCTAATCCACCAGCGGCCATGGAGCAAGCCACGCCGACCTCTCCCTGACATCCCATCTCAGCGCCGGAAATCGATGCACGTTGCTTATAGAGCAGACCAATCGCGCCCGCCGTCAGTAGGAACTTACGCCGGTTCTTCACCTGCCCTGCCTCGCCAGAACAATAATGGCGGATGACCGCCGGAATGATTCCAGCAGCGCCATTGGTAGGCGCTGTAACAACTTGCCCTCCATTGGCATTCTCCTCGTTTACAGCCATGGCATAGACATTCAACCAATCAAATAACTGTTCACGCTCATTCGATTGCGGTGTCCCGAGCAGCTTTTCCCAGATCCCAGGTGCACGTCGCTTAACTTCTAAGCCACCAGGGAGGATACCTTCTGTTTCCAGTCCGCGATCAATACACGCCATCATCACATCAATGATACGGTCCAGTGCAGCTTCAGTGTCCGCGCGTGCACGTTTGGCATCTTCATTAGCAAGTATCACTTCATGGATTGCGAGCTTTTCGGCCTCGCAAACAGCAAGCAGTTCAGCTGCAGAACCAAATCTGTACGCGGCTGCTTCCCCAACATTGATAAGGTCATCTTTAACTGGCTTTAAGAGCTGCGCTTCAGAGGCCACGAAACCGCCACCTGTTGAGTAATAAGTGCGCGCTTCCACCTCTGCCCCACGTGAATCGTATGCAGTTATTTTCATGCCGTTAGGATGTAATTTTGGCAAGACATCATAGGCAAAACGTATATCGACATCAGGATCAAAATTGATCTCGTGCGTGCCATTCAAGCTAATCTGCTTCGTTTGTCGTGTTCGTGCGAGCCGCACCTCGGCATCGTCCGGATCCAGCGTTTCAGGTGCAAGCCCCATCAAGCCTAACAAGACCGCTTTTGGTGTTGCATGGCCCGCGCCGGTAAACGCAAGTGACCCTTGTAATTCTACATCTATGCGCATGACATCCAACAGCTTTTTCTGTCGAGTTAACCGTTTGACAAAGCGAGCGGCAATGCGAATAGGCCCGACCGTGTGTGAGCTGGATGGCCCAATGCCAATCCGGAAAAGATCAAGTACAGACAGCATATCAAATCTCTAAAACAGGCCGGACATAAAATCTCGTAAAACACGGGTCAGAGCCTGCCCAAAGAAGATCAGCCCAGCGACCCAGCCTACACCTAAGATTAGCCCCGGAATGATCAATAAGCCATCTTTTGCAAGCAAGCCAAACCCCACAATCACTATAGCAATGCCCGGAACCGTGTTCGTCAATGGTAGCGGAATCATAATCGACGCGCAGAAAATCACGAGCAAGGCCCCGACCAAACGTTCAGCCGGTTTGCTTGCCAGGAAACGCATGCGTGGACGCGCCAATGCCTCTACCCACCCGAACCATTTGCGCGCGCCAGAGGAGACTTGCGTCAAAGCGGATTTGCTTATGGTCCGACTGGCCAGTTTCTCAGGCAACCAGGGCTCTTTTCGTCCCATCATCATTTGCCCAGCCAGAGCCATCATTGGCACGGACACAATCTGCGGTACGCCATATAGAAACGGGATGCTGACAGGTAGCGCTAAAATAATCAGCAAAGCACCAAACACACTTTGGTTTAAACCCTCACGGATCGCTCCAAGACTTAGCCCTCCTTCAGGTGCGGTCGCACTCAACACTTCAAGTGTTTCGATAAGGGTTTTTGTCTGCTCAACCATGCCCCGATACTAGCGTAGTTTCCCTTGCAGGGTCGAGCAGAACTTCGGCCTCAAGCTATGACTTTTCGATCTCGACCACATGCGGGTATGGAATCGTAATACCGCCTGCATCAAACGCTTCCTTCACACTGCGCAACAGATCGAAACGGACATCCCAGTAATGATCAGGATGACACCAAACACGCATCTGAATATCGACAGATGAATCGTTAAGACACGAGACCTTGGCCCAGGGCGCGGCTTTTCTTGTATCTACATTGGGATGTTTTGAAGCTGTCTCAGTTATTATGGATATAGCCTTGGAGACATCATCGCCATAGTCAATCCCAAAATCAATGTCTACACGGCGGCTGCCTGTGGCTGTAAGATTGCGGATTGTGTTTGCGCGCACATCACCATTGGAAAGGATAATCTTGATATTATCCAATGTCCGCAACGTCGTCGTGAAGATATTCATATCCTCGACCGTGCCTTCGTCGCCGACCAGCTCGACATAATCACCGACCTTATAAGGGCGGAGGATGATTAAAACGAGTCCTGCTGCGACATTGCTCATTGAGCCTTGCAAGGCCAAACCAATTGCTAACGTCATCGCTGAGAAAACAACAAAAATTGACGCAACATTTACACCGAGGATTGCAACAGCCGTCAGCAGCACAGCGCCTATAATCGCATAGCGCACGATTGAGGCAAAGAAATTGCCAAGCGTTGTATCAATTTTACCAGAATCAGTCGTACGTTTGAGTGTCCAATTATAGATGCGACTGGCAATATTTGACCCAATCCACAGAACAAGCCCAGCTGCGATCAGTTTCGGAGCAAAGACGATGATCGTCTCCAGAACCGATTGTCCGTAATAGTTTGCTGTCGTGGTTAGACCTTCAGCGGTGAATTCAAACGGCGGTGGGCCCGCTTCATCTGGAGCAACCGGTATATTCTGAGCATTATCCTGAAACATTTGCGCTCACCTTCATTGGAATAATCATATTGTGTTCGTATGGAATCTCGATACCAGCCGCGTCTAGCGTAGCTTTGACCCGGCCGGACATATCCATCTTGACATGGCGATACTCATCAGCAGGGCACCACACGCGCAGCTGTATAATGATTGCACTGTCGCCCAGCGCGACCACTTTTGCCCAAGGCCCCTCAGGGTGTGGCAGGATGCGATCATCCCCCTGGCAGGCCCCTGTAATTGCCTCGATCGCTTTACCAATATCAGTGTTATAACTGACCCCAAAATCCATATCGAGGCGGCGCGAGCCATAATCATAATAATTCTTGATTGTATTTCCAATCGCATCCGAATTGGAGACGATTAGCTCGATATTATCCCGCGTTAACATGCGCGTCGTGAACAGCCCCAGCTGTGTCACCACGCCTTTTTCGCCGTTAATTTCCACTTCATCCCCAACCTTGTAGGGGCGGAATACAACCAGCATTATTCCACTCGCCACATCACCCAGTGTATCTTGCAACGCAAACCCCAGAGCCAGCAACATGGCCGCGATAATAGAGGCTAGAAATGCAAGATTAATTTTGGCCGCTGATAGAGCTGCAATCAACACGGCTGCCATACCTGCAAATAACACAACCGACCCAAAGAAACGCGCGAGAGTCGCGTCAATCGTTTCAATCTTTTCAGAGGCCGCGACTGTTGTGCTGGAAAGTTTACGCACAACCGCTCGGCCAATATAAAAGATGATCAGAGCCAGCAAAATACGAGGCGCATAAGCGATGATAAGATTAGGGATCTGCTGCAGCTTGCTCAGAATAAAGTCTAAAATGTCCATAAGCCCCTCTTTATGGCGACTGCCAATGATAGGAGACTTTAAAGCGCAGTTGCGCCACGATGCAAGTCGGGTTTGCGGGCTCAAACCAATAATCTAAGTTAAAATACTGGCTTGAGAGCCACAGCTTCCAGTTTTAACCGCCCTCGCGCAGGAAAATCCTTCACATATCCCATGAAGCCCTTATGGTCGCGCCAGAAAAGACAACCAAGCAAGGGCTGTAGCTTATGGAAGCGTTCGAAACATTTATTGAAAACTTAAGCGGATTTATCTGGGGTGGCAGCTGGGGCGGAACTGAAATCCTGCCCGTCGGTCCAGTGACGGTCTTGCTGCTGGGCACTGGATTGTACTTTATGATCCGGCTCGCCGGACGGCCGCTAAAGCGGTTCTTCCCCACCCTTGGAGAAGTCTGGCGCAGCCGCAAAGGCGACGGCGACCCGAGCACGATCACCGCGTGGCAAGCGCTCTCAACGGCCCTTTCCGGGCAGGTTGGAACAGGTAATCTTGCTGGTGTTGCAACGGCATTGACGCTTGGGGGTGCGGGTGCGATTTTTTGGATGTGGGTGACCGCACTGTTTGGCATGGCGCTGGCTTTTGCAGAAAGTTCGCTAGCGATCAAATATCGCGAAAAAGATAGCAATGGGCGCATTAATGGCGGGCCGATGTATTACATAAAGAACGGCCTTGGCCCCAAATGGACATGGCTCGCGATTATCTTTTGTATTGGCACACTCTTCTCTGCGACAGCTACAGGCGGCATGGTACAGGCGAACTCAATTACGCAAACGGCTGTTCGCAGTGTCACAGATCTAGGCTTGCTTGAGCAAGGCGCGGACCCTTTTTGGACAAAAGCGATCATCGGTTTTATTTTGGCCAGCTTAACCTTCGCGGTTATCATTGGCGGCATCAAATCGATCGGTAATGTTGCAGGCAAGGTTGTGCCTATGATGGCCCTTCTTTACGTAACTGCTGCGTTTCTCGTGCTTGTTATCAATATTGCAGAAGTGCCCGGCGCTCTCGCGCTGATTGTGAAATCCGCTTTTGGCTGGCAAGAGGCTGCGGGCGGTTTCAGTGGCGTGATGATGCAACAGGCTATCCGCGCTGGTGTTGCACGCGGCCTCTTCTCAAATGAAGCCGGCCAAGGCTCTGCACCAATTGCACATGCAGCCGCACAAACGAAAAACCCAATTAAACAAGGTGAAATTGCTATGGTTGGCGTATTTATTGATACGCTGGTTATTTGCACAATGACTGCCTTGGTCATCTTGACGACAACCGGCACTTGGGCTGCAGCAGGTGGCGGCGAAACCCAGTTCATCTGGGAAGCAGCCAACCTTGAAGCCTCTGCAATTACGAATGAGGCCTATGCCTCTGCCCTACCTTATGGCGGCTGGATCGTGACGATCTGTTTGGCGCTGTTTGCGTTTACGACAATCATCGGCTGGTCTTACTATGCCGAACAAGCCATCACTTACCTTGTCGGAGAATGGGCGACAATGCCGTTCCGTTTCATCTGGGTTTTCGTGATCTTTTATGGTGCGATTGCGAAAGTCGGTTTTGTTTGGCTATTTGGCGACCTGGCCAATGCTTCAATGGCCTTCCCGAACCTGATCGCGATCCTTGCTCTGTCAGGTGTCGTGATGGCTATGCATAGGAAGAATGGTGACCCAGATACGGAAGACGGTGACTCGATCATGCTAAAAGGCGAAGGCGTCGAGTGACGGTTTTCCCTATCCAGCAACACTCAAAACGGGCGCTTTTCAGGCGCCCGTTTTTTCGTGTGGGTATCCCACTAAGAGGCCTTGTGGGATACATTTTGCATGTGGGATATTAAGGCACGGGCCTAGGCTGGAATTTCCTTGCCCGCCCAGTCGAAAACTTTCCCGCTATCTTTAGCGCTGAGCCCGGCCAACACATCCAGCAAATAGGTAGCAGACTGATCGGCGCTAAAAACCGTGCGCCCTGCGCTGCTGGTAAAGTCCGCCGAGAGATCGGTTGCCACCGTGCCTGGATGCAGGCCAACGATGACGGCTTGATCGTTTCGCCTGACCATCTCGAGTGCATAGTTTTTAATCAGCATGTTAAGCGCGGCCTTTGAAGCCCGATAGGCATGCCAGCCACCCAGTCGATTATCCGAGATTGAGCCAACGCGTGCAGACAGAGCCGCAAAGACCACACGTTGCTTGCGCGCCAGCAAAGGCAGGAAATGTTTGGCAACCAAAGCCGGACCAAACGTATTCACCGCAAAAATAGCTGCGAAAGCTTCGGCGCTTTGATGACGAAATGTTTTTTCAGGGGCAATTCCGCTTGCCTGATCAGTTAGCATACCCGTGGCCACCAAAACCATATCCAAAGGCCCATCGCTTTTAATTTGTTCGGCTGCAGCGGCGATCGTCGCCTCATCGTTCAGCGCGATGTGGACAGGGGTTATAGCCACGCCTTCTGACACATCCCCAGAGCGCGAAAGTGCATATAGGTGATGTGTGGCCTTCTGGTCTCCAAGCGCACGGCATAAAGCCCGTCCTATTCCACCACTTGCACCAATAACAGCGACACGCATCTGAAAAGCTCCAGCAATCTTGTGCTGACTATGGCGCGATCAGGAGCAAATTGTAAGCCTAATCAACTGAGCACATACATCAATAAAGAAGCAGCACATATCCAGAAGCCCAAACACAGGCTTGTCACAAGGATTGCCGATTTCCAAACCGGCCACCGGATCGTGTCATCATAGGCTTCTATCTTGCCGGGCCGCCCCATAAGTGTTGCCTCGGCAATCTCTCTGGCTTCCGCTCGCATCTCAAGGCCAAGCATGTCAGGCAAGGACAGGCCCGGGTCTTTGACCATGTCGCTTGCAGGAGAATGTGTCTTACTTGCTGCCATATTTTTCCGCCAAACCTGCGCGCATCATAGCGCAACGATACAAACCTCGCAAAAAAGCCTTTCCAAGCTCCTAAGCCTATGCGGCGAATACGTTTGTTTCTGGGGAGGATCTATTAACCGTTCAGATGGTGTTGAAAAATGCGCGGTATAGCTCTGCGGCTTCTTCTTTCATAAGCCCAACTTCCACAGTGACGCCAGCTTGAACCAATCTGGAAAATCCGCCTGCTCCGTTGGGGTGTTGATCGGCGATGGCGCAAACGAGACGCGTAATGCCCGCGTCGAGCAAAAGCGCAGAGCAGGACACCCCTCCCGCAGAGCGCTCCCGGCAGGGTTCGAGTGTGACATAAGCTGTGCCCTGTTGCGCGGCACCCTTGGCCAGACTTGCCAGCGCAGCTTGCTCGGCATGCTCAGCGCCGCCTATTCCGGTGACCCCTTGAGCAATCTTTCTCCCCTCAGCAGACAGAATAACACAGCCCACGGCAGGATTTTTCCCAGTCTTTCCTGCTTGCGCTTTGGCCAGATCCAGAGCGTCAGCCATGTATTGAAAGTCATCTTTAAGGCTCACTCGAACACCACCGTTCGGCGACCATTGAGGAATATGCGCCCCTGAGCATGCGCAGCGACCGCGCGGGCTAATGTACGCGCTTCTATATCACGGCCTTGGGCAATCATTTTAGAGGGCGTGGCCCGGTGATCAATCGGCTCTACAGTCTGTGCAATGATGGGGCCTTCATCAAGATCAGCTGTAACATAGTGCGCTGAGGCCCCGATCAGTTTGACGCCCCGCTCATGTGCCTGGTGGTAAGGCTTTGCCCCTTTAAAGCTTGGCAAAAAAGAATGATGGATGTTGATACAGCGCCCGGACAATTCTACGCACAATTCATTTGAAAGCACCTGCATGTAGCGCGCAAGAATAACCAGTTCTGTTTGTGTCTCGGCAATAACCGCGCGTAGCTTGACCTCTGCTTCGGGCTTTGTCTCTTTGGTGACAGGAATATGAATGAATGGAAGATCGTGGCGGTCGGCATGCCATTTGGCCTCTATATGGTTAGAGACGATGGCTACCGCATTAATCGCCAGTCGCCCACGCCTATGTCGGTAAAGGAGATCATTCAGGCAATGATCTGCCTTTGACACCATAATCAGTGTGCGTGGCTTATGGCTGGCATGCATAAGGCTCCAATCCATGTCCAGGTGATTTGCCAAAACACTAAAATCAGATTTGAAAGCCGCCTCATTAAACGTTTCCTCGCCTGATGCAATTTCCGCACGGATAAAAAACATGCCCGATTCTGGATCAGCATAGTCATGGCTTTCAACGATTGAGAGCTGGCGTTCAGCGATAAAGCCCGTCACGGCAGCTAACAGGCCTATGCCATCTGGCACAGTGCAGCGCAAAATATACCGATGTTCTATCACTTTTGTTTGCCTCCTAAGGCACGGCGGGTAATGCTTTGGCGCGCGCTTCATCCAGATAGACCGCACAGACAGGCTGCAAGCTGTCGTTCAAATCGATCAAGAGCGGGTTGCCAGTAGGGATTTCAACGCCTGTAATCGTCTCATCAGGGACTTTAAACAAATGTTTGACGAGGGCGCGCAGCGAGTTGCCATGTGCGGCAATCAGTAGATTTTTGCCAGCCTGCAATTCAGGCACGATCGCGTTTTCCCAGTATGGTAAAACACGCTCAAGCGTTAGTTTTAAACTTTCAGTCATCGGCACATCGAGACCTGCATAACGTGGATCAACGGAAGGGTCGTACCTTGCCCCCTTCTCCATAACAGGCGGCGGCGTGTCATAAGACCGTCGCCAGATATGGACCTGTTCAGCGCCATGCTTCTGCGCAGTTTCAGCTTTGTTCAACCCTGTCAGGCCACCATAATGACGCTCGTTCAAATGCCAATCACGCGTGACAGGTAACCAGCACTTATCCATTTCAGCAAGCGCAAGCCACAGCGTGCGGATAGCGCGCGTCTGCACGCTGACGAAGCAGGCTGAGAAATCAATCTCCGCTGCCTTCAAAAGCTGCCCAGCCTGTTTCGCTTCGGCCTCGCCTTTTTCCGTCAGATCAACGTCCCACCAGCCAGTAAAGCGGTTTTCCAGATTCCACTGGCTCTGGCCATGGCGAAGAAGCGTGAGTTTTGGCATGCGATCATCCTTTGTCATTTTCAGACGCTTATTTGCGGGGCAATAGTTAAAACATCAAGTCTGTACGGTATGAATAAGGTGCGCAAAAGCCAGCACGACGTGATAGCCAGTGGAGGCTGGCATGGTTTGCGACAATATTTTCCCATGCGTATCATAGTGATCGATCCAGCCGCCCTTGGGGGTTAGGTAATCCGTCATCAGAGTCTTGAAACTAGCGACTGCGCGGGCACTTGCCGCTTGATCTCCGGCGCGCCACATTGCCAGATGGGCTTTGAGAGCCTCGGTCTGTGGCCATGTCCGCCGCGAGGTATCGACAGGTGTACCGTCTCTTCTGCAGGATTGAACCGCCCGGCCCTCCCCATCGAGGGTCTTGCAAGCAAACCTATAGAGCCCGGCTGCCTCTGGTACGGGCGGCGTTCGGGTCATGCGCGCATATTCATGCATCAACCACACCCATTCAAACTGATGACCAGGTTCAACAATCGCTCCAGGTGCACCTGGGGCTGGCTGCCAGGTGGCGGGTTGAAAAACCTCGCCAAGCGTTCCAGTTGCAGCATCTATAAAAGATGTCTGGCAAAGCCTGAGCAGTTTCTCAGCTTGCGTCAAATAGGACCCACCACCCCCAAGTGCGGCTTGTATCAAGCGGGCTTCAAAAAGGTGCATGTGCGGATTTTGCAATCGGTATTCGGGGCGTGGCAAGCTTTCGCCGTAGCCACCAGATGGGTCTACCAGTTGCATCTCAATGGCCCTATCTGTGGCCTGCATTAAAGCAGCTGCCTGTGCGGTTAATGCGTCGGCGCCACTTTGACCAACCATCCTCTGAACAGAGGCGAGCGCATAAAGCGCAAAAGCAGTATCATAAAGATCGGCCACATCATCAATAAGCGCCGCAGTCTTCAGGTTTATACGACGACCAAATAACCCGTCAGAACGCCGACTTGCACCTTTAAGGGCATCAAGCCCCAGCTTTACCAGTTGGCGTGCCTGCTCGCGCTGCCAGCCAAGCATGTAAGCAGATGCGAATACATATGTTTGGCGGGCTTGCACGCGCACGCGCGCATCAGGGGTTTCAATCGGCTTGTGGTCCAGATTAAGGGCTTCAAGGAATCCTGATCCATAAACACCTTGTTCGGCCCAGAGGGGGAAACAGGCATCCATAAGCCATTCGCGGGCTTCCTGCCCACACCGTTGGAGAGCTTTTGCAGACATTTATCCCTCATAAACACAATTCGGCTCGCCAAAGCCTGTAGAATTTTGCTAACAGGCCCCTAAGCCAAAAGCAATGAAACGGACCAAAGCCGCTGTGCCTGATCGATTATTCTTTCCCCTCATGCTGCTTTTCATCCTGGGTATGGTTTGGGCTGCAACCTGGAGAGATAAGGAGGCCTGTCCTACCGGCTCAGTGAGCGCGGCAAACACAGATTATCGCACAATTAAAGTGTCTGGCATGCAGCTAAACCGTTTTATCAGCGGGGAAACTATTGACAAAGCCCCATGCAAAGCCAGCATCCCCTATCGGCTGGGTTTACGCGCACGCACGGCTGATTTTCCAGCTGATGCAGATATCGGGCCGCATTTCCGCATCGCACCTGATATTGAGGTTGCCTTTTCAGGGAAACCCATTCGCATTGTCGTGCGCGCCCGCACAGCCAAAACAAATGGCGCGGAAGGCTTTGAGTTGAATTACCTCACCGGGCCAGAAGGCCAGTCTGGGTGGCAATACTTTGCTTTAACCGATACGTTCGCAGATTACACACTGTCTTATAATGTGCCTGAAGCTGGCCAGGAACAAGGCGTTGACTTTCTGGGCCTCCACCCTGTTGCAGAGGCACAATTCAGCGAAATGGAAATTGAAAGCATTACCTTCCTGCGCCGCTAAGAACACCGCATATCAGGTCAGAACCTCTACAATTGTTAACATATCAGACGAACACGCCGCGCACGGGACGGGCCTTGAGTGACCAAGTCTTAAGCGATTCGCCAAAAAGCTGCCTGTGCTTTGATCATATAAGCAACAAACACAGCATTGTTGCTGCTTCTGTGTGAGCCTCTATCTCCGCCTGCGGCAAGTTGATCGGGTTAAATCAACAATACTGCCTACGCAAAAATAGAGGGCCGGGACCATGAAACCTATGATATTACGTCAATCCAGTCGGTTAGGAGGCCTCGCAATTGCTGCGCTTGCCGCCTTCAATGCGCGCGCGCTTGCGCAAGACACTAACTTTGAAGAGCGCATCGCAGCACTCGAAGGACAAGCATCCGGCTATGTCGATACTAGCTATCTGTTTTTAATCGGCGGTCTGATCGTCATGCTTATGGCGGCAGGGTTTTGCTGCCTGGAAGCTGGCTTGGTCCGCTCCAAAAACGCAGCCATGCAATCAATGAAGAATGTTGCGCTCTTTTCGGTTGCGGGTCTGATGTTCTGGCTGGTGGGCTACAATATGGCCTATCCAGGCGAAACAACACTTGGCGGGTTGCTCGGCACAACGCCCGGGCCCTGGTCACCTGAAGAGTCTCTGGACACAGGCTATGCGGCCAGTTCAGATTGGTTTTTCCAAATGGTATTCGTCGCAACAGCTGCTTCTATTGTGTCTGGCACAGTTGCAGAACGCGTAAAGCTCTGGTCGTTTTTGGCCTTCACCGCCGTCCTCACGGCCTTCATCTATCCAATCGTTGCTTCCTGGGAATGGGGCGGCGGCTACCTGGACAGCGAATGGGGCTTCTCTGATTTTGCAGGCTCGACACTCGTTCATTCCACAGGTGGCTGGGCGGCACTGATCGGTGCAATTATTATTGGACCACGCGCCGGCAAATATTTCGGTAAACAAATTAACCCAATGCCGGGGTCTAATATTCCTCTCGCTGCACTTGGTACATTTATTCTGTGGTTTGGCTGGTTTGGCTTTAATGGCGCCTCACAGCTTGCCGCTGGAACTTTCGATGACATTAATGCCGTTTCAAAAATCTTTGCTAATACAAACATGGCTGCGGTCGGTGGTGTGCTCGCAGCAATGGTCCTGACAGCTGTACTCTATAAGGGGAAAGTGGACGCCACCATGGTGTTTAATGGTGCAATTGGCGGCCTGGTTTCAATCACGGCTGAACCGCTGGCTCCAAGCATGGGTGCTTCTGTGCTGATTGGCGCGGTCGGCGGCGTTCTGGTTGTCATAACAGTTCCTCTGCTGGACAAGTTGAAAATTGACGATGTTGTCGGCGCTATCCCGGCACACCTGGTCTGTGGCATATGGGGCACCATCATTGTAGCCGCCTCTTATGGTAACGTCATCATGCCACCTGCACCGGATGCTGATGGGGCAATTGGTGTCAGCTATGTTGGCCAGCTAGTCGGTGTTGGTCTTACGGGTGTGGTTGTCTGTTTACTGTCCGTGATTGTCTGGACCCTCCTGAAAGTCACTATCGGTGTTCGCGTCAGCGAAGAAGAAGAGATGGCAGGACTCGACAAGACCGAAGTTGGGCTAGAAGCTTATCCAGAGTTTACAAACTAGGGCACGCGAAACCGCCCTTAAAACAGACTCAAAATATGAATGCCCCCGGTTGTGTCTGCTGCCGGGGGTTTTCTATGCTTATAATTTACGCAAAATTCGCTCAATAATCGGGCAAAAGTGCGTGTGAGCCGATGGCGCATTGCCCCTCTACAGCTGAGCCTCTTGCAGCCTGTCTGACTTCGCCATAGCCCTTTGCGGATAATAATAAACATCCGGGAGAGCGATGAAATGCAATATATTATAAGAGAGGCGTGCCGCAGAGCTGTGGTTTGTCTGGGTCTGATCATGGTGACAGCGAGCCCAGCATTTGCAGCCACTGATTCAGGCGATACGGCATGGATCCTGACGGCGACAGCACTTGTTCTTTTCATGACACTACCGGGGCTGGCCCTGTTTTATGGCGGCCTTGTGCAAGCGAAAAATGTGTTGTCTGTCTTTATGCAGTGTATGGCCGTGGCTTGCTTGATGTCGATTTTGTGGCTGGCGGTTGGGTATTCCATCGCTTTTGGGGAGGCAAATGCCTATTGGGGTGGGCTTGGCAAAGCTTTCCTGAATGGGGTTACCGATGCATCGCAAAGCGGCACGCTGCCTGAGGGTTTGTTCTTTGCGTTTCAGATGACATTTGCGGTGATCACGCCTGCTCTCATTATCGGTGCCTTTGTTGAACGCGTGAAGTTTTCAGCTGTCCTTATCTTCTGCGCTGTTTGGGTTCTGGTTGTGTATGCCCCTGTTGCTCACTGGGTTTGGGGCGGCGGATGGCTGGCACAAATGGGGGTTGCTGATTTTGCTGGCGGAATTGTGGTGCACGCAACCGCTGGTGTCTCTGCGCTGGTCTTTGCGCTTATGCTGGGCAAACGCAGTCATTTCCCCAAGGATGTACGCCCGCCGCACAATCCGGGCTATGTGTTTCTGGGCGCGGCTATGTTGTGGGTTGGCTGGTTTGGCTTCAATGCCGGTTCAGCAGTTGCCGCAGATGCGAGCGCGGCGCGAGCACTGATCGTGACGCACACATCAGCGGCCACGGCTGCTTTCGTCTGGATGTTGATCGAATGGGTCAGTTTCAGGAAACCGACACTTGTGGGCATTGCAACGGGTACGATTGCCGGGCTTGCGACCATTACACCGGCGGCCGGCTCTGTCGGCCCGGTTGGCGCGCTGATCATTGGTACGCTGGCGGCAATCATTTGTTATGGCGCAGTTAATTTGATCCGCAACAAACTACAGATTGACGATTCGCTGGACGTTTTTGCTGTTCACGGCGTTGGCGGCATTCTGGGCACCCTGCTTATTCCATTTCTGGCCAGCATTGGCCCAATGGCGCCAGGCCTTGGTGAGACAAGCATTGGCGCGCAATTTCACGCGCAAGCCATCGGCGTTGTTAGCGTTAGCGCCTGGTCGATTATAGCGAGCGTGGTCATTCTCTTTGCGCTGCAAGCAACGATCGGGCTGCGTGTGTCCGAAGAGGAGGAAGAAGAAGGTCTCGATACATCGAGCCATGGTGAAACCGCTTATCACAGCTAAGCACGCCAGCCTGCGACCTTCTTTTAGAAAGCCAGCACGCACAGACAGGCGGGCTGGCTTTTTTTATTTCGATGTTGGGGGAAAGGTCTACCAATCCATCCCAATGCTTTTCTTGACCCACTCGCCGAATGTGCCAGGCTTTTCCAGCGTTTTCGGGTCAAGCGTACCATAAGCAATGAGCGGACCGTCAGCCTTCTCTAACCGCAGGCCACTTATGTTTTGGTGTCCGGCGACCCAATTGGAATAGTCTGCTCGCGGATCTATGATCAGCATGACCCGGTCGCCACCTTCGCCTTCATCATCACGGCCAAAGACGAGGCCATAAACCTTTTCACGCCCCCAAAGCCCGTGCGAAGACGCCTGTACTTTACCATCGAGCAAAACTTCATCACGGAAGAAACGCCGTCGCCATTGCAAAACATGCATACGATCACCGTTGATAACCTTAATATCAACCTCAGAGCCTGTCAGGCGGACGATTTCAGCTTTCATATCGCTCTCCATCAATATTACCGTTTAACAATAATATTGATTATCGATAACGTCAAGTGTCTATTCAAATTTATGGTGCGCGCAAATAAAAACCGCCAGCGACGTGCTGGCGGTTTTCAAATCATATAGGAATTATCTAACTGCCACTGGCTGGCGCTTCCTTAACTTTCGCCCGAACGTTTTCCAACCCTGGAATCGGACGGGAGGATACAGGATCAAGGCGTCGCAGGAGATACATATACTCCAGCGCTGAGCGTTTGGCTGTTTCCTGCAAATTCGCCGCTGCAGAGTGCCCGCCATCTATATTCTCATAATAGAAGAACGGCTTTCCAGCGTCCTCAAACAATTTGGCCATTTTCCGCGCATGCCCGGGATGCACACGGTCATCCTTGGTAGAGGTCAGGAAAAATGGTGCAGGATAATCGGCCTCTGCATCAAAATTGTGATAAGGCGAAATTTCTTCCAGGAATGGCCGCTCTGCAGGGTTATCCGGGTCGCCATACTCATCTACCCATGATGCCCCCGCGAGCAATTCATGATAGCGCAACATATCAAGCAAAGGCACCTGGACGACGACCGCATTCCAAAGGTCCGGACGCTGATTCAACATCACCCCCATCAAGAGGCCGCCATTTGACCCACCCATAATGCCAAGGTGACGCTTGGAGGTAATGCCTTTTTCGATGATGTCTTCTCCTACTGCGATAAAATCATCATAGATACGCTGGCGATTACCTTTCAGGCCCGCCTGGTGCCATTCAGGGCCAAACTCACCACCCCCGCGAATGTTGGCGAGTACATATGCGCCGCCATTTTCCAGCCAAAGCTTGCCCCGAATGCCTGAATAAGAGGGGGTCAAGGAAATTTGGAACCCGCCATACGCATAAAGCAGTGTAGGCGTTTTACCATTAAGCGGAATATCTTCACGATGCACAACGAAGTACGGTACTTTCGTTCCATCCGTAGACGTTGCTTCAAGCTGCTGCACCTTTAGCCCGGTCGCATCGAACTTGGCCGGAATGGATTTCAGCGTTGCGGCTTCGCCTGTCTTTACATTGTAGGAGACCAACGAGTCCGGCGTTAAAAAGCCCTCATAATTAATAAAAACCGTGTCAGATTTTTTACTGGCAAAAGCAAGCTGTGCCTGCCCTTCACCGGGCAACGCAATCGGTGTGGTTTCCCACGCACCTTCTACACGGTCGAGTTGCAGTAGCTTTCCAACGACATTATCATTTAAGGCGATGAGCGCTGTATCGCCCGCACGGGAGACACCCTCAAAACTTTGACGGCTGGTTGGGCGAAAGACAAGTTCCACCTCTGGCAACTCATAGGCTTGCAAATAGGCACCCATATCAAAAGACACCAGATCACCGGATTTGAAAGTGGTCTCCTGACCTTCAGGAGCCCAGTCCTCTTGCAATGAAACCAGCATCTGGCCTTTATAAACTTCATTCGGATTAGACTTTGCCGGAATAGGCAATTGCACAGGATCGCCTGCTTCACGCAGCAAGTAATAGCGCGCAGTAAAGAACGTATCAGATTTTGCAATGACACCAAGATTGCGCCCATCATCCAGCTCAATACGGAAGCCGCTTGAAGCCACATCGGTTTTATCTCCGGTAAACACCGTCTGCGCACTCTCAAGCGGTGTTCCCCGTGTCCAGCGCTTTACCACAGAAGCATAGCCAGACTCTGTCAGCGTTGAGCCATCCCCGCCCCAATCAGTTGAGATCAGCACTGTGTCCTGGTCAAGCCAGCTTAAGCCTTGCTTAGCTTCAGGGGTTTGGAATCCACCTTCAACCCAGCTTTTGGTATCAAGATTAAACTCGCGCTGAATAACAGCATCCTTCCCACCATTTGACAGCGCGACCATGCAAAGCGTTTGGGTTGCACCTTCTGGCTTGAAACAATTTGCTCCCTTGTAAACCCAGTTTGCATCTTCGGCCTTGGACAAGGCGTCAAAGTCGATCACAGTTTCCCATGCCGGGGCATCGCTTGCATAGCTTTCCAGCGAGGTGCGTCGCCAGAGACCGCGCACATTGTCTGCATCCTGCCAGAAATTATAAACCATGCCATCGCGGATCGTCCCATAAGGAATACGATCAGTTGCGTTAACGATCTCGGTGGCCGCGTCTTCGAGGGCGGCATAGCGCTTATCGCCCGTCAGCACTTTCAAGGAGCGCTCATTTTGCTTACGCACCCAGGCAAGGGCCACCTCGCCCTCCACCTCTTCAAGCCAGAGATTAGGGTCAGTTTCAGCTGTCACAGTTGTATCCTTGGATTTATCAGTCTCATCAGCAAGTGCCGCACCCGCCAATAGGCCGAGCACCGCAACGGATGCAATAAGCTTACGCATTATGATGTCCTCTTTTTATCTGGCCCGATATTAGCCCTTCCCTGCAGTGAGGCAACACTCATTTTCGTAAGCAGAAAAAGCGACCTTGAAACTTATATGAAAATCTTGTCCAACACCTTGCCTGCAGCTGCGCAGGCGATTACCCGTATCCCCATGAACATTCTTATTCTCTGCACAGGTAATTCGGCTCGCTCGATCATTGGCGAAGCTTTGGTCTCCTCAATGGACGGCTTTACCGGCTATTCAGCAGGCTCTACGCCCAAAGGTGCCCCTCACCCAATGGCGCTAAATGTGCTTAAAGCCAAAGGGCATGATGTCTCTGGTTTCCGTTCAAAATCATGGGATGAATATGGTGGGGCAGATGCGCCGAAAATGGATATTATTATTACCGTTTGCGACAATGCGGCTGGTGAAAGCTGCCCTTATTGGCCTGGCCATCCGGTGGTCGCCCATTGGGGCCTCCCCGACCCGGCAAATATTGAAGAGATGAATTTCCAGCGTGCCGCGTTTGAAGATACTTATGATGCGCTACGCAAACGGATCACTGCGCTGGCCACACTGCCACTTGCACAGATGAGCCAGGCTGAACAAAAGGCCGCCGTACAAGGGGTGCATGGTTAGGCATTACCCAAAACCGGCGCAGATCCCTTAGACCAAGACCTCATCAACCCAGTTACCGATGTGGGCGATTGCTGCGCGCGCATCTGTCAGCATTGGGTAAAAGAAGTGAAAAACGTGCACCATGTCGGGCCAGATTTCCAGCGTAACGGGCACTTTGGCAGCGCCAGCCCGGGCAGCAAGCATTGTTGAATCTGATAAGAGCACCTCTTCGGAGCCAACTTGTATCAGCAAAGGAGGCAGGCCGGAAAGGTCTGCTCCCAGCGGAGATGCCAGGGCTGCTTTGACATCCTGCCCATTAAGATAAGTTGCTGCCATCAAATCAATACCCGGCTTCATCACCATAGGGTCACTTTGCGCCTTGGTGCGATAGGCTGGACCATCATTGGCAAGGTTCACCCAGGGCGAAATAGGCACAAGCGCACCGGGCAAAGGCAAGCCAGCATCGCGAATACTTATCGCTGTAGCCATGGTCAGCCCACCGCCCGCACTGTCGCCTGCAATGATGATGTTAGATGGGTCAATACCCATATCAAGAAGTGCCTTGTAACTTGCCAACCCATCATCCACCGCGGCAGGAAAGGGCGCTTCGGGAGCCATGCGATAATCCATGGAATAGGCCATGGCTTTCATCGCACCAGCAATTTCAGAGACCATGCCCCGGTGTGAAAGCGGGCTGCCAATAACATAACCCCCGCCATGAAAGTAAAGCAAAGTGCGGCCAGCCACGGATTGCTCTGGCACAAATTTTAAACCGGGCACACCGTCAAGCTGTGTCTCTTCAACGCTGACCCCCGCAGCAACGGGCATATTCATACCTGTCGCTTCGTAGCCTGCACGCATATCTGCCCAGCTTGGCTGGGCTGCATCATCAGACCGCGCCTCGGCCAAAAAAGCGCGAACAGTTGCGATTTCATTGGGGAATTTGGTCATAGGCGCGCTCCTGTGAAAGTTTGAGCCTGCACCTTAGATCACACCGGCCGATGCGCAAGTATGACGATGGGGAAGCGCTTAGCGACCACTTACCAAAGCTAGAAACGCAACACGCCTGATCGCATGATCACCTGCTTAACGGAATGCCGTTATATCCCTCTTACAGTCAGCAATTGCCGCACCCCAGCTGGCATCTGAGGCTATGCCGCGTTGAAAACAGGCAACTGTTTGAGGTGGGCTTTGTGTACCTTCGCACAGATCGATGACATTCGCATCCACCCAGTTTTTGCTCCCGTTCGTGCTCCAAGCCACCTTGCCTTGCACCAGGTCAAAGCATTGGGCTTCCTTGTCGACGGGCAATGCATTCTTGCTAGCCAGTTCGCAGGCCCAGGCGGCTGCTTCATCCTTGCACGTTGTATCCAGAAGTGGCAACGCGGCTACTTGATCGCGTTCGACCAAAAGTTCACAGCTCCAGCGATGACCAGACCGACAGCCACGCTGCATCAGGCGCAGTGCCTGCTCCCGGTCTTGTTCAATACCTTTACCATCGTAGAGCATATTCCCAAGATTAGCACAGCCTTCAGCATAATCGCCATTACAGGCAAGGCGATAATAATGAATAGCCTCATCAATATTGTTGAATGAACTGTCAGTTACCTGATAGATTCGCCCAAGGTCATTACAGCCGCGTATAGAGCCCGTTTTGCAAGTATAATCGAGCAAAGCAATGCCGCGGGCAGGATCGGTGGCCAAGCCTTCATAACCGAGGGACATCCAATTTCCCAAAACTATGCAGTCACCAATGCCACCAGGATCTGTCCCGCGCTGTGCAGCCTCGCAGCGCTCAGCAACTGTTACAACATTGCTGCTCAGCTCAGGCGTAACAACCGGGAAAGGAATGGCTGACATTGGCCCCTGAACCTGATCAACGCCACGTGATGACCCACCGGCTCCCCCCTCTGAGGGTGTTGGCGTTTGCGACTGCGGCGGCTGCGCCCCACCCCCGCACCCAGCAGGGTTAAAACAGATATCAAACTCACCAATGAGGCCACTATTGAAAAAAGGGGTCTGCGCACTCCCTGTGACGGTATCAACGCGATAGGCGACACGGCGCAGCGCCTGCTCAACAGTCAGCCCCGGTGTTGGCAATACATCAGCCAGGGCCTGCGTATAAGGGCTGTTCCCATTTGCGCCATCTGCGGCAGTCTGGCCAGGCTCAGTCGAATATGCGATCAAAAGACCACGTGAACGGGGCGCTTCTGCAAGGCCGCTGCCGCCTGCCGATCGGCTCGCGCTGGGTAGTGGATTGTTCCGACACGCATCCAGCAGAATAAAGTTTACGCCATTCCCAGCACTCTCGACATATTGCAACGCTTCCCCAAGGCGCGGTGCTTGTCGCCAGACGTCCTGTTCTGTTTGCGGGCGGGCATCGACAGGGATGAGGTAGTTATTGCCCTGTGATTGCACGCCATGTCCGGCAAAATAAAGCAGACCGACAGCATCAGGCCCCGCCGAAGCCAAGCGCTGGCCATGATCAGCGAATAGATCCTCCATCTGCTCTTCAGTCAGATTGGTTGCTAGCTTCACTTCAAAACCAATACTTTCAAGTGTCTGCGCCATCAGGCGCGCATCGTTGGCGGCATTCTCAAGACGCCAACCGGTTTGCTGGTAGTCTGCGTTTCCAATAACCGTTGCGATACGCGGTTGGGCAAATACTGGCAAAGCCAGCACCAAGCTGAACATGGCGAATAGAAACCTTCGGCACATATTTCTAGTGATTGGCATTTGGCGTCCCTCTTTTCATTCCCCGAAAAAAGATACCAAATCAAAACAGATGCGCCAAGGCGCGCCTTCAAATATAGCAGATATACCTTGTCGAAGCGTCAAGCCTACATTTGCATGGTCCAGCCTTCAACACCCATGGCCGCCTGGCGGATGGCTTCTGAAAGCGTCGGATGCGCGTGGCAAGTACGGGCAACATCTTCTGAGGCTGCGCCGAACTCCATGGCGACGCAAATCTCGCCAATCATCTCTCCAACACCGACACCCATCATGTGCGCACCCAGAATGCGATCTGTTTTGGCATCAGCAAGAATTTTTACAAATCCGTCCGTTTGGTGGTTTGTTCGTGCACGGGAGTTTGCCATAAATGGGAACTTGCCTGTCTTATAAGCGATGCCTGCCTCTTTGAGCTGCGCTTCGGTTTTGCCGACCCAGGCGATTTCGGGGCTGGTGTACACAACGCTGGGCACCAGATCATAATCGACATGCCCGGCCTTCCCTGCGATCAGCTCAGCCACGGCCGCACCATCATCTTCGGCCTTATGCGCGAGCATCGGGCCATCAATACAATCGCCGATCGCCCAAACGCCAGGGGCAACCGTGAAATGATTGGTCGTCTCGATAACACCGCGTCGGTCGGTTTTTCCGCCGACTGTTTCAAGGCCCAGACCCTCTGTGTAAGGACGCCGCCCGACAGAAACGATGACAACATCGGCGCTGAGCACTTCTGTATCGCCGCCCTTGGCAGGCTGCATGGAAACTTTCAGGCCAGATTTCTGTTTCTCAACACCGGTCACCTTTTGTCCAAGCTTGAAGGCAAAGCCTTGCTTTTTGAATGTGCGCTGAGCGGTTTTCGCGATCTCATCATCTGCGCCGGGCAATATGCGATCGAGATACTCAACAACCGTCACTTCCGCGCCGAGACGGCTCCAAACAGAGCCAAGTTCAAGTCCGATCACACCAGCACCAATGAGAACGAGCTTCTTAGGGACCGCTTTTAGTGCAATCGCCCCTGTATTGGTTACTACACGCTCTTCATCAATTTCAATGCCTGGCAAGCTGGATGGTTCAGACCCGGTCGCGATGACAATGTTCTTTGCTGTCAGGCTCTGGCTTTTCCCATCCGCGCCAGCAACCTCTACTGTGCCCGGGCCAGTGATTGTTCCCTTGCCGTGGAAATGGGTGACCTTGTTCTTCTTCATCAGAAAGGCAACGCCATCTGTCAGGCCTTTTACCGCATCATCTTTCTGGGCCATCATGGCCTTCAAATCAAGCTCCAGTTTTCCGGTCTTGATGCCCATGCCTGCAAAATCATTCTTAGCTGTGGCAAACAATTCGGAAGCATGCAAAAGCGCCTTTGAGGGAATACAACCGACATTAAGGCAGGTGCCACCCAGCGTTTCACGCATTTCGATTATCGCTGTCTTGAGGCCTAGCTGCCCTGCACGAATTGCACAATTGTAACCACCGGGTCCGCCACCGATAATGACGACATCAAAAGTCTCTGCCATAGAATAAAACCTGTAAAATTATGGGTCAGTAGAAAGCGAGCGCGACCCTATATCCTTTGGCCAGTAAATCAATCCACGCGCGAGGATTTTACTCGCTCCCAACGGCAGCAGCTTCGGCTTCCTCTCTGGCAATCTCAGCCAATTCCTTCTCAACAAGGCTCCTGCCACCATAATTTTGACCACGTGCCACCAGGATGCCCAAGAAAAGCGCCGTCAGGATGAAGAGGTAAATAATTTCGTCCTGCCAGATGGTTTTGTCGGTGCCTGTCACAATCATGCCAACGGTTAAAACACCCATGACGAAGGTTGCGATACCGGCAAACCAAGCGCCGCCACGCAGCTCCGTCAGGGCTGCAATACCAGCAACAAAAGCAGCAAGCGATGCCAGAAACCGCATGCTGAAAGCTGCATCAAAGATGACCTCCCAGGGCATATCATCACGAATGCCAAGCAAGATTGTCTGCCAGGCTCCAAACAGAAGCCAGCCACCCAATAGGCCAATGCCTATTCCACATATCTTACTCTGATCCATCGGCTCTAAGTCTCCACTCACCGGCACAAGTGTATTGGTCAACAATACGGCAAAGCTTTAAAGGAAAAGTGAAAATGGTTTGATAATTTATCGCAACTGTCTGGCACGTGCGCGCCGGCCATGCGCCGCAAAGCTCGCACGTTGGCGTGCGATGGCAGCAGGAACAGGTTTACGATGCCGCTTTTGCGCGGGGACCACATTCATTTGATCAGAGCGCTCTTGCACGAAGACGCGCGTGGGCACGTTAGCCCGGATCGGTGTCGTTTTTTGTGTCAACAGCAACGTATCAGGCTCAACTGTCTCTTTTTTGAGGCTTTGTTTCTGACCACTAAGTTCTAAAACAGCACTAAACAGAATGGCTGTCAAAACACTTGCCGCAAGAATAACTTGTTCAAAAGTATCAGGCTGTTGCCACCAACCCGGTTCAAAATCGAAAAAGAGGAACGGTGGAAACCCAATGCCGGCCCCAAACACATAGCAAACAACAGAGCCGCGCCCTGCTCGGCTAATAAGTGTAGAGGCTGAATAAAAGAAGAAAGCAGCAGTCAGATAAGCCAGCCCATAGGCAAGGCCCAGTTCACGCCAGCCAACAAGTGCCTGTACATCTTGCAGCGTGTTTCCGCTTTCACCCAGAAACGCGGCGACCATTAAAAGACTTGGCCAGCGCACAGCCGTCAATGCCGCTAAGGCAAATCCAATCGCATATATAGCGACAATGAGTGCGATGCTGCTTCTCAACATGCTTAAACACTACATGATTATACTTGCTCAGGGATGAATGCAGCCTTTGAAATTTCATTAAAGGGCTTACTTTTGTCAGCTGACTATTGATCAGAAATACTTTTCGAGTACCAAACCGGATCGCAAAACCGCGAAAGCGCATAGCGATTGGTTCTCTTCTTCTGCATGGCTGTTTCGCCTACTCATAAAAGACTTGTCTGGCAGATAAGGGCTGTCTCTTGTAAAGCTGGCACATGCGTCATAAACCTATGTGCATAGGCAAGGATATACAGTTTGGATCTTTCATCAGCACAGAATATTCTTGTCATTGGTGGCGGCCAAGCGGCGGCTCAAGCGATTGCAAGTCTGCGCCAATGGGGTTTCGACGGCGGCCTCCGTCTCATCACGGATGAAGCTGCATTACCCTATCAACGCCCACCCCTTTCAAAAGCTTACCTCAAAGGCGAAATGGATGAGGCAAGGCTCTATTTTAAGCCAGCTGAATGGTATGCTGACCAGACTGTCGATGTGAAGTTGAGCACACGCGCAACGGCGATTGATCGCAACACACGCACAGTGTCTCTCTCCGATGGTAGCTCTGCCTCCTATGATGCGCTAATTCTCGCTACTGGTTCACGCCCTCGCCCACTCCCCCTGGAGGGTGCAAGGTTAGGCGGGGTGCACGAGCTGCGAGATTTGCGGGATGTAGACGACTTGAAGCCACAGGTTACGGCCGGCAAGAATATGGTGATTATCGGCGCAGGTTATATTGGTCTTGAGGCCGCCGCCGTCGCGCGGCAGCTTGGTGCAAACGTGACCGTTCTGGAGATGGCAGATCGTGTGCTTGCCCGCGTGACCAGCCCCGTCATGAGTAATTTCTACACCCAGACACATGAAAAGCATGGTGTGAATATCATGACGGGCGCGCGCCTGAAGACACTCGATGGCGCGGCCGGGCATGTAACATCTGCAACATTGTCCGATGGGACAAGCCTTCGCGCAGACATTGTTTTGATCGGCATAGGTATTCTGCCCAATCAGGAACTAGCCGCTGAAGCGGGTCTTGCTTGCCAGAATGGTATATTGGTTGATGAAGATGCGCGCACAAATGATCCGCGCATCTTTGCGATTGGCGACTGCACAGTCCGCCCGCTCGTCCATTATGGTCGGACGGGCCGCCTTGAAAGCGTCCACAATGCCATTGAGCAAGGCAAACTTGCTGCTGCTGCTATTTTAGGCCGCGATCGCCCCAAACTGGATGTGCCCTGGTTTTGGTCAGATCAGTATGATGTAAAACTACAAATTGCTGGCCTTAGCCAAGATTATGACGAACATATTGTGCGTGGTGACCCAGAAACAGGCGCGTTTGCGGTCTTCTATTTCCAGAAAAGCCAGTTGATCGCAGTGGACGCTGTTAATGCTGCACCAGAATTTATTGTTGCAAAAAAAATGATTATTTCAGGCCAAACGCTTGCACCTGAGCAATTGCAAGATACATCATTATCCATGAAAGAACTTGCTGCCTTGGCAGCGGCTTAAACAAGGACATTATCCATGGCTAAAATTACTTATATCGACCATGAGGGCAACGAACGCGAGATCGAGGCCAAGAATGGCGAAACGGTTATGGAAGTGGCTGTCAAAAACGCGGTGCCCGGCATTGATGCAGATTGCGGCGGCGCGTGCGCGTGTGCCACCTGCCATGTCTATGTCGATGAAGCCTTTCTCGACAAGGTTGGCTCACCTGAGGCGATGGAACAATCCATGCTCGACTTTGCAGAAAACGTGAAACCAAACTCACGCCTTTGCTGCCAGATCCAGGTCTCCGACACGCTAGACGGCCTGAAAGTCACCACGCCGGAAAGCCAGCACTAAGCCGCGTGACCCACACCCCCTATTCTGAGCTGATTGCCTCCATTGCCTATAAAGGTGATGGAACGGCAGGCCTGCATATTCCGCCAGACTGGATGCAGGGGCGCACCACCTATGGCGGGCTCAGCGCTGCGCTCTGCCTGAAGGCAGCACGGCCACTGGCAGAGGGCGTGCCTTTACGCTCTGCACAAATTGCATTTGTAGGCCCGGTTGGCGGGGATGTGCGCTTACAAGCCAGCGTGCTGCGGCGGGGGAAATCTGCGGTCTATATCAGCGCAGACATACTCGGCCCGGATAATAGTGTAGCAACGCGGGCAACTTTCATTTTCGCCAGCGCGCGGGAGATGAGTCGCACGATGCCTGCGCGTGTGCCTATGCCGGATGTGCCAAGCCCCGGCAATATTCCCAGCTTGATGCCGCGCGGCGTTGGCCCAAGCTTTATCCATAATTTCGACGTTTTACTCGCACATGGAGATGCCCCCTTTTCTGGCGGTGAAAGCGGTGAGAATTTGCTCTGGATGCGCCACGCAGATCGGCGCGTTGAAAACAGCGCTACAGCCCTGTTAGCCTTGGGAGATGCACCGCCACCTGCCGCAATGAGCATGTTTACAACGCCGATCAAAATCAGCTCGATGAACTGGTCCATAGATATACTGACAGACACATTTGACACTGAGGACAATTGGTGGCTTTCGCGCAGCACAGTTCAAACGCTTGACGATGGTTATTCGGCTCAAGCCATGTCGCTATGGAACACCAAGGGCAAACCGGTCATGCTCTCACGCCAAACGATTGCCGTTTTCGGTTAAACGCGCCTATTAGTTCGCAACCGCGCTCTGCAAGGCTTCCAGATAAGCGACTTGCTCTGCGGCGATAACGTTCTCTGGTTGCGCGAGCGCCGTTTCACGCGCGGCCTGCAGATTGTTGGACACTTCGCCAGGGTCCACATCGGCCAGATTAACTGCTTCTTCTGCAAGAATGGTCAGGCCCTCGGGGGTGACATCGGCAAACCCACCACGCACGAATACACGCATGGAGACGGCTTCGCCTTCAAGCACACGCACAACACCGTTTTTCAGCGTTGACATAAAAGGCGCATGGCGGGGCAAGACACCAAAGTCACCATCTGTTCCGGGTGCGATGACATGATCAACTGCGCCAGAAAAAACCTCGCGCGCAGGTGAAACGAGAGAGAATTGTAGTTTATCCATTATAATTGCTCGTTCGCAGATTTAGCTATGGGCCAGATCATAAGATCCAGCTCCGTTGATGTATCAGAAGCTCCGCCCCATGCATATAGGACTGCGACATCATGTTTCGCTATGGAAGGGGATAATATCAATCTAATGTAACGGTTTCCGGCGCTTTCTGCCAAATCAACATCCTTTAGAACCTCTAACGGCTCGCCTTCTGCCACGGTGAACTCCTTAGACCCCTCCAACGCCTTGTCGATTGCCGCCATTACTATATCAGCTCTCCCACCCTGCATGATAACATGTGCAATCGCGGGAACATCTTTGGGGTTCGTAATCAAGACCGCCTTACCAGAATCCATTTCGTTAACATAAGTCGTGTTAACAATATCCTTTATCCGCTTTGCAGGTTCTATATTACGCGCGCGCTCACTATTGTACTCTTCTGCAAACCTCTGATTAGGGTCTATCAATTTTACTGCAGATAGTACGCCAACATGCACAAATAGCTGACAAACCAGTCTTTCTAGTTCACTTAAGTTGTTTGTTTGTGTCACGGTTAGTACCTCTTCAGACGAGCGGATGTGCAAGACAAATGCGTAATTGTCTCGCATATGCCTTTGTGCAAGTTCATATTTTGTTTGGTTTTACTTCTTTTTGAACTTCAGCGTCATACGGTCGGACTCACCAATCGCCTGCATTTGTGCGCGTAGTGCTTCGTTCCCCTCACCTCGGCTGGTTGCAAGTGATGGGGGGAGACGCCAGACAATGTCTTCTTCGGTAGGCGTGTCCTTTGGATTCGCGTTCACATCGCTATCGCCAACCAAATCAAAGCCAGCTGCCTCGACCCATGCGATGACTGCGCTTTCCTTAACATAGCCATTGTCCCCACTTGCCCATTCGTCTGAATTACTTTCCGGCGCGCGGTGCTGAACCACAGCAAAAATTCCACCCGGTTTCAGGACAGCGTGAATATCGGCCAAAGCCTCATCCATATAGTTTTTGTCTTCTGTATTAAAGCGGTTCAAATGGTGCATGGCGCGGGGCGCAAACACCACATCAACCGTGCCATCAAGGCTTGTATCACGCGCACCAAATGGAAACGCAGCTACCCCGCCCATCGTATTGGCGTGCCAGTTGTTTTCAACTGCACCTGAAACAAAGTCTTCGGCCCATGTGGCCTTTGCCGCCAGGAACTCATCATTGGCAAAACCACCAAATTTGGACCACATGTCCACGCTGTAATCGATGCCGACCAACTTACCCTTGTCGCCGACATAAGGCAGCAGAATCTTGGAGTACCAGCCACCGCCCGGAATAATTTCGGCAACTGTCATGCCTGGCTCTATGCCGAAAAATTCGATCGTCTCACGCGGGTTTCGGTATTGATAACGCGCTTTGACTTCATCAGGCTGAGCAGCCAGTATCGCCTCAAGGCGGGGCCCAGCTTCCATCAGCTCGCCAGCATTTGCCTCCGTAACAGGTGTTGCGGGCGTTTCTACAACCGCGACCTCAGTCGGTGCTTCAGGCCCCTCAGAGGCCCCACCACAGGCAGCCAAAGCCAACGCCAGAACACCGACAGACAGAGACAAAATACGCATGAGAGTCATCCTTCTTTAACTTGCAGGTAAATTCGCAGAAAGCGCGGACGCTGGCAATGGAAAGCCTGAAACTCTCTCCCTAGAAGAAAATAACCGCACCTCTTAAAAAGGCACGGCTATTATCATGTTCGCCAGCTTGTAGAGCCAGCCTAAGCTGCGTCCGCCAGCATTTTTTCAGCCTTCTTCAGCGCCGCGTCGATACCGCCAACCATGTAAAAAGCTTGCTCTGGCAAATGGTCATATTCGCCTTCGATCAAGCCCTTGAAGGATTTAATCGTGTCTTCGAGTTTGACCTGCTCGCCCGGAGAGCCGGTGAAAATTTCAGCAACATCAAATGGCTGGCTTAGGAAGCGCTCCACTTTACGGGCGCGGGCGACGGCGAGTTTGTCGTCTTCAGACAGTTCATCCATGCCAAGAATAGCGATGATGTCTTGCAGCTCTTTGTATTTTTGCAGAATTTCCTGCACGCCACGCGCGACCTGATAATGCTCATCGCCAACGATCAGTGGGTCGAGAATACGCGATGTGGAGTCAAGCGGGTCAACCGCTGGATAGATACCTTTCTCGGAGATGGCACGGTTAAGAACCGTTGTCGCGTCCAAGTGAGCAAACGAGGTTGCAGGTGCTGGGTCAGTCAAATCATCCGCAGGCACGTAAACCGCTTGTACGGAGGTGATTGAGCCTTTGTGTGTTGATGTAATACGCTCTTGCAGGCCACCCATATCAGTCGCCAATGTTGGCTGATAACCCACAGCAGATGGGATACGGCCAAGAAGCGCAGATACCTCAGCGCCAGCCTGGGTAAAGCGGAAGATATTATCAACGAAGAAAAGAACGTCTTTGCCTTCAACATCACGGAAGTATTCAGCCTGAGCAAGGCCTGTCAGAGCGACCCGCGCGCGCGCGCCCGGAGGCTCGTTCATCTGACCGTAGACCAGTGTCACACGGCTATCGCCTTTAAGGTCGATCACTTTGGAGTCGATCATTTCGTAGTAAAGGTCATTGCCCTCACGCGTCCGCTCGCCAACACCGGCAAACACGGAATAGCCGCCAAAGAGTTTCGCGA
>CAYUFN010000013.1:30405-31316 GCA_964443965.1 uncultured Hyphomonas sp. | reverse complement strand
GCCTACTTGTCAACAAGCCCATAGTTAAAGCTAATAGAAAGCCTTGGCACGTCACTTTTGTTCGGCATCACTTCATGTCGCAGCCAGCTTTCCCATAACAAAACAGTTCCCGCTTCAGGCGTGCGATAAACAAAGCGCCGTGTCGCTTCAGGAACGTGGTCCTGCAATGGAGGCGCCGCCTGCATCATGCCCAGACGCGGATCCTCAAACTTCAAAGCCCCTGCCCCGTCAGGCATATCAATATAAACTGTGCCGGAAATAACGCTACCCGGATGGATATGCCCCGAATGCGCGCCGCCTTCACCTAATATATTTACCCACAATGAATCCAAACGTAGCCGATGGGCCGATAAATCCCAATGCAGGTGACCAGCAAACGCAGACGCCATCTGATCAAGCTCAGTCTTTAAAGCAGCAAAGGCAGACGCCCTTTCAGGTAAATCATCAAGCGAGGCATAAGACGTATAACCATCATAGCCGTTGTCCGCGCACCAGCGAGCACCAGCCTCATCCCCCTCCTCAAGCATCCAGATCGCATCTTTGAGTTCACCAACAAGCCCCGGCACACCCAGCGCGATCGCCCCAATCGGTGTCACAAAAAACGGATTTATGTTCAGCTCTGTCATATCAGCCCCATAAGATTACACCGTCACCTATCCTGAAGCCCACCCAAAAGAAAACCCCTTTGACAGGTGTCAAAGGGGTTCCCAATTTCAACAGGCGTTTCACGCCCGAGCAGTCTGCCAGACTTATGAGCCTGCGCCAGCGCCCTCGACAATATCAGCCGCAGACTTTCCAGCCTCTTCAGCAACAGCTGAGGCTTTCTCAACCGCGCCGTCAACAACTGCAGCAGCTGTCAGCGGCTTGACGAATTTCAGCTTCTTGCAGTTGCTGCTTAAGCGCTTGCTCGG
>CAYUFN010000013.1:28339-30395 GCA_964443965.1 uncultured Hyphomonas sp. | reverse complement strand
CGGCTTGACGAATTTCAGCGTGAAACGGTCGCTTTCACCAATAGCTTTATAGGCTGCAGCGTCAAAACCTTCAGGAGCTGGATTGTCATCATTTCCAGAAAAGCTAACCGGCGGCAGCGTCCAAACGCCAAACGGGTGATCGGCTGTATCTTTCGGATTAGCATTGATCTCTGAAGACCCGGCAAGTTCAAAACCAGCCGCTTTACCAAGCGCAATTGCATAGTCTTCATGCACATAGCCTGAAGAGCCCTTTGGGTCCTGCTCAGCGCTGGATGGCAAGCGGTGCTCAATCACGCCGAACACGCCACCCGGCTTCAGCGCTGCATAGGCATTTGCAAATACCTCAGCCTCTGTGCCGCTACGCATCCAGTTATGGATATTGCGGAAAGTTAAAACAGTGTCCGCAGACCCTGCTGCAATGCTATCTGTGCCCAGCACGCCAATATTGACAGTGCCAAAGACAGCTTCATCACTAAACTTCTCTGCGAAAGTTGCATCACGCTCAGCGTCGCCACGGGTTGAGGCAACATATGTGCCACCGCCAGCTGCAAGATATGGCGCGATCACTTCAGTGTACCAGCCACCACCGGGTGAAATTTCAACGACAGTCTCATCAGCTGCAACATCAAAGAAAGCTAGCGTTTCGGCTGGATTGCGGAACGCATCACGTGCCTTGTTGGCATCAGAGCGCCAGCTACCTGCCAGTACGGCTTCCATTGAACCAGCTGCTGGTGCTGTTGCTGCAGCAACTTCTGTTTTAACCGCATCATCAGGGGCAGCTGTTTGCGTTGCCGTTTCACCAGAACAGGCAACAAGCGCAAGACCTGCTATTCCAATCATGAGAGTATTTTTCATCGTAATCTCCTTTAACCGACCCTTGAACAGGTCCAATTGCATACCCAAATACACGATGTAGCGACGCCGCCAAGCGGGTTGCCACAGCAAATGATAGCGTCTCGCCAAAATGGGGCACGTTATCAGATCAAAACAGCCAATTCTCACGTAAATGTGAAATGGCTTTCATATTTAGTTGCTTTGAAAAAGGACTTTTAACATGACGAATCCAACAGATCTCTCCCCTCTTTACAGAACGATGGTCGGTTTTGACCGCCTCGCCTCCATGATCGACACAGCCACACGGCTCGATGGTGCCCAAGGCTACCCCCCTTACAATATTGAACGCCTCGATGAAGATGCTTTTTCCATCGAACTCGCCGTTGCAGGCTTTGCCGAGGATGATCTTGATATTGAAACCAATGATGGCCTGCTCACCGTAACCGGTCGCCACGCAAAAGCAGACGAAGCAGAAGACCGCGAGTTCCTGCATCGTGGCATTGCTGAACGGGGGTTTATTCGCCGCTTTCAACTGGCCGATCATGTGATTGTAACTGATGCCGAATTGAAGAATGGCCTCTTGCGGATAGCGCTATTGCGCGAATTGCCTGAAGCGAAAAAGCCACGAAAGATCGCGATCGGTAACACCAAGACCAAGCGTGCCAAACCGCAGGTTATTGAGAACAAGAAAGATAGCGCCGCTTAAACCGCACCTCTTCTTTCTTATTCATAATTCCAAATGCGGCGCGTTGCTTCCCTCAGCAGCGCGCCGTTTCCACATGCCTGACCAGCATAGACGCCCACGCATTTTCATGGTGTGATTACGCTACAAGCATATTGGGAGGGTTTGTCATGTTCAGTCTGCTAAAATTATTCAGCAAAGCATCCGCGAAACTGATGGCAACATTTATAATGGTGATCGTGCTCATGTTGCTTGGCTTTGCGTTCTTTCCGGGGATGCTGAATGCCCTTTCTGACCTTGCAAACACGCTGGAAGGCTATGTGCGTAATCCCGGACTTGATGAGCAAGGCACATTCCTCTTCCGCACACTGGTCAACGAGAATACAATTTTTGGCATTTTGAGCACGCTCATTGCGCGTGCCGTTGTCGAATTTTTTGCCTGGGTCTTTGGCGGCTTGTTCAAGCGTATACGCGCAAGCCCCATCACCTAAAAAACGAGCCTGCAAAATTTTCATAATCTCACGCAATCATGACTTGGTC
>CAYUFN010000013.1:12835-28329 GCA_964443965.1 uncultured Hyphomonas sp. | reverse complement strand
CGCCTTCGTCATCATTTAGATTCGTCTTATAGGATTATGCCCATGCAGCCTCGCTCCCAAAGCATCCCGCGTAATAAGGAAACGTTCAGCTTTATGAGTGTGTTTTCTGCTTTTATCTATCCGGCTTTGGGCCTGCTGCTCTTAACACTGATGATCATACTCGGTGCTGTGCTCTCCGGGGTAGCGTTGCATTGGTATTATCTCCCGCTCGGCCTTGGCGTGGCCGCGTTGGCCGTCTTTCTATGCAATCTTGGCATTGGGCCGATGCATCGTGTCTGGCAGCACCGTGCTGGCGAAATCACCGGCTTTGGCCGCGTCATTGTTGCGTTTAATCTGGCCCTTGCCATGCAGGGGAAAGTTACCGACTGGGTCAACTATCACTCCCAGCATCACCGCTTTGCAGACAAGCCGGGCGATCCACATAACCCCTTCGAGAGCAAGCGCTGGGCCTGGGTTGGCTGGATCATCTGGCGAGACCCTAAAGACATGGCGCGCCCCATGCCGATGTGGATCAAGGAGAATGCTGCCGCCCGCTTCTTGGATGACAAGTATAATCTCATTTCCATCCTGATCCATTTCGTCGCTCCTGGCGTGGCCTATCTGGCGACGTGGGCGCTTGGCGGCTCACTCATTCTGACGGGCATCATCCATGCCAGCGTTATTATTGGCCGCGCTATCCAGTTTCACGCCACTGTTTATGGCATCAATGTGCTCGGCCACTTGCCGACGCCAAAATGGGCCGATCACGCCATGGCGCTTCTTACGGGCGGCGAGGCCTATCACGACCATCACCATGACGAACCAGCCAGCGCGCTACACCTTCCGCGCAAGGGCCTCTTCAATCGTATCTTCGATTATAATGGCACCATATTGCTCGCCTTTGAGAAAATGGGCTGGGCGAAAAACCTCAAAATCGCCCCACAATTTGCCTGAGTCTGCCATAGCCAAAGCGCCCCCTCTCTCCTATAGTTAAGCAACCAGAGGGGACATTGGTATGACAGTCTACAAAATCGCAATTTTAGCCATCGGCCTGGTCTTCAGTGCCGGACAAGCCTTTGCCTGCTCATGTGCGCCCGAACGCAGCGCCGCTGAACAGGCTGACCGCTACCCGCTGATCTTTGTCGGCACAGCCATGACCTCTGTCGATGTCACCCCCGCCCCGCCGCCTGTAAAGCGCTCTTTCTGGAACAGGCTGCAATTCTGGAAGCCAGCCCCGGTGCCCCCGCCAAATTATTCTAAAAGTTTTGAAACAAGCTTCACGGTCAAGCGCATGCTCAAGGGCGAAGAGGCAGATACGGTCACCCTGCAACACATTGGCAATAATGGCGCGCTGTGCGGGCGAAACTTTATCGCAGGGGATGAATACCTCATTCTGGCATCCGCGCGCGAGGATGGCACCTTCACGACCAGCCTTTGCGCCCTGCCACAATTTCCCCTTGCCGCGTTTGAGGCCGCCCTCGCCCCCGCTTCAACACCTGTGCCAACCGCATCGCCCGCCGGTCTCGCCAAACTTTTCGGCACATGGGGCGTAGATAAAGCCCAATGCAGCCTACCCCAGGAGGTGCGCGGCGCACCATTTATCCTGACACAGAATAGTTTCGACCAATATGAAACCCACTGCGACACCAGCTTCACGCCTGCTCAGGTCGGCGGCTGGAACATGGCTATGCAGTGCAGCGTAGAAGGCGACCGGCAAAACTTTCTCGAATGGGTCGCCGTCTATGATGGCGTCCTCCTGCGTGGCTCTGCTGGCGGAAAAACTGCGCAGGAATTTATACGTTGCGCGGATCAATAGCCCCCTCGCCGGCCAAACTGCCGCGCGGTGGACCTTCCCAGCCGAACACATCTTCAACCCCCACGCCAAACACGCGGGCAATGCGAAACGCGCTTTCCAGTGAGGGCGAATAGCGCCCCTGCTCAATGGCAATCACCGTCTGGCGGGTGACGCCAATCTCCTTGGCGAGCCCAGCCTGAGAGAGCCCCCCATGGGCCTCGCGCAGCTCCCGTACGCGATTAGTAATAGGAGGACGTTTGGCCATGCCTTAGCCTCCCCGCCGAAACAGAATGATCTGAAACACATATTCAGAAATCTGGTTCAGCATCAATCCGGCCACAACAGCGTGAAACAGCACATGCCCATCTTGCACCGTCCAGTAATATAAGACGCCGCAAACCGCGCACACGCCCAACACATAGCCAGACCAGTTGCCTGCTTTGTCCAGAATGATCCGTTCACGTTCGTCTGCGGGCGCGTTGGCTTCTTCAGTGTTTTGCAGGGCCACGCTGCTCGCGCCGATAGTTGCCCCGGCAATCACCAGCCCGACATACACAAAGGCCAGCTTGATCGATGGCGGTGGCACCGCGTTCAGCGCCGCCCCATGCCCCAACACCTCCCAGGCATAAAACCCACCCGCTAATATCAGTACAAGGCTCATCACCCAAGCCAGCTTTTCCCGAAACGCCATAGCGCCCTCCATGTTAAAAATATCTTACATAGTCTATATGTATACTATTTTTAACATGTCAATAATTTTGGGGCCTATATACATACTTGACCCAAACCTGATTTGATACTATATTAGCTTCATAGACGGAGCTAATAATGATTCAGAAATTCGATAGCCTATTTGATCTGCTTAAAACGTTCCCTACGGAGCTGTCAGCTATCAAGCACTTTGAAGCGATTCGCTGGAAACATGGCGCGCATTGCCCGCACTGCGGGTCACTCAAGGTTTATCATTTTTCAGACGGAAAAACCCACAAATGTGGAGATTGCCGAAAGCGGTTTTCAATCAAAGTTGGAACCATCTTCGAAGACAGTAAGATCCCTATGCAAAAGTGGTTCATGGCGATTTGGCTTATCACCTCCCATAAAAAAGGTATCGCCAGCACACAGCTTGCTAAAGATATTTCTGTTACTCAAAAGACGGCTTGGTTCATGCTCCACCGTTTACGCTGTGCTGCAAAAACCAAGTCATTCAACAGGCCCTTGAGTGGCACTGTAGAAGCCGATGAGACTTATGTTGGCGGCAAATCTAAGAACATGCACCAAAAAGATCGCGATGCTGGAAAGCAGCGATCAAACAAAACCATTGTTGTGGGCGTGAAACAAAGAAACGGAGACCTTCGTACGGAAATAGTTGCCGATAGAGGCATGGCTAGTATTCAAAAGGTAGTTAGAGATAACGTCGCCACTGGGTCAACTTTAATCACGGACGAAAACCACGCCTACAGAGCACTGGGTCGCCTCTACAGCCACGAAACTGTCAGACATGCTGGTGGCGAGTATGTCCGTGGAGACATTCACACCAACACAATCGAGAGTGTTTGGGCATTACTCAAGCGCCAAATCATCGGCATTCATCACTTCGTTTCACCAAAGCACTTGCAGCGGTATTTAGACGAAATGGTATTCCGCCAGAACCGCCGTGACGTGGGCGAAGGTAACCGCGTCAACATGCTGCTTGCGGCGACAAACGGTAAGCGCCTTCGTTACAAGGAGCTAATCGCATGACCGATCCAACCAAGAAGCCTGAACACTCTTCAGAAGATGATGAACCTGTAGATTTCGATATGGACTTCGAGGAAGCTCTTGAAAGGGTTTCGGGCACTGATCCGGACGAAGTGGACGTAATTGAGCAAGCTTCTATTCCAGTGGAAACCATAGAGGGGTTGCTTGATCGGTTTGAAGAAGCTGGTCATGATAACGGCGATGGCGACAAGTGCTGGTTTGCTCGCGATTTGCAGGCTCTGTTAGGTTACAACAAATGGGACGTTTTCGACGCTGTTATTAAGCGGGCCATTCACGCTTGTGTAAATTCCGGGCATGATCCTAAGAATCACTTTTACGAGGTTTTTCCGGAGTCTCGGAAAAACCCCCAAGGTGGACGTCCCAGCAAGGATTTCGAGTTAAGCCGATACGCTTGCTACTTGATCGCGCAAAATGCCTCTTCCCGTAAACGTCAAGTTGCTTTTGCTCAGACATATTTCGCTATTCAGACGCGACGCCAAGAGTTGGCGGATCAGAATGGCGTAGATTTTTCTACGCTATCAGAAACAGAACAACGCCTTTATTTGCGCGATCAAGTTGTTGAAGAGAATAAGAAGCTTGCCCGCGCGGCCAGCGGAGCTGGCGTTAAGGTAGGTGTAGAATATGCTGTCTTTCAGAACAAAGGATATGAGGGGTTGTATGGCGGGAAAGGGGTGAAAGAGATTCGCCGCCACAAAGGGCTAAAGAAAAACGCAAAGATACTTGACCGAATGGGCAGTACTGAGCTCGCTGCGAATTTATTCCGGATAACTCAGACCGAAGAAAAGCTGCGTAAAGAACAAATCCAAGGAGCAAGCGCAGCAAGTAACGCGCATTATGTTGTTGGGAAACGCGTTCGTCAGGCCATTACCGATTTGGGGGGCGTTGTTCCTGAAGACCTTCCGGTAGAGGAGGACGTCAAAAAACTCGCGCGTGCTGAGAAAAAACGCAAAAAGCTGGTTGCCCAAAGCGCCCCTATCCCAGCTATAGAAACTCCTGAGACTGAACCCGACCCAATAAACCTTAAGAAAGAACTTTGGAAATACGCACTGCTCGTTATCGTTCAGCAGCCGAATATGGAGATGACCACAAAAGACCTAATTGCGGAGCTGCCTAACTATATCACTGTCCCAGATGAAGCTAGCGCAGCCAACATGAGCCGCAAGGATTCCAAATTTAGCCAGCTAGTTCGGAACCTAAAGTCACACAAAACCAGCAAAACGAATTTTATTTATCAAGGGTATGCTGAGGATATTCGCGGCGGCTTCAGAGCTACACAAAAAGGGCGCGAGTTCGTGCAATCTTACTTCTTGCAATCTGCCCTGCGGTAATAAAATCAAACTGGGTCACACACGTATATAAGTCCCATAATTTTTTACAAATCAGCTTTTGATCACCAACACTGATTTGCACGCATGAAAAAGCCCGCTACTCGGCAGGCTTGGTATCTTCTGATTTTTCGTCTTTTAGGCGTCGCTATGATTTCGCCAGCTTGCCTAGCGCCTTGTCAAAAGCCTTCTCGTCCATTTCGCAATCTGCTTCGCGGGCGGCGGCTTTGAATTTGTCGAGTAGGCTGCCTGTCAATTTCCGTCTCTCTCTCTTTCAAACGATATGTCTCTCTCTCTTTCAAACGATATAAAGAATCAGAATATATTTTTTCTTAAGCCCTGTTATATAATGGTAATATTTCACGATATTATTTAGAAAGTTTTTGTTTCCGCTTTCAAACGATATAAAATCTACGCCCAAAATGGAACATATTTAGCAAACTTATTACCCTGATCGGGGTCTAAAGGTTTAATTAGTTCTACAGCAATGGCGTCTGCTATTACCTTGGTTACAGTTTGGTACTGCTTGTCGTTTAGCTTGAAGCGCGCCCTCAAAGAGCTGTTAGTCATATAACTTCCAGATTCATTCCTCAAGCAGGCATGTTGGTAGCAAGCCCTAATACGATCATCTTTCAACATATCACTGAAAGGCTTTGGGCCAAAAATAGTTACACGAGTAGAGCCTGATACGTCTTCGAAAATTGGCGCTGGCAGCCCTGCAGTTTCAATGGCGGAAATGGCCTTATCAATCCCGCCACCACGTTTTTCACAAAACTTCATGCGCCTCATAAATTCTGCAATGTCCGGATTTCGGGTTTTTGATGGGGCATCAATGAATCGATCTGTTGCAACTAGCGGGCTTCCTGGATTAGTGAATACAACTCTGTTTGAGAATATTTCGACCGAAGGCCCAGACCCCGGCTGAGTAAAGTCTTGATGGATAACTGAATTGGCTAAGATTTCCCTGATTACGATTTCTGGTATATCGTGTACTGTTCTCAGCTCACCATGCTCCATGCGTTCTCTATGCGGAATTCTGTCCATGATGAACTTAAGCAGAGACCCAAAACGCATCGCATATCCCGTCCTGCCAAATTGGTCATCCTCACCTCTAAGCTTTGTTGGCCCTTTGTACTTAACAACCCTTACGCCTTTTTGCGCGATGGTTGGGAACTTCCTCATATCCTTGGCCGACAAAAGAGCTAGCGCGTTCGTGGCATCATAGCCTTGCTGCATATCGTCTGAGATCAGGCGTTCCTGTAATAGCTTGGATATAATGCCGTCTTCGGAACTTACGCCAACATCAAGCCTCTCAAATAATTTCCAGAGATCAAATTCTTTAAGCAGTTCCTCTTTGCCCATATGAGGAACCGCTATAGCTGATTCAAAGGCATAATTATTTGCTTTCAACCAAAGCGACTGCTCTCTTTGAGGATAGTTCTTTAGTGGCTGAGTCGTTTGATCAATTCTAATGTATGCATCGCCTTTGAATCTTAATGGCATTGAGTAGCTGGGATGTATACGCACTACTTCGAATGGCTTCCCGTCATTATGCTTCGAGTAGAACTCGAACGTACATTTCGGATCAAGCAATCTAGATACCCAAGATTTAAGAGGTTCGTTTCCGACTTTTTCTGTAGCAAGTCGGACTGTCGTGCCTACAAGCTTATGAGTGCCGTCTTCAATACCGAATACAAGATAAGCATATGGCTCGTCATTTAAAAGAGCAGCGTTTGATAAAGCAGAAATATACTTTCCGAACTCATTATGCTCAAGTCGATTCAACTTAAACTCAACCCACTCCGTCTCACCTTCCATGGCAGAAAGAGACACCAGCAGTTTTTCAACATTCATTAATCCCATGTAAAACTTTTACAGGTTCAATTTGAGTTTGTCAGCATATTGATACGTCAACCGTTTGCCCGCTGCGCCACGTAGGGCAAAAGTTGCACGTTCTCCATCCTCAACACCATTTGCGGCATATTGATTATAGCTGGAAACATTATCTGTTGGATAGTGAGCAAATATCTCTCGGTTCCCGTCACCCAAACCACACACCTTGGCACAAAAAAGTGGGATGTTCCCACTTGCAAACCTCCCACTTCGCTAATCTTTTGTTTTAAAATGTTTTTCTAAACATCCCACAAACCTCCCACCTGGGGGCATAACTCCCAGCTTGTCCACCCCCTGATGCGCTCCGCCTGGGAGCGCTTATCAAACAGTCAGCCGCGCTTTAATTGACGCTTAGGCTGATCATCGGGGCAAAGCCATAGCGGGCGAAGACGGCGGCCATGTCCTGGCGGTGGTCAACCGCATCGGTGATAAATGCGCGCCCGCCGCGCGTTTGGAGTGCCTCGTCTCGCGGGGTGTCGCCTGCCCCCTCATCTGCGCCAGCTTCTTCCAGCAGGCGCAGGGTTTGGCGGGCAATGGCTTCTCCGGAATCGATGTAGCAAATCTCGCGCGGGGCGCTCTCGATCAGCTCGTCGCGCACCAGCGGAAAGTGCGTGCAGGCCAGCACGATCGTGTCCATCCGGTCGCCGCCGGGTGCCTCGAACAGTGCGCGCTGGGCCTTGGAAAATTCTTCTAAATCAGGGAACTGGCCAGCGGCTACGGCCTCGGCGAGTTTGACCAGCGCGACGCTGCCATGTTTGATGATTTTTGTGTGGCTGGCAAAGTCTGCGATCAGCTGGTCGGTATAGGCGCGGCCGATTGTGCCAGGGGTGGCCAGCAGGCCGATGACCCCGCTTTTGCTCGCCTCGGCGGCGGGTTTGATGGCGGGCACTGTGCCCACCACCGGGCAAGGCAGGGCCGCACGCACCTCCTCCAGCGCCAATGTGCTCGCCGTGTTGCAGGCGATGACAAAAACATCAGGTTTTACAGCCTCGTACAGCGCCTTAGCCACATATGGCAGTCGCGCACGCAAAGCTTCATCAGACTTGTCACCATAGGGGAAGAAGCCGGTGTCTGCTGCATAATCAACAGCCAGCCTCGGCGCACAAACCAGTATCTCCCGCGCCACCGTCAACCCGCCTACCCCGGAATCAAACACCAAAATATGCCCCTGAACATCTCTGCTCAAGCCGCCTGCTATGTCACTTTGATCGAGGGTTTTACTCATGAAAAACCTATCTCCGCGAATCAGAGCCAGACTATGGCAAATTCGGGGTCTTTTGCACAGAATACGCAGAGGCGGCGCGCAGTTGTGCGGCGCAATATATGGGCCTATAGTCCTGCCAGATCAGCAATATAAAGACCGTTCACATGTCCGCCTTCTTTGACCCTTTCACACTCATGTCTTCTAGTGTCGCCTTCTGGGCAGAGTCGTCACAAGCTCTGCAAAAACAGTATATTAGCACTGTTACGCATATGATAGAGCAAAGCACGCAAAGTCTGAATGGGGCAAACATGGGGGGTGCGTCATCGGAGGTAGCACGCAGCGGGTCGGAGGCGTATTTACAAGATGTTTTTCAGACGGCGGCGAATATCAATCTGGGTGCCTGGACCCATACGGCCAACATGTTAGCGGCGATGCCAGACTGGATGCAGTGGTCAACGCAAGCGCCAGAACGGGCAATGGCGAGCCTGTTTGAGGTCTATAAATAGAAGAGGCCAAATAGAAAAGGGCGGTCAAATAGACCACCCTCCACTCTACGGACGCAACTATACGCTACGTGACGAGAACCTAGCAGAAAGAGCAGAAAAGCTCAAGAAAAATCTATTTTTTTGATAATTTGCGTGACGACCATCACAGAAACTGTGATTCCTGAGCAACACGATTTTTATTTAGTGCCGCTTGCTCGTACTTGGCTTGCATCGGTATTCGATAAGGCTAATGTACGCAGGACTGAAAGGATTTCGGCTGTCCTACGAATAAGCCGACACCATCCAAACAAGTAATTCACAATAAGAAAAAATCAGGAAGCGTATATAATGAAGAAAAATTTTAAGCGCGGGGCCTCCCTTCTCGCAATCGCGTCTGTGTCTCTTGCCCTACCAGCATTTGGACAAGAAACAGTCTCAACGACAAATCAGGAAGACGAACGCACACTCAACCGCGTTGTCGTCACTGGGTCTTTCATTAGGCGTCCTGATCAATCTTCTCTTGCTTCCCCCATCACAACAGTCGGCGCACCAGAAATTTCAGCCATTGGCGCGCAAAGCATCGCAGACATTACGCAAACCCTTACAATCAACACCGGATCACAAAACAACCCTGATGCATTTACGCAAGGTGGCACAACAGGTACAGCCAACATCAACCTGCGCGGCCTCGGGCTGCAATCCACATTGGTTCTGACAAATGGCAAGCGTAACGTATTGAACGCGTCCCAGACAAATGACGGCATCAGCTTTGTCGATACGAATTCACTTGTACCGCTGATTGCTGTTGAGCGTCTCGAAATTCTAAAAGACGGCGCGTCGGCTCTCTATGGCTCAGACGCTGGTGCAGGCGTGGCCAATTTTATCACCGTTTCAAACTATGACGGCATTAAAGTGTCTGGCGATTATCAGTTCCATACACCTGGCGGTCAGACGCAAAACGAATACCGTATCGAGGGCCTTGTCGGCAAAACCTTCGATCGTGGTTCTGTCCTTCTGGCAGCCAGTTGGTTTGACCGCAGCCCACTAACAACCGAAGAGCGACGTTTGAGCGTGCCATTTGGTGCCAATCAAGATGTCTCGTCCTTGGGTAATCCCGGGTCATTCTTTTTATTGCCAGAACCGGGGTCTCCGGCTGCAGGTTTAGCAGGCCTTCCTATTATTGATCCGACCGGTTGCGCAGGACCAGGTGGCAATCCGGTCCTTCTTGCGCCTCCAGGCACTGCTGGTGCTTTGGATATCGGGCTTTGCCAGTTTGACTTCGGTGATTTCTTTAACCTTGTGCCCGATGAGCGCCGCATCAACTCCTTCGCTGAGTTTAAATATGATCTGACCGACGATATTGAGTTTAGTATAAATGGCAGCTACACAGACCTGAATGCGGAGCGTGGTAACTCACCAACATTCCCGTTCCTCCAACCAGCTGTTATTCTGGGAACAACGCCGACAAATGTCTTTTCTGGTATTTTCGGACCCACGAACGCCAGCTTCTTTGGACGCGCTATCGGTAATGGTGGATCGGTTTCCCCGGCCCCCTTCCGATCTGAAACATACCGCTTCTCAACAACGCTCAAAAGTGAAAACTTCCTTGATAACGGTTTCTGGGAGATCTCATATACACGTGCCCAGAATGACTTCCAGGTTACAACTGAAGATACGGTTACCTCGCGGTTTCAGTGTGCGCTAAATGGTTTGCAAGGCACGGCAGCTGGCAACCCATCAACAGGTGGACTGACTGATTGTTCCTCCGCAAGCCTATTCGCCGATGGTCTGACTATACCTACAGGCCAGACGTTCAATCCATTCTCAACATCGTTCTCGACTAATCCAAATAGCCCGGAATTGCTTGATTTTATTATCGGCGCACAGGTTGCAGACAGCCGCTCACAAATTGACGTCGTGGACGCTGTTGCTGGCACGGATGTTTTAGATCTACCAGCAGGGCCTGTCGCTATCGCGGTTGGTGCACAATACCGCAATGATAGCTTGCGGTCTGATTTTGATGAAATTTCGAATGCTGACGGCTTCGGCTTCCTGATCGGGAATGATGATTTCTCAGGCTCAAACGATGTATACGCCCTGTTTGCAGAAGCAAATGTTCCACTCCTCTCTTGGCTGGACCTCTCTGCAGCCGTTCGATACGAAGATTTTGGCGGAACTGTTGGATCAACAGTTGACCCAAAAGTCTCCCTGCTGGCACGTCCCTTTGATGGCCTTGCCTTGCGCGGCACATACTCAACATCTTTCCGCTCACCAACTGTTTTCCAACAATTTGGATCGAGCACGTCTTTGAACCAGGTTGTTGATCCAACAGGCGGGACAGCTTTCGCAGCGGTTCGGGCCTTTGGTAGCGACCCCGCAGGTCTTGAGCTTGACCCCGAATCGTCACGCGCCTTCACAGCTGGGTTTACCTTTGAGCGAGACAATTTTGTCTTTAACTTCGATTGGTATGATTTTTCCTTCGAAGACGCCATCACACAGGAATCTTTCCAGGCACTTGTGAATGCAAACCCAACAGACACGCGGACCTTTGCAAATGGATTCGCGACCCAAGCCTGTCTTGCAGAATTCACCGTGGTTTGTCGCGCGGGTAATGCTGCGACCGGCACAATTACGCAGGTGAACACGCAATTTGTAAACGCAGAATCAATAGACACATCCGGCGTCGATTATAGCTTCCGTTATACTTATGATGCAGGGCAGTTCGGTGTGATCACACCGAGCTTTGAAGGCACATTGATCGTATCTTATGACATTGATGACCCGTCTGCAGGCCTCATTCAGGGCGCAGGCAGCCGGAACTTTGGAAACATCGGTTCACCAACCCCTCAAACACGCTGGAATGCTGGTTTAAATTACTTGAATGGCCCCTTCTTTGCGAACTTCTTTGCACGTCGCATCGGTGGTTTCGATGACGACCAGAACAATGTCGATATTCCAGGGCAAACACGCTTTGATATTCAGGGCGGCGTAGATGTCTCTGAATGGATCGGTTTATCTGAAAGCTCAGTCTTCACTGTTCAGGTCACCAATCTCACGAATGAAGAGCCACCATTTGTGGCAACCAATGGCGGCTTTGAAAGCCGCGTGCACGACCCACGTGGGCGTCTGGTTCGCTTCGGTTTCCGTACTGAATTCTAAGCGCAGCTTGGTAACTGCAAATAAAGAAACGCCCCGGTTTTGGCCGGGGCGTTTCTCTTTTAAGAGGTTTACCTTTTTATTTGCGATAATCCAGCGGCGGGTCGCGATCGCCCAGCAGAGAGCTGTATTGATAATCTGGCCCCAGAGCCGCCTTAAACTCTGCCTTGGCCGCCTCTCGTAACGCCTCATCTCGATAAAGTTCAATCGCTGTCAGGGCCAATGTCTTGGAGGCAACCTGCGCACCTTTAAAGCCAATCGACATTCCGCTTGCCGCAACCGCCTGCCAGGAATGAGCCGACGTGCCCGGCACCCAGGCTGCTGTGCGTAAGCCAACAGTTGGGACCGCGCGTGAAACATCGCCCACATCTGTTGAGCCATAGCCAAGTGATTTTGAATAGGCTTGTACCTCGCGCTCGCTACCAAGTTTCAGCTTTGGGTCGTCAAAGCTTGTCGCGATCCCTTCTGCGAACTTTTGCTCTTCGGCTGTATACTGAACACCACCAACAACACGCAGATTAGCATCCATCACTTTGGCCAGTGTCTCATTCACCAGCAATGGATTATTCCCGTGGATAATTTCCCAATTAACCTCCGTGCCTGTGCCAAGTGCTGCCCCGCGTGCAGCATTTTCAAGCCGCGTCCAAATCTGCTCAACGCCTTGGGCCTCGGGGTGACGGACATAATAGAAAACCTCAGCAAAATCAGGCACCACATTCGGGGCTTCACCACCAGAAGTGATGACATAATGCATGCGCGCATCCTGTGGCATATGCTCGTGCATCATATTCGCCATTATGTTCATTGCCTCAACCCCATCAAGCGCAGACCGCCCACGCTCGGGGGCGCCAGCCGCATGGGCTGAAATTCCTGAAAAGCGGAACTTCGCAGAACGGTTAGCCAGAGAGGTTTGCGCCGCAGCCGAGTTTTCATCGTCAGCGTGCCAGTGCAGTGCAACATCAACATCATCAAATAGCCCAGCCCGGACCATATAGACCTTGCCACTGCCCCCCTCTTCGGCTGGTGTTCCATAAAGTCGGATACGGCCTGGCGTGCCGGTTTCCTCCAGCCAGTCTTTCACCGCCAGCGCCGCACCCATTGAACCGGCCGCGAACAGGTTATGCCCGCAAGCATGCCCGGCCTCTTTGCCTTCTATCGGTGCACGCGACGCCACATCCCCCTGATTAATGCCTGGAAGTGCATCAATCTCTGCCAAAATCGCGATGACTGGCCCGCCGCGCCCCCACTCAGCAACAAAAGCTGTGGGAATGTCTGCAACGCCTGCCTGCACACCAAACCCTTGTCGGGCCAGCGTGTCCTGCAACAATTTTGTCGAGCGGTTTTCCTGATAGCCAACCTCGGCCCATTCCCACAGCTTGCGCGCAATATTTGCGTTCGTGTCGTAATTATCATCGACCCCAGCCAAAACCGCACCGCGCTCACTTTCGCTAAGCGGCTCGCCAAGCGCAGGCGAGGCCAGCAGCGCCATAGAGGCTAAGAGTGTTGTTGCTATCCGCATTTTCATTACATCCCATCTGTTTAAGTATTAACCATAAGTATAATCAATAAGTCTGGCTTGGCTATCACACTTTTGCTAAACGACATGCGGGGACAACTGAGGGACATCAAAGCAATGAAGTGGAGAGAGATCGAATCCGTGGCTGGTTTTGAGGGCGCGCAGATCTTCGCCAGACAGACCATTTATCCGATATTGGAAAAGGGTGCGGACAATCTAAAAAAGCCTGATGGCAACCCTATACTGGCCTTTCAAGGGCCTTTTATTGTCGCTTTCATCATCACAATTCTTGCTGATAATCTGCTACTCGCTTTTCTCCCGCATAGCATGTTTCGTTCAGTCCTGTTTTTCATTCTGTTCCCGGTGATCTTTATTGGAGCCATCATGTTGATGTTCCGCCTGTTTAGGAACAGGATTGTTGATCTGATCACTGCAGCCAAATCGAGCTTTATCGTGCGCGCAAAAGCTATGGAGGAAGTGGCCAACTTTTTAGGCCTAGTCTACACGCCTGCCCCAGGCGGTGCGCCGTCAACACTCAAAAGCTTCTCAAGCTGGGTCGGCAAGCCACAAAAGCTTGAAGAGCTGATCGCCCTGTTGGAAAAAAGTGGCGGTCTTGATGACGCCATTGAGAACGCCACCCGCGCAGGACTGATGTTGAGCAACACAATCATACTCGCCAAGGCAGAAAACAAACAGCGTGATATTCGCAGGCAGATTGAGATGCAAAACCTGCAGGATGGCTTCACCGGCACATATGCTGGCGTCAACTTCACAGCTTTTGAGTGGGTTCAGTCAATGGACGAAGCCGACGATATACATCACTTGGTTCTGGTTCTACCTACCCCTTCACGCTTGCGCAGCATCACCGAACTTCGCACGCGTGAGACAGATTGGCCCTATTCAGGCATAAGCCACAACTTCACTTCCGTAGACCTTGGCGCCCGCGCCTTTAAGGATATTTTCAAGATCCGCTCCACCGATCAAACTGAAGCAAGACACGTGTTTAATCCAGCCGTTATGGAACGCCTGATCGCGTTAGCCGGTGAGAACAAAATGCGCGCCGTCGCGTTTGCCGAAGGCTTGGTGGTCGATCTTGCCGGGCGTGATCGCTTCGCTCTGTCCGATCAGGTAACAGGTGCCTGGAGTGAAGCATCCGTTCAGCAAACATTTAGCGATATGGCAGGCCTCTTGGAGTTGGTAAAAGCAAGCGCGCACAGCTTCATGGTGCCCACGCCCGGCAACTAGTCCGCCAGCCAGCCCGGCTTACTTCTCATGAGGTTTGCAGACACCGGCTTGATAATTGCCTACGGTTCGGATCACCGTTTCGCCATCCGGCTCGACCCGGGTTCCAGAGACGAGACTTTCGAGCACGCGCTGCACCAACGCATTAACAGGCGTGACGACATAGCAATCGACCATTGGTTCAGCATGTGGATTTCCTACACCGCTGTCATCAGTGAGAAAGAGATACCGCCCGCCTGTCAGCTGCCCCATAGCACGCATCAAAAACTCAGCTGTTGGGTCTACGCCACTCGCCGCGAGCGGCACCACATGTATGCCGCGCACACGCGAATGGAGCGCCGTGTTCCATGTGGCTTTAATATCTGCATCATGGGGTGGTGCATCCGCAACAAGCAAGTTTACCTTGATAGCATCGTCGCGCCAGCTGAGCCCTAGCCCTTAGTAAGCGCTGCATCCATCGCTTCTGGAAAATCACCCCCGCCATTAGCATTCTGACGCGCCAAATTTGTCTTGTAGACATCCAGGTCGCCAGTAAAATCAAAATCGCGGACAATATACTCATCGGTCGTATCGCGATACACAATCAGGCCCGCATGAATATCAAGATTGGGATTATTTGCTTCCATACGCGACATGATCGAGACAAGCTCTGTTTGTAAGTAGCGCATCTCATCGCCCATAGACCCCGTTGCATCAAGCGTGAGCAAAACATCCAGCTTTTGTATTTTGTCTGCGTCACGATCCATCACAAACGCCAGAACCCCGCCCTCTTCAAGGTTTGCTGTCGTCAGGCTTTTGGATTTGCGCTTTGCGCCATCTGCCGAAACGGTAATCTTTGTTCCTTCTTCAAGCACATCAAATTTAGGATACAGATAGGCCAACCCATTCGCGCCAGTTCGCAACGGAAACATATCTGCGCCCTGCGGTGTTGAGAGCATAATATCCGCAAATGGCATTGGTTTCCCAAGGCGATCAGTAATGCGTATCTCAATACGGTCCTCTGCATCAACATAGGGCAAGCGCTTTTGCGCCAGCTCGCTATCGCGTGTCTTGGCAAGGTATTCCTTATAAAGATGAGGATTAAGAACATCATCATAATCACCTGCCGTCAGCAAGCCAGATTGTGGGTCGGGCTGGGGGG
>CAYUFN010000013.1:295-12825 GCA_964443965.1 uncultured Hyphomonas sp. | reverse complement strand
GGGGTGTATGGGAATGTTTGTCTTTAAAAATTTGTGTTTTAACAACATCATATAAATCCCCTGCGGTCCGAATGCCTTTTTGGGGGGGGGGGGGGGGGTGGGGTTCTCCAGGGGCAACAGGTTTGAAAGTTGAGTCAGGCACCGCTGGACGGCTCGCCGCAGGTGCGCTCCGCTCCAATCGTGACCCTGTTACAATAACACTTTCAGCCACCACCGAATCTGCACCAACTGAAGGTGCCACCACAGGCGACGGAGGAGGTGGAGGAGGCGGCGGAGGTGGAGGCCCACGACGTGTGCGCAAATCATCAGATGCGCCAGCCTCATCAGGTGCTTTTTCAGGCACTGCCGCCAGCGGCGTCGGAACAGACTGAACATCGCTGCCCTCAATGGCCGTTTGTGTAAATTCCGGCGCGCCCTGTGTCGCACAAGCGCCAACCAAAAGGGCCAATCCGGCTATCCCCACCCACAATGCTGTTTTCATACTCATTTTTAGTCTCCCCAAATCCAGTGGTCAGAATACAGGAGATTAAGGCGCAAGAAAGGCTGTTTATTGCCGAAAGAAAGAAAACCTCTTTAAGTCGTTAGAAAATCCCCAGAAATTTTTTGCGCCGCGGCTTGGGCGGTGCCTCAGCTGTTTGCCTCAGTTCGACAACAGGCGCCAAGGGTGCTGCCCCCATCAAACGCTCGCGAATCGTTTCAGAAACACGCAAAGCGTTTGCTACCAGTGTAAGCGTCGGGTTCACGGCTGCTGATGAGCAAAATACGCTTGTGTCGGTAATGAACAGATTGCTCACTTCATGGGCACGGCAATCCTTGTTCACCACGCTGGTCGCCGGATCATCGCCCATCCGCGCCGTGCCGCATTGATGCGCCGTGCCATAAATCGGCAATAACTGGCTGACTTGATAATGATGGTCCCAGATTTTGCAATTCTCGTCTGCGAAATTGTCCAAAGCATTGTCCATCTTGGCGACAAGGCGCTTATGTCCGTCGAGGTTATTGTAGGTATAGTCGAGATGAATTTGTTTGCCATCCCAGCGAATACGGTTTTCTGGCAGGGGAAGATCTTCGGACAGGACCAGAAAACTCAGCATACGCTTTGCAATATTCCTTGAGAGAAAATCTGGCACAAGCGAGGGCGGCAACATCTCCTTGAGCTGTCCTTCAATCGTTTCACCTTTCATGTATTCAAGCGTCTGGATATGCCCCATCGGATAGTTATAACTTCCATCAGGATCACCCCAATAGAAATCATTGATGCCAAGCGTTTTGGGGAAGTCCGCATTCACCGTATGCGCGGTTAATGAGACAATTGCTGTCATCGTATGGAACATATAATTCCGCCCGACCTGATCGGAGCCATTGGCAAGTCCGTTGGGATGCCCCTCACATGTTGACCGCAGCAAAACCGCCGCCGTATTTGCCGCTCCCGCCGCCAACACAACCAGATTCGATGTGTAACGTTCTTCGCCCCCTTCTGAATTAGTGCACACAACTTCCCTGATCAACGAGCCACAGTCTTCAACCTCCAGCCTGTCCACCATACGCCCTGTCAGTATCGTAACGTTTGACGCATCAAGGAGTGGATCAATCGCAATGGTTCGCGCATCTGATTTGGCTTTCACCAGACACGGGTACCCGCCACAAAACTGGCAGCGGACGCAAGCCGAACGCACCGGATCATGATCATCGCGCATGACGCCCAGCGGCAGTGGAAACGGCTTCCAGCCCATATTCTCCTTCAAATGCGCATCGAGCCGCGCGATCTCTGGCTCATGGCCAACGGGCGCATGTTGATAGGGCACATTCCGCGGCGGCTCGCACGGGTCAATCCCCGCCTCTCCGCGCACCCGCCACAGCGCTTCGGCCTTGTCATACCATGGCGACAGTTCGCCGTAGGAAATTGGCCAAGCCGGCGAAACACCGCCTTCATGTTGGCGCTCTTCGAAGTCCCCCTCACGAAACCGCATCAGCACACCACCATAAAAGGTTGTGTTTCCACCCACCCAATAATGCGTGTTCGGCGTAAACTCTTTATTGTCCTTGTCGCGCCATTTTTCATCCGTGCGGTATTTTCTGTTAATGAAAACTGCTTCAGCCGACCAATTATCCGCCTCGCGCGGTAAATGCTCACCACGTTCCAAAATCAAAATCCGCTTCCCGGTATCTGCCAAAGCCTGCGCAACAGTTGCTCCGCCCGCGCCTGATCCGATAACGATCAAATCATAATGCGTATCAGTACTCATATATCAGGCTCCTTCTGCAATTAAGTTAAACAAGCTTACCCCACAGCCCGCCGATATGTCATCGTTGATATACATTCAATTCTCTATGCCTTTACAGGTGCTAATCCTCCTTGGCTGCCAGCCGCGCAAAAGGCGCAAACCATTCATCAGGTAAAAGCTGCATTGCGCTTACAGCAATTTTATTGTGGAAGCCGGACACATGGACCGCCCTCCTCCGCGCGTTGGCACGTATCGCACCGCGCACAACTTTGTCCGCGCTTTGCACAAAGAGGCCAGGTTTCACCTCCCTCCCATCATCGATGCCGCTCGCCTGTTTAAACTCAGTCGCCGTTGAGCCTGGACAGGTGGCAGTGCAATGAACCCCAGTGCCGCGTAATTCATGATGCAGGCTTTGCGAGAATCGCAGAACAAACGCTTTCGCCGCCGGATATAGCGTATGCCCAACCCCGCCCGGCGCGTAAGCCAGCATTGATGAGACATTTATGATACGCCCCCAATCGCGCGACAACATACCCGGCAGCGTGGCATGCGTGAGACTGGCAACCGCTGTAACCAATGTCCCAATGAAGGCTTGCTGACGCGTCCAATCTGTCTTTGCGTACTCAGATGGGATGGAAAACCCAGCATTGTTGACCAATATATCCACCGGACAGCCTATCCTACCAACTTCCGCCATAATCCGTTGATGTGCTTCTGGCGCAGATAAATCCTGCACAATGATACGCGCCTTGACCCGGCAGGCCGCCTCCAACCCATGCGCAATATCTTCCAGCCTATCCTTGCGCCGCGCAACTAAAACCACATCAGCGCCATCGCCCGCATAGCGCTCAGCAAATGCCCGACCTAGGCCAGCAGAGGCCCCCGTGATCAACGCTGTCCGCCCAGCATACATATCTGACTCTGACATTCTGCGCCTCCCATCTCTTCATCGTTTCTCACAAAGTTATAATCAGATTCGTCACCCGTGCCTGACACCCCTTAAACAAAAACGGCGACCTGAAAGGCCGCCGTTTAAACCATATGACATGGTAAACTAAAAACTGAATGTAATGCCACCGCCATATGTGCGCGGCTGACCGAAAACATTGGTTGTGCCGATAAGCCCGGAGAGAACATCCAACCCATCAATGGTAAATGCATCATCCGTCAGGTTTTGCCCATAGATAAAGGCTGTTATACGGCCACCGCCAACATCGCCAAAGGAATAGGCCAGACGTGCATCCAGCAGGTTAGAGCTGGTGCGCGGCACACCGATAACAGTGGTTGCGTCTTTATGGTTAAATCCAATATGCGCCTGCAAATCGCCAAAACCGACCTGCCGATTATAATCAAGATTGATTGCATAAGAGTTCCGCGGCGCATTATCGACCTGCCCGGCTAGCGCGCCCGTAAACGGGTTAATAAACTCGTCAGCATCTGCATCAAGGAACGCATAAGAGAAGCTGGCAACCAGACCATCAGAGATCACAGCCTGACCATCAATTTCAAAGCCGATAAATTCAGCGTCATTATTTTCTACAAAGCGCGCAACCGGAATAGCCGGATTTGTGAACGTAAACTGTTGATCATCTGCAAAGGTTGCAAACACATTGGCGTTCAGACGAACGCGGTTATCAAACCAATCAGACTTGAAGCCAATTTCACCAGACCGAACACGCTCTTTATCAAACAAGAAATCGTCCAGATTGACCGAAGATTGGTTGAAGCCACCCGACCGGAACGCTTGCGAGTAACTGGCATAGATCAAAAGATCATCGGTCGGCGTGTATTCAATCACAACTTTTGGATCAAGACTGTCAAACGTCTCATCACCCGTCAGTGCCGGGATCGTATTGCCTAGCAAGTCTGTCGTATCATTAAAGAATGGGCTGACGCCTTGCTGGAAAGCTTCCTTCTCATCACGAGAGTAGCGCAAGCCACCCGTAATCGAGATTTGATCGGTCAGATCAAACGTCACTTCACCATAAGCAGCATAGGATTGCGTTTCAATTTCCAAGCGCGCGCCCGGTGAGCGGGCAGCAGTTAGAACATTCGTAATAGAGTCTAGAATGGATAATGGATTACCGTCTGCATCCAAGACCGGCTGGAAAACGGGTCCTAATGGCCCAATGACTTGATTACCGTCGGCCCCAATCACAGGAATAGGATTATTATTTGCATCAAGCACAAGCAGAGGCACCTGACCCAGAATTCCAGGAGGTGCGTTAGCTATGCCACCAAACTGCTCAAAAACAGCGTTCGCCTGCCCAATAGAGCCTAATGTCGGCAAGAGCTGCGCCAGTGCAAGCGCATCCCCTTGACGGTCGTTGAAAACCCCAGCGGCGCTATCTTCATCAAAATAGAAAAGACCACCAGTATAACGTAGACGGTCATTCCAGGCCGAACCGGTATGCGTCAGCTCAATGGAAAATTGCTCATGATTATCAAGCGAAGGAATGCCGCCTTCAGGGCTGGTGCCAAAGCTCACAAATGGTCCACCAAAAAGCGGCGGCGCGGCCGGCGTTGTTAAAGGTACACTAAAATCAGGCCGTACAGCCACGCCCTGGGAAAGCAGAATGCCCGGCAAACCCTGGCTAATCGTATCGAGAAGAGATGGTCCACCACCAGGTGTCGGCGCGCTTAGCACACCATCAAGGACAAACGGGTTTAGCTCAGGAAAAAAACTGGTTGCGGCATCAACATCGGCGCGGCGATAGGCGCCCAGAATTTTTGTACTATGGTTTTCATTCCAATCCCACTTTGCGGAGATACGGTGACCGATCGTATCAGCGCGTGTTTCTTCAATCGGGACAGTTGAAACAGCTTCGCGCTGAAACCCGTCAGCTACGGGTACAAGCGGCACGCCAGCGGCCAAGGAACCAGCTTGCAGGAAGCCAAAGCCACCATCTGCGTTCGGGACGAGCTGCTGGAAAAACGGCTCATTGAAGGTCAGCGTGTTATCGAACCCATACTCGACAAGCAATTGCGGCGTAACCTGCCACCCAAAGTCAACGTTAAACCCGCGACGGTCGACACCCCCAAAATCGCTCCCCTGCCCTTGAGGCAGCGCTCCTGCAAAGGGGTTGCCAGATAGCGCGACCAGATCGAGCTGTGTCGGTACATTTTCAACAAAGCCATCGCGGTCATAGGATAAACCCGAAATCTTGAGCGCAGCGGTCTCCCACAGCGGAATATTGACCGAGCCTTTAAACCCGAACTGGTCAAAATTACCTGTTTCAATCGTCACATTGCCGCCAAAACCCTCGCCAATTTCGGCGCCTTTGGTAATAATGTTAATCGCACCCGCCACAGCATTACGGCCATAAAGCGTGCCTTGCGGGCCTTTAAGCACCTCAATCCGTTCCAGATCAGGTGTATCGAAGGCCAGTCCTGCAGACTTGCCAATGTAGACGCCGTTCACATAGAGGCCCGTCGTCGCGTCCAGGCCAATTTGTGGATCGTCCTGCCCAATACAGCGAATAGAAATCCGCAAACCCGAACTATCAGCCGGATTAGGAGACGCGACAAGGCCTGGTGTAAACGTCTGCAGATCATCAAATCCGTCAATATTAAGTGTCTCAAGGCGCTCAGCGTCAAACGCCTGAATCGCAATAGGAACGTCTTGCAAATTTTGCGAACGTTTTTGAGCGGTCACTTCGACCGTATTGAGCACGCGCTCAGTTTCAACCACGCGCTCGCGAATACGCTCTTGGGCGTCCGCTGCACCAGCTGGCAAAAGGAAACTCGCCCCCAAAATTGTTGTCGCCAATAAGGCACGCTTTTTTGAATAAATAGACGTCAAGATACTCTCCGGTGTAACCGCCGATCCTTTTGGATGGCCTTTGGATCCTCTAAAAGTGTGCCGATTCAGCACGCTTTCCAATTCGCACTCTACCTGTAAAGCGCGAAAAACTTTACACTTTTCCGCAAATATGAATCACTAAAAAAACCATTACTTTCATTGCATTATCAGGGGCAAAAAATCTTTTTTGAAACTGTGCCCAAAACAACACAATTTCGACCTGCTCATTCGGAGGTCTGTCTTGCTTCCAGCTGCAAAGCACGGATCAGGGCAATATGATCATAATAGGCAAGGGCTTCTTGTTCTGGAACGGCTGGGTCAAGTAATCGCGCCTTATACGTGGCGATCGCAAAATCCTGTACCGCTGTATTTTTCGGCGCAGCAAAAAATGCCCAATCAGAAAGGTGCGACCCCATCACAATATCACGTTGTGCAATGTCTCTTGCCTGTTCAAGAAATGTTTCAATCCCGCCCGCCAAAGCAACAATCTGCTTTGATTGCGCTTCAAGCGTTGCGGGCGTCCAGTGTGCGGGCTGGTCATCCCACCAACCCGTCCACTCTTTCATGAACATCTTCCCGACATCCTGCGGAGAGACATAGTAAGTATCTAGCCGGGGGTCATCTGCGAATCGTTTCGGCCATGTGATCGCCGCAATCACCTCATCCTGTCGTAGCCCGGCGTTCAAGCCGGTTTCCACTTCGCCAGCGATGTGCGCCAGCGCATCTGAGTGAAGCGTTAGCGCCTCGCGCACCGCCTCTTTCCCAACAACAGGCACCCCATGCATGGGCAACATAATCTCAGCCCCAAGATCAGCCATCTCCCGCAGCGCCGCTATCCATTCCATCCCAAACCGCTGCACGCGTTTCCCATTGCCAAGATTCGGTAGGAACCCCTGATAGTAATCAGCCACTGTAATAATATTCCGCCCGGGAACAGAAACATAGAATTGATCATCCGTCTCACCGCGATGGGGATGCACGCCAAAAATTTCACCGCCAATCTCAAATTCAGCAGCTGCCCTAATGTATTCTGTTGGTAAAGAAACTGATGTTTGCCCCGCTGGCACCTCGCCAAAGGGTTGGCTCATATATTTGGCAATTGAGCCACGTAGCGCCCCATAGCGCTCCAGTCGCGCGCGAATTTTCTCATGTCCAATAACCCTGGCGGGCCGCTCACCTGCTGCCTCAAAAGCCCAAAGACCTGTAAGATGATCAACATGCCCATGTGTTATAAAAATAGCTGCAATAGGCGCATCCGTTACCGCGCGAATTTGCTCCAAAAGCACGGGCCCAGCCGCTGCCATGCCCGTATCGACGACGACAACCCCTTCATCCGTTTCAAAGAAGGCCGCATTCACAATCGGAAAGCGAACAAGCCAGCTGCCCGGCGCAACTTCAATACGCTTTGTCTTGGCACGAATATCTTCTGTCACTGCTTCATCACGTGAAAACATATGCAGCCCAGCCAAACGTGAAGCCGGGTTACCAAATATACCACCCGTTAAAAAGCGTTGAATGATGCGTGGGTCTTCCAGGGCAAGGCGCGTACGCCCAGCCTCCAGCCGCTCAGGTGTGTAAAGCCCGGAAAAAGCTGCCCGCTCAAGGCTGGCCGCTTCACTCACACCGGCATCCACGCCGCGAGACAGAAACATAATCGCAACAAGGCTGATAATGCCAATCAGGCCAATCACGCCAGATAGCGCGCCGAGGAAAAAACTCCGTCCCATGATTTAGTGCTTTACCATGTTTGGTAACGCCTACGTGCATGCACTTGTCTTTTCTTAAGCTGCTCGGCCCGCGCAGCGGCATCAAAGCGCGGCATTTCCTCTGGCAAATACCTGTCCAGCTCGCTTATTTTCACCAGCTTCGTTTTGGGCTTTGGCGCATCATCAAGGGTCAACTCCGGAGATTGTATTCGCGCAAACAAAGTTCCCTGCGTATTACCAGCCGTATCGATCCAGTTTTGTACGCCGGGATCGCTCGGCGATACAATGAACATATATGATCCGTCTACAGATTTATGTGCTTGCGCACCATCATTACACCATGAGAGCGAAGTTTGCCGGTTCACCCAATCGGGGCTAGCGGCCCAAAAATTCGCCAACTGTAAGCCGCAATAGCCTGCCGCCACATCGGGAATTGTCACAATTAATGCCTCATCAGGCCCGATAGAATAAAACCCCGGCGCAAAATACTGCGAGAGAATGCCCAGCGTCCCAGAGCTGCGAAATGGTGAAAACTGATTTTCTCCGAACACGCGCAAATTACTGGAAAACTCAGGCCAGAACTGTCCCTGCCTGCGCAAAACCTGTGTGGCATTCCTGATCTGCTGTACGAGGCTCGCCTCAGTCAAATCGGGCGAGGGAACGCCCGCTTCGCCCAGGCGCTCAATGTTGAGTGTGGCGGCCGTTTCTGTTTCCCAATTTGTAAAACTATCCCGTATCAGCAACAGCAAATGCCGCTCATCTGGTTTTAGTTCCATCCAGTTATCAACCCCCTCAGGGCGTGTCGCGCTCAGATAAAGCTCGAAATCACCATTGGAATCGCTCACAAGGTCTTCATCTTCAAAAACAGAAATTGCGCCGTTTGGGTCCGGCCCCCAAAACAGTTCAAACAGAAAATCAGATGCTGTCCCGCGATTGCCCCATACCCGGTATACATGCTCCCCGTTTGGATTAGACACCGTCGCCCCACGATAGAAAGTATCCGGATTATCCACACCCAGCTTCATGCTTGGCGAGAGCACAAGCCGAATATGCGGATAAGTGCCATCTCCCCCGCCCATTAACCCGTTAAGATTACCCGCCATCACCGCCTGCAGAACCTGGTACGTCCCGGCCCGGTGCGCCTCATCAATAGTAAAGCTTGGCGAGTTTTCAAAATTGACACGAACCTCTTCAACAGCAGCATAATAGTCCGCCCAGGCCTCTCGCAAATCATCGGTCTGCGCGGTTGGCGCGCTGACATTAAACGTCGGCGGGCGCAACGAAACGCCTTTGGATTGGAGAAAACCGATAATGCCGCCCGCTCCCAGCACCGCGCCTAAACCCAATCCAACAAACAATTTGCCCCAGCCTGCCATATCTCGCCCGTCTTACAGTTTTCAATAATTACGTAAACTATGCGTCTTTACGATCAAAACGCAAGGCGGCACAGCATCTAACAGGAAAGCCAGCTAAAGAGCCTAATCCTCAAACCCAACAAAAGTCGCCGCTTCATCCACGCTTTTGCGCTCGGACACCACAGCATTGGCCGGAAAGGTTTCGTCCGGCCAGCCCATCGCGACGCAGATCATGATGGTCTGGTCATCTGGAATTTGCGCATGTTCGCGCACCACAGGCGACTGCATGATACCTTGCGAGTTAATCACACAGCCGAGCCCGCGCGACCAGGCCGCATTGACCAGCGCATTGACCACGCCGCCGCAATCAAACGGGCCAATATCCCCGCCTTGAATAGATTTGTCATAGGTCACGACAATGGAGACCGGCGCATCAAATTGACGAAAGCCGCGCATCACCCAGTCTTGGCGTCCGGCTTTATCCTCGCGCGCAATCCCCATCGCACCGAACAATTGCTTGGCAACGCCGATCTGTCGCGCACGGTGCTCACCTTCATATTCGCCATGATAACGCGGCTCACGCGAATCCGGCACACCCGCCAGTATGTTCTCAACATTCCCCTTACGGATATTCTCTAGCGCTTCGCCAGAAGTGACAAAGAAATTCCATGGCTGGGTATTAAATGAGGTCGGCGCCCGCATGGCCAGCGCCAGCACGTCTCGCACCAAAGCTTTGGGCACGGGCTTATCCAAATAGCCACGAATACTGCGTCGTCCATTTATCACTTCATCATAATTCATAAATACCTCATTCCTTGAAGCCTGCCATCAAAGGCGTCTTAATCTTCTGGCACAAAATCTAGAGGGGCCGCCATTTCACCCGGCGGAAGCTTCACATTCGGCTTGGCGATATCAGCCCCCTCATCCGGGCTCGGCAAAGCAGCTGTCGCACGGGCAACATCCAACTCACGCGCAAAGGTTTCATGGCGCGGATGCACCAATTGGCCCGCATCGCCAAAACGATAGACCAGCCGCGCCCAATCAGCTGGCGCATAACCAAATGCCCCCCCCTTGGGTTCAAGATCAGACCAGTCTCCCTCCCGTGATGCCGTCACCGCCATACGCGCCCAGCGTGCCGCTTCCTTTGGATCGCCATAGCCTTTGAGCGCGCGCTCCATTAACAGGCACAACCGCCCGGTTGGAGCAGCCTCCACAAGCAGGGCGAGTGTCTTAACAGCGCTAACCCAATCTTGCTTTTGCATAGCCAGCTCAGCGCTTAAAACCTTGCTTTCATAATGATCGGGGTTCGCCTCGATTAGCCGTTGCAGACGTCCTCGGAGAACCTCCCTATCGCCGCCGACAGACATCTGACGCACCATCTGTGCAAGCGCAGGATGTGGTCTGGCTTTCCAACCAAGCTCAATCACACCAAGCGCGGCTTTCTCTTTCTTGTCGAGCAGCAATTGCCGCGCGCCATGCCAAGCTGCAGGCGGAAAGCCCGGCGCGGCGCTAATGGCTGCGGCCAATGCTTTTTGCGCGCTGGCCCGTTCGCCATTAGGCAGGCTCGTTGCATAGGCCGTGTTCAGCACGGCGCGCCTGCGCCGCAAGCTGTCACCCTCAATAAGCTTGCGCTTTTCACCGAGCGCCAAGGTTTCCAGCGCTTTTTGCCAATCACCACGCGCGACCTGCAAATCAAACAATGAGTTAAACGGCCAATCCGCGCCGGATTTAAGCTCCAAAGCTGCACGCGCACTGGCTTCGGCTGAGGCTGCATCACCACGCTCCATCGCTGCTGTCGCTGTCCCGCGCAGACCCGCCAACTGGCCACCCGGCAAACGTGCAAGCTGAGCCCAGGCCCGCTCAGCACCAACCCAATCGCCCGCGCTTTCAGCCGCACGCGCTTCGAGCAAAGCTTTCAACCGATCATCTTCTGCAAACGCGGCTGCCTTTTTCGCAAGCCGATTTGCAACCTCCACATCCCCCGCCTCAGCCGCCAGCAAACCATCAGTCAGCGCCATATTGGCCTTCTTCACCTTGGCTGCGCGGCGTGACTTTCCAAATCGCCCCGGCAAACGCCAAAGCCCTGTAAAAGCCCCCCAGACAAAAGCGGCAATGCCACCAAGTAACAAAAGCGCAACCACGCTCGCAGCAAGATTAAGCCGACCTTCATAGCCAAAAAGGTCAAACGTCACGCCACCCGGTAGCGTATTTAAAAACAAAGCGCCTGCAGCAGCGGCAACGACCAATAGTAAAATTACAAGTATACGTATCATAATATCCTATCGCCCTGTATTCATCAGTGTCAGGCGCAACTCATCGATGCCTTCATCAAGCGTGTGCCGATCTTTGGCGGCTTTGAGCCAATTTTCAAAGGGTGCCCGCACATCATTCTCGAGCGCCTCAATCTCATCAATCGCAGTTTCAAGGTCGCGCTTGTCGAGGTTCGCCGCAGCCGCATCTATCACAGCTTCAACAGATCCGGTTTCAACAGGTTCAGGCTCTCCAGAACGGCGCACAGTGACCGCATCGCCAAGCGCGCGCTGCACCCAGCTCCACCCATCGCCGCCCGCTTCGCTTTCTGCTACCTTGTTCAATTCCAAGGCCTCAACCCGCGCAGCCTCAAAATCACGCTGCAGTGTCGCCATGGTCGCCGCACCCTTCACTGCCAGCGGCTTTAGCTTTGCCACGCTGCGGTTGCCCGGCAACGCTTTTTCAAGCTGCGCAAAAGCGGCCTGAAACCCGCGCCCGTCACCGGCTGCATCCTCAATTGACAGTAAAGACACAATTGCTGTTTGCCCCGCCCCGTGTTCTTCAAGCAGGCTACGGCTGACGGCTTCTTTCTCGCGCAGTTCCTCAACCCAACGCGTCAAGCGTTCCTGCTCCTTGCTGTCAAGCGTTGTCGCCGGCTCGCGCGCTGCAAGTTCGGCCACAGTTTCCTCCAGAACCGCAATCGCTTGGCGATTAGCGTCAAGTGCAGTGAGCGCCTCTTCACCGCTGCCAGTCGGGCCAGACGCCTCCAATGCCGCCTCTGTCGTCTCAAGTCTGGAGACAAGATCAAGCAAAGCATCATTGCGCGTGGCCAACTCTGCTTCGAGTCCGTCGACACGGCGCTGCATTGATCTGATCGCGCGATTGGCTAAACGCGGGCTAGCCACTTCATCATCGTCTATCTCTTCAAGTGCCTCAAGCCGGGCCTCCAGAGCCCCAAAATCATAGGTTGCTTTTTCGCCGTTTTCTTGCGCGGCCACATCGATTGCTTCAAGCTGGGCGTTGATTGCATTCAGCTGCTCGGTAAGCACCTCAATTGCGTCTTGATCACCGCGCCCGGCCGCGGCCGCATCAATCTGTCTTTTCAGCCGATCCTCGCTCCGCCTGACATCATCAGCGATCTCGGCGAGAGCTTTTTCAAAATCACCCTGCCCTTCTCCGATAATTGCAACAT
>CAYUFN010000013.1:0-285 GCA_964443965.1 uncultured Hyphomonas sp. | reverse complement strand
TGTTTGGGGGGCATAACCACCACTCCCCCCGGAAACTGTCGCCCCAACACCCCCACCAATCATGGCTGCCAGCACCCCGGTTACACCCAGAGCAGTCCAGCCTGGTCCCTTGGGCTGCGCCTTAGGCGTCGCAACGAAATCAGCCTTGGGCGGGGCCGGCTCAAAATCTGCATCAATCGGATCCGTATCCATTTTCGGGGGGTCGGTCTCGCCGCTCATATGCCGATACTCCAATCACTCTTTTGCAGAACATGTCATTTTAACCATACATGCCATACATATAGT
>CAYUFN010000012.1:14188-32071 GCA_964443965.1 uncultured Hyphomonas sp. | reverse complement strand
GATTGCACGGTCGGGGCCGTGCAAAGACGCAAGAAGGAAATCGTGCGCAAAAAACAGCCATCAGCCCGCAAAACGGCGTCCCATCGCAAGGCGGAGCCGACGCGGGGGACAAACAACAATGCAAGGGGAACAAGCCCTTTAATACCCTTCAAGGCCAACAAGTGCCCTTGCATAAGCGTCAGCTGAAAACGCTTGCAAATCATCTGCGCTTTCACCGACACCGACAAAATGGATCGGCAGTTCGTGCGCATCGGCAATTGCAACGAGCACACCGCCCTTGGCCGTGCCGTCGAGCTTGGTCATCACAAGGCCGGTTACATCAGCGCTCTGTTTGAACGCCTCCACCTGGCTGAGCGCATTCTGGCCGACCGTGGCGTCAAGTACAAGGATCACATCATGGGGCGCATCGGGATCCAGCTTGTGCACGACACGGACGATTTTTGCAAGCTCGCTCATCAATTCGGTTTTGTTTTGCAAACGCCCCGCCGTATCAACCAAGACAAGATCGTAGTTTTCAGTTTTAGCCTTTTCCACGGCTTCATACACAAGCCCAGCCGCATCTCCGCCGGGCTTTCCGGTTATCACGGGAATATCAGCTCGTTCCCCCCAAACGCTTAACTGCTCAATCGCAGCGGCGCGGAACGTATCCCCCGCGACCAGCATGGCCTTGGCGCCCTGCGCTTTCAAACGCGAGGCAATCTTGCCGATCGTAGTGGTCTTACCAGACCCATTGACGCCAACAAACAGAACAATGCGCGGACGCGGCCCATCGGCAAAGTCGACCACCTGCTCACGGGGGGTCAGGATCGCGCTAATCTCGCTGGCAAGGGCGGTTTTAATCTCCTCGTCTGAAATCTCTTTTTCGAAACGGTCTTTGGCGATATTCTTCGTGACACGTTGCGCGACCGCCGTGCCCATATCAGACATGATCAGCAGATCCTCAAGCTCCTCAAGCGTCTCTTCATCCAATTTGCGCTTGGTGAAAACGCCTGTAATTCCGTCAGAAAGTTTAGATGAGGACCGTTTCAGTCCTGTCGCGAGCTTGGAGAAGAAGCCCGGCTTTTTCGTCTCAGCCGTCGCCTCTTCCGGCTCTGTAACCTCTGATTGCGAGATTTCAGTTGCAGGTGTTTCCGGCTCGATCACAGGCTCCGGTTCAGGCTCCAGAGCGGCAATCGCGGGTTCAGGCGCGGGGCGCGTCGCCGGTTCACGCTCAGGCTCGATTTCAGGCGCAGCCTCCGCCGCCATCCGGGCGTTCGCTTCCGCTGCTGCCTGCTCAGCTGCTTGACGTGCCGCTTCCTGAGTCGCAGCTTCAGCAGCCAGTTTTTCAGCCTCTTCAGTCGCCTTGCGCGCCGCCTCTTCAGCCTCGATCCGTTTGCCTTCGGCTTCCAGCTCCTGCTTCTTCTTTTTCTTGCCGAACCATAAAATCATATCAGCTCACCCTGAAGTGTTTTTCCATCATGTCCGGTTAGCCGGACGCGCGCCGTCCGTCCAGCCAGGTGATCCGCATCAGCGTTTAAAGTCACTGGCGAAAAATCTGGCAAGCGTGCTTGGCTACCGCGCTCAACCAATGCCTCAACATCACCGCCGACATGGCCGGACAAATGCGTGCTTAACGCAGCCGCCCCAACCTCGCGCAGCCGGGCCGCGCGCGCCTTGATTACCGCACCATCGAGCTGCGGCATACGCTCAGCAGGTGTTCCAGGGCGCGGGCTATAGGGAAAGGCATGCAGGAACGCGATGCCCACCTCCTCAATCAGCGAGAGCGAGTTTTCAAACGCGGCCTCCGTCTCGGTCGGAAAGCCAGCGATCATATCTGCGCCAAAGGCAATCTCCGGACGCTTGGCTTTCAGGCGCTGGGCCAGTCCGATCGCTTCTTCGCGCGAATGACGCCGCTTCATGCGCTTGAGCATCAAATTATCTCCATGCTGAAGGGACAGATGCAGATAGGGGGCAATACGCGCCTCGCCTGTCACCGCCTCTTCCAGCGCCTCATCAATTTCGATCGCATCAATCGAAGATAGCCGCAGTTGCTGTAAATCCGGCACGAGTTTCAAAATCCGCTGCACCAGATTTCCAAGCGGCGGCGTACCCGGCAGATCACTGCCCCAGCTCGTCAAATCCACGCCCGTCAGCACAACCTCATAATGCCCGGTCCCAACCAGAGACTTCACCTGCTCAACGACCTCGCCAGCCGGCACAGAGCGCGAGTTTCCGCGTCCATAGGGAATAATACAAAACGTACAGCGATGGTCGCAACCATTTTGCACCTGTACGTAGGCGCGTGCGCGACCCTCCATGCCCTCAATCAGGTGCGCGGCCGTTTCCGTCACGCTCATAATATCATTGACCCGCACTTTTTCAGTCCCGCCAAGCAGGTCAGTGGGCGCCCATGTTTCAGCTTGCATCTTGTCATGATTACCGATGACGCGGGTCACCTCGGGCATATCGCCGAACATTTTCGGATCAATTTGCGCGGCGCACCCTGTCACGATAATCGCCGCGTCCGGATTGTCCTTGGCCGCCTTTCGAATGGTGTTCCGCGCAGTAGCAACGGCTGCATTGGTTACCGCGCACGTATTGATAATCACAGCGCCCTTAAGCCCCGCCGCAGAGGCGTGGTTCCGCATCACTTCGGACTCATAGGTATTGAGCCGACAGCCAAGCGTAATAAGTTTAGGCGCGCGTTTCGTCATCGTGGGCTTCATGTCGCGCTTTAAGCGCGCAAGATCAAGAGGCGAGCAGCGATTCACCAAATGCCGGGAAATAACCCCTTTGGTGGACTTGGTACGTCTACAGGGCACTCTCCGCTTGTAAGCCCATACTTAGGGTCAATCTGACCTGCAGTTTGCGCGCGCTTGTCAGCCATTTTGGGAATATCATACTTTAAACGCAACGCATCGGGGAACGCCTCTTCTACCGGCCATAAGCAGAAATACTTTGCATTATTTTCTTCATCCCATAGCGTGGGCGTTACTGTATTTGTCCCAAATAGCTGTTTATTACCAATGTTGAGCAGATAACGATCAATCGCACGCGGAATTAGCCAACCAGCTTCTGTATCGCCAAGCGCAACAGCGCGCGTGGCAAAAAACCATGCCTGATAATAATGCTCAGGCGAGTTTCCGTGTTGAAAGATCAAGGCAGCGTGATGAAAGTCCTCGGCCCGCTGCAGGCAACCGCGCGCATAAATTTCGGCAACCTCCACGCGTCGCGGTACGTCATGGGTCCACGCGCCAGTGGAGCGCGCTTTTTGATCCTCATTACGAAGTTGCAATAAGCGTACACTTGCCGCATCCAAGTCTTCAAGTTCGCATGCCCAGCTACGAACCTGTTGTTCTATGTTCAAATAACCTTCACTCGTATCAGCTTGTGACCACGCCGAACCCGACACCCACAACAAGCAAATCATCAAAAAAATATAGTTCCGCATTCTCTATATCCTTAAAAAAATAAAGTATCATACGTGTTGAAGCTCTCCAACTATATACCAGTTCCTCAAAACCAAGCCCCCCGCGCCATCGTGGGACTTGCCCGCCCTTGCGTCAGCCTGTTAATAATCATAGCCATTACCACACCCCCTTTATGAAAGCCCTGCCCATGAAACGCGCTCTTCTTGCTGTTGCTGCTATTGCTAGCCTTGGCTTTGCCACCAGCGCTCTTTTTGCGGGCTCGGCACCGGCTCAGGCAACACCCGCACCAAGCCTTGCGCCAGATACAGCGCGCAGCATCACGCAGGGTGATCTGATCGGCTTTGTTGCCCACAGCGGCGCGCATGTTTGGCTAAACGTGCCCTTTGCAGCCGATACAAGCGGTGAGAATCGGTGGCGCGCGCCGCGCCCTGCCCCGACATGGGATGGCTTACGCGAGGCAACAAGCCACGGCCCCCGCTGCCCACAGATCGCAAACAGCTTCACCCAAAGTGATAAGCCGTTTGAAAACGGAGACCTGCTCGGCGATGAAGCTTGTCTCAATCTCGACATTTACGCCCCCGCAAATGCTAAGGGCCAAAATCTACCTGTGATGGTGTGGATTCATGGCGGATCAAACGTATCCGGACGCTCGGCCGATTATGATGGTGCAAACCTCGCGGCTAATGAAAATGTTATTGTCATCGCCCTGCAATACCGCCTTGGCCCGCTCGGCTGGTTTTCACATCCGGCTTTGCGGGAAAGCGCAGCAACGCCCGAAGATAAAGCCGCAAACTTTGCGCTACTCGACCAGATCGCCGCGCTGAGATGGGTTCAGGCCAATGCAGCAAGCTTTGGCGGCGATCAAGCCAATGTCACAATATTTGGCGAGAGCGCGGGCGGGCACAATGTCGCCGCTCTGCTCGCCTCCACTCTGGCCAAGAGCCTCTTTCACCGTGCAATCATACAGTCTGGTGGATTTGACAGTGTCAGCATTGCCGAAGCTGAAGGACGCGACGGCGACCAGCCGAACCCTTCGCTGGAAGTTGCTGAGCGTCTGGGTGGCTTTGAAAACTTCCATACAGCCACCACGGCCGAAACCTTCGCGGCTTTTCAGCTTGACGGAAGCGGAACCATGAACCTGCCACGCATGGTTCAAGACGGTGTAACTATTCCGGCTACGCCCCTGCGCACGGCCTTCTCCAGCACGGAGACATTCAACGCTGTGCCAATTATTACGGGAACCAATCGCGACGAGATGAAGCTCTTCCAGGTGCTCAACCCTGCTTTTACAAAACGCCGACTAGGGCAGTTTATTATGGCGCGTGATGCCAAGTTCTACGCTGCGTCCGCTGAGTATGGCAGCCGCATCTGGCGTATCCGCGCGGTTGATATGCCCGCTGCACAAATGGCTGCTGCCGGGCATGGACAGGTTTACGCCTACCGGTTCGACTGGGACGATGGCGGTAAAGTGCTATTTACCGATTTGAAAAAACTCCTTGGCGCGGGCCACGCGGTGGAAATTCCGTTCGTCTTCAACAGATTTGAACTGCTCGGTGCCATGGACAAATACATGTTCCAGAAGAAAACCCTGCCCGCCCGCAACACCCTCAGCCGCGCTATGGGTGCCTATTGGGCCAGCTTTGCCCGCACCGGCATTCCGGCAAATGTGGATGGTATAAAATGGCCTGCTTATGCCGCAACAAACGAAACGCTTATCCGCTTTGACAGCGACACGGATGGCGGCATTGCGTTGATACAAGGTGCTGACAGTTTTCAAAAGATACTGGCTGACATCAAAACCGACAAACGCCTGAACCAGAAAAAAAGCTGCCGCCTTGGCATAGGTCTCGCCCAATGGCTCCCCGATGCACTTGATGCGTTAGGGTGCGGGGTTTAAACCTCCCCGGTAAGCTCTAGCTCAACAGGTCCAGTCATCAGCACACGGTCATTAATTTCCAGCCACTCCACGGTGAGCTCGCCGCCATCGAGGATCATCTGCGCCTTTCGCTCTGTGTGCCCCGCGCGCGCGGCACACACCAGCGCTGCACATGCACCAGTTCCGCAAGCAAGCGTTAGTCCAGCGCCTCGCTCCCATACGCGCAGGCGAATGGTTTCCCTGTCGATCACTTGCGCGAAGCCCACATTTACCCCTTGAGGGAATAGCGGGTGCCACTCAACCAGCGGGCCGATTGCGGGAATATCATAGGCGTCAACATTATCTACAAAAAACACAGCATGTGGATTACCCATAGAAACGACGGCCGGGCGCGCTAAAACGGGGTCGTCAATCGGGCCAATTTTAACATCTACACCCCGCACATCCATCGCTTCAGATAAGGGAATATCTTCCCAGCCCAAAAGTGGTGAACCCATATCAACCGTGATCAGATTATTATCCGCTTTGCAAGCTTTCAAAATATCGGCCTCAGTCTGGATCGTAACCGAGTCTTTACCGGTCTCTTCGAGGATAAGGTGACCTACGCAGCGCGAAACATTCCCGCACGCAGACACTTCTCCGCCGTCTGCATTCCAAATGCGCATGAACACATCCTTGCCAACTGCACGCTCCAGCGCGATCACTTGATCAGCCTTCATGTCAGCAGCGATAGACTGAATATGCTCAGGGTTTGGCGCAAAAGGGGTTTGGCGTGCATCAAAGATCATGAAAGCGTTTCCTGCCCCATTCATCTTCCAGAATTTCATATCCCCGTCTCCACTCTGTAGATTCGCGCGCAACAATGCCGAACTTATCGGTAAGGTCTACGCATTATTCCTGCTTATCTGGGCAATTTTGCGGCATAGACCCACCCAGTCACCTGTACACCTAAAGCAACTAGCAGCCCAATTTCAATCAAAAAGAAACCGGAAAAAAAAGATGCAACCGCTACGCCTGCTGACGCCCAGTCAACCGCACGGCCACTAATAACATGCCCAAGCGGCCGCCGCTCGGCCAGTACACGCTCAAGTGTTAAATTCTGCCAAATCCGATTGAGATTAGGCGGACCAAAAATATCTTGCAATTCCTTAGGATTTAGAATTCCCGTCAACTCGCATAGGTCACGCGGCCCCGCCTCAGCCATAATAACAGCCTGACGCCGCGCAGCAGACCCGACCAGCGAAACAAGCGCAGACAAGATCACAGCAATCGCAATCGCAGTAAGCGTAAAGCCATCAAGAGCAGTAGTCAGATACATTACCTAGAGACTAGCACGGGGAATCGCGGCCCAATAGTCAAAATCGAGCAAGACAGACGGATCATATTTTCCGTCCTCTCCTTTTAATGGGAAAGCTGCACAGGCTTGATTTTTCGTGGCTACGAGGCGCAAGCGCAGCGCACCTGTGGTCTCAGACAGTTCGGCCTTGTCAAGTACCTCACTCCAAGCATAGACTGTCTCGCCAGCAAATAGCGGTCCGACATGTGTGCCAGCATTGATCGCAATCATTTCTGCAGCATTGCCAAGCCCGTTAAAACTAAGTGCCCGCGCAACAGAAATAACAACGCCTCCATAGATCAGACGCTTACCAAAACGACTATTTTGTTGCGCATAAGCGTCAAAGTGCACCTTTGCTGTATTCTGGTAGAGGCGCGTGGCAATCTGATGCTCAGCTTCCTCAACAGCCATCCCATCAACATGGTCTATTTTTTCGCCAATTTCATAATCTTCATAACGATAAGAGCTACCTGCTAATGCATCATCCCATCCTGTATAGTTGCGGGGGAGCATCCCAAACTGGCCCGGCACAATCGCAGGCTGCAAATCAGGGACAATCGTTTCAGGCGCTGGCGCAGCGACGTCACGCTTATGGACCATTACCCAGCGAACGTAAGAAAGCACGTCTTCATCGCGCTGATTGAGCCCTGTTGTACGGACGTACACAATACCCGTTTTGCCACTGGAGGTCTGCTTATGTCCAATCACTTCAGAAATTGCGCGTAATGTATCGCCTGGACAAACCGGGCGAGAAAACACGCCCTCAGCATAACCAAGATTTGCAACTGCGTTCAATGATATATCAGGCACTGTCTTTCCAAAGACAATATGAAAGGCCAACAATGGATCAATTTTGAGGGCCTGTTGATCTGCCAACCCGGCAAATTGCGCTGAGGAATAATAAGCGTGGCGTGTCCCTGTCATCGCGCGGTAAAGAGAGATATCACCCGTACCGACCGTCAATGGCGTTGCATGCACGAGCACACGACCGAGCGTAAAATCTTCAAAGAAATGACCAGAGTTGGATTTCATCTTGCACGGCCTCCTGCCTGTTTGCACGAAAGAGCCTAAGTCCGCTACGAAAATCAAGGTTATATCTGCACGCTAAGACTGTAAGGGGCGCCACTATCACACCGTTAATAGATATGATAGTGGCGGAGCCGCCTGCTGGTCGCTCACGCAAGCCAACAATGATGCGGAAACAGTTTGATCTACATGCCGATAAAACATTAAGAAGCAACTTGTTTTAGGTTTCGACTTTACGGCGAATTTTAAACAATCTCTAAAAGGCGATCATTTGGACGCCCTAGAACAGCTTTTTTACCATTTATACCAATTGGGCGTTGGATAAGTTTTGGGTTTTCAGCCATAGCTGCGAAAACCTCTTCATCACTCGCAGTTTCCGGGAGCCCAGCCTTAACGGCATCTTTTTCTCTCAAAAAAACGCGTGGGCTAACATTACCCATTTTCACCGCCAGATCCTTTATCTCTTCAAGATTAAGTTTCCCAGTTGCTGTGGCATACTTACGTATCTCGGGCTGAACGCCATTTTCTTCAAGTAAAGCAAGCCCCTTTTTTGAAGAGCCGCAGCCAGGATTATGCAGGAGAATATAAGTCATCTGAACGCTTCCATTTTACCCGTTAGATATTGGTGCAAAACACAGCCAGACAAGGTCAAAGCGGCATGATGTTCAAATAAATTATCTTTCACTTCCAATTGACCGTTGTTTGGCCTTGAACTTGCCGCTTTTACCCCCCAGATTCGCAAGTGACGGGCAAACTTTCTTGCACGTCTACACTGACTAAAGGAGTGCAGAATGAAGACCGAACTTCGCAATATCTCTGCATTTAATGCAGAAGCTGATAACCTCGTTTATGTGCGCCGCCTGGCCCTTGAAGAAGCACGCCAGATCGTACCGGCTGAAGCACTAGAGGCCCTGGAAGCCCCTGAGGATCTCTTCAGCGTCCATGCCGAAAACGGGCAGCGCCTTGCCATCGTAGAAGGGCGCGACGCCGCATTTGCAACTGCACGCGCACATGATTTACGTCCCAGAAGCGTGCATTAGATAGATTAAGCAGCTGCGCCTGTTGTTGTAGGCGTTAGCAAAAGCGTAGCAAGGTCGCCCGCATTTTGCTCAGCCCGCAGCATCTCGCGGAACTGCGCCTGGCGAAAGGCTCTTGAGACTTGCGCAAGCGCACGCAAATGATCGCTCCCCTCACGCTCTGAAGCCAAAAGCATAAAGACGAGATCGCAATAACGGTCGTCAACGGCATCAAAATCAACAGGGACCGTCAAACGAGCAAACGCACCAATAGGCTTTTGAATGCCAGCCAGACGCACATGTGGGATCGCCACACCATCGCCAACACCGGTAGACCCAAGGCGTTCGCGCTCGGTCACCGCCTCGCATACCAATCGCGGATCAAGATCTGCTTTTTCTGCCAAGCTCCGGGACAGAGCGCGTAAAACGCCCTGCCGACTGTCAGCCGTTAAGGGGTCAAAAATTACCGACTCGTCGAGTAAATTGGAAAAGTTTGGCATAGTCTGCATAATCCATCAAAACCAGCGTGCCCGTAGATCACGTTGTTGCAGCTGGGTCAACCCAGCCGATATGTCCATCCGGGCGCCGATAGACAAGGTTTGTACGCAAATGTGAAGCATGCTTGAAAAAGACAACAGGTGACTCGCCAAGTTCTAGTTGCATGACAGCCTCTGCGACGGACATGGTGCGCAGCGATTCTGCCGTTTCAGCGATAATAAGTGACTGATCGTCAGCCCCGTCCTGAAAGGTGTCCCCGCCTTCTCCTTCATCATGGCTTTGCAAAAGAAAAGCAGGTAAAGGCTCACTCGGCATAGGGGTCCGATCGGGACGATGGTGATCTTTTAGACGGCGTTTATAGCGGCGCACACGCTTTTCCATTTTTGCCAGCGCATTTTCAAGCGCGGCATAGGGTTCATCGGCTAGTCCTTGTGCCTGCAGGACAATCCCCGATGGCAAATGTACAGAGCAATCAACAGCTGTTTGATAGCCATCTCTGGAGACGGTTACTTGGCCATTAGATGGGCGATCAAAATATTTTGTGACAGCCGCTTCAAGGCCAGCTTCTATGCGCCCACGCAGAGCATCCCCAAGATCGATATGTTTGCCTGTAATTTGAATTTGCACGCGGCCTATCTCCTTCTGTTACGCTCGGTCATTATGCACGAAAAGCGGACTGTTGACGAGCCGTTTCGCGCTAATCTTTTATCGAAATCAAGGTCTTTTTTACGTTGACCGGCCTGCCGTTTACGTAAAGGGAACTAGGCGCGATTTTTCAAAATGCGTCTACGCTGAATACTGGAAGGAATCCCCATACTCTCGCGATATTTTGCAACTGTCCGGCGCGCAATATCAACACCAAACTCACGCAATATGTCAACAATCTGATCATCAGAAAGTACATTGTGCACGTCTTCCTCGGCAACAAGGTTTTTAATGCGATAGCGTACGGCTTCGGCCGAATGTGCCTCACCGCCACCTGTTGACGGAATGGCCGCGGAAAAGAAAAACTTCAATTCGAACATGCCACGCGGTGTGGACATATACTTGTTCGAAGTTACCCGGCTGACAGTACTTTCATGCATGCCAATAGCCTGGGCCACCTGATCAAGATTCAGCGGGCGCAAATGCGCTACACCATGGGCAAAAAAAGCATCCTGTTGGCGCACAATTTCGCTGGCAACTTTCAAAATGGTTCTGGCACGCTGATCCAGTGAGTTTATCAACCATGTCGCATTGGTGGCGCACTCGGAGATAAATTCTTTTTCCTTCTCGCGCATTGGTAGGGCCGACACTTCAGCATAGTAGGCTTTATCCATAAGTACACGCGGCAAAGTATCTGAATTTAGCTCAACAGCATACATACCATTTGGCAGCTCACGAACAAAAACATCGGGCGCAACAGCAACGGCAACATCGCCAGAAAACCCAGCTCCTGGACGCGGGGTTAAAGACCGCAACTCGTCCAGCATTTCCATAACTTCTGATTTATCGGCCTCGCAGATTTTCGCAAGCCCGGCTATGTCGTGCTTGGCCGCAAGATCAAGATTATCGAGCAGACCTTGCATAACCGGGTCGAGCCGATTCCGTTCGGCTAGTTGCAAAGCCATGCATTCAGGAACTGACCGCGCCATTACACCTGTTGGTTCAAAGCCCTGACAAACCTTTAGGACTGCCTCTACCTGAGACACCTCAGCGCCGAGCGCATTGGCAACATCCTGCAAATCGGCCCGGCAATATCCCGTCTCATCCGTCTCATCAACCAGTCGCGCCGCAATAAGCGCTTCGCCTGTCTCCAGACCAGCCATCATCACCTGCTCAGATAAATGCTCGCGCAGGGATTTTTCATGAGACAGGCGCGATTCAAAGTCCATAGGTTCGCCACTGCCACTCTTCCCAGAACCGGCTTTAGACCAATCTGTTGTGGCCGAGGGGCCAGACTGCGCCGAGCCACTTGCCGCATCCGCGCCGCTATCCCCATTGTTTACATCTTCAGTTGGGGCATCAAGCGCTTCACTAGCTGCTCCTATTTCACGTGTGCCACCTTCGCCAAGCTCTGCACGCACACCTGTGGATTTCTCGTCACCCTCGCGCGTGCCAGACTGCTCAGCCCCCTGATCAGTTTCGCCTTGCTTCAAGAGCGGGTTGCGTTCAACCTCGGCATCTACAAATTCAGCCAGTTCCTGATTTGATAATTGCAACAATTTGATTGCTTGCTGCAATTGCGGCGTCATAACCAGAGACTGGCCCTGACGCATATCCAGATTTTGACGCATAGCCATCGACGTTACGCTGCGAACCGGTCGCCCAGATAGACCCGACGCACATCCTCGTTTTGCAGCACCTCATCAGGGGCACCATCAAAGAGCACTTTGCCATCAAACATGACAAATGCCCTATCCACGATTTGCAGCGTTTCTCGCACCTGGTGATCAGTAATCAAAACGCCTAATCCGCGCTTCTTCAAATACCGAACCAGATCGGAAATGTCCGATATGGCGAGAGGGTCGATCCCGGTAAACGGTTCGTCCAAAAGCATAAAACTTGGTCTTGAGGCCAAGGCACGTGCAATTTCGACACGCCTGCGCTCTCCACCCGACAGGGCCGTGGCAGGTGCGCCGCGCAAACGGGTAATGTTCAACTCCCCCAGAAGGGCATCCACCTGTTCTTTACGCTTGGATTTGTCCTTCTCGACAAGCTCAACAACCGCCGCAATATTTTCCTCAACAGTCATACCTCTGAAGATGGAGGCCTCCTGAGGTAAATAACCGAGCCCAAGACGGGCGCGCTGATACATCGGCAGCGCCGTAACGTCTTCGCCGTCAATCGTAATCGCGCCGCCATCAGCACTGATCAAGCCCATAATCATGTAAAAAGAGGTGGTTTTCCCCGCGCCATTCGGGCCAAGTAGCCCAACAACTTCACCGCGCTGCAAAGAAATAGAAACATCCTTGACCACCTGGCGATTACCAAATGATTTCGCAATGCCTGAAACAACAAGACCGTCTTTTGCAGCGTCCATGTCTCGATCTTCTCCTTGGCCCGGCACCTTTGCCGTTCTTGGCTGATGCTTATATGAATGTACTTAAAATTAGGTTGTCTTGATCTGTTGAATTTTTCAGTTCCGTGCGCAGCCGTCATTGTTTTCGGTCTGTGGGCCGCCAATAATCGTTACCACTCGGCTATCATCTGCAGCCCCATCCAAACTTGACTGCCCCGTTGCAACATTGAAAGTCAGACGCTCCCCTTTTGCAACATCATCGCAGCGCGAGACAATGACGTTTCCCGTCAGAATGATCGTTTCTGTGCTTGCATCATAGGTTCCCTGGTTTCCTCGCGCTCGCAACTCGGGCGTAATGTAGAACACATTCCCCTCGGCAAGCATCCCCAAAATCTCGCCAAAGCCACCGCCATTTTGAGCATTGGGGTTACCCGCAAAATTAATTGTCAGCTTATCTGAACGCAAGCGCGCATCCCCCTGCACCACATCGACATCCCCTAAATACACGGCAATGCTATCACGCTCAGCGACATTAAGTTTATCAGCGTTTATCTGCGTCTGGCCACCATCGCGGCTTAATTGCGCGCTTGCCGGCAGTGCGAATAAGAGGCTCGCCAACACACCCAGAACATATCCAGCTTTTACTCGTTTCATCGCGCAAATCTCCTAAGGGGTCTCATCAAATATAACTGTTCTTACGCGCCCCACAAATGTAACAATACCACTGTCACGGTCGAGTTCATAGCTGTCAGAGCGAATATCACCGAGCGGCCCGGTCCCGTCCAATGGCTCTACACCAATGACACGGCCCGTTTCAGGAAAGACCTGCGCATGCGTAGAATTGAACACGTAGCCTTCAGCATCCACAACCAGCACATCATCATATAAATCGAGCGTTTCATTTACCCGATCGTAAAGTCCGCGCGGGGCCGTTACCTCACCACCAAAAGAGTCCACGAGTTTGGGATTGACCAGATCAATAAGGTCCTCGTTTTCACGTCTTTGCTGAGCTGTCTCAGACGTAATAATATAAAGCTGCCCTGCTCCATCCCGGCCCGTAAAGCGCGGATTGACCATTGCAACCGTCTGATCACCAGCAATCGCAACCGTATTGCCAAGTGCCCGGTCATAAGCATTGCGTGCAATAAAGCCTAAAAACACGCCAAGCGTAATAATCGCAGCAGCCACAAGCGCAAAACGCATAATCCGCACCATTTGCGTGCGATTGCGCGCCTGCGCCAAGCTTAACTGGCGGTGGGGTGCCCACTCTTCCATTGCCCGGATCGTTTCAGTGCTCATGATCTATAGAACTTTATGCGTATAACAACTTTTATCTTATGGCGCGCAAATCGATTTCGCCAGCTACTTTTTTGTAACATAACGGTTTTGGTGCTCAGGAATGTGCAAAAATATCCGTCGCTTCCCAACCAGCCAGATCCAGAGCGGCACGCGTTGGCAAAAACGCAAAACAGGCTTCAGCCAGCGCCTTGCGCCCTTCGCGCACAAGCATAGCTTCCAGCCCGGTTTTAATCGCATGCAAATGCAACACATCAGAGGCGGCATATTGGAGCTGCGCATCGGTTAGTGTTTCAGCGCCCCAATCAGAGCTTTGTTGCGCCTTGGACATATCCGCTCCGGCTATTTCTTTGGAAACATCTTTGAGCCCATGGCGGTCTGTATAGGTCCGCGCAAGCTTTGAGGCAATTTTGGTGCACCAGACTGGCGCGCAGATAATCCCCAGATGTTTTTGCATCATCGCCACATCGAAGCGGGCAAAATGGAACAGCTTTAATATATTGGGATCGGCCATAAGCGCTTTTAGGTTTGGGCAATTATACCCAGCCTTCCGGTCAAGCTGCACTACGTGCGCTGTGCCATCACCAGAAGACAATTGCACGACGCAAAGCGCATCACGGTGCGGGTTCAGGCCCATGGCTTCTGTATCAACAGCCACAATTGCGCCCAGATCCAAACCAGAAGGCAAGTCACCCTTGTGTAGTGTAATTCCATTCATCGAGCCGCTCCTCACTGGTTTGTCTTATTTATAAGCATAATTTGAATGGAAATGTCAGGCATTGATGGAGAAACGGTTTAAAATTCAAAATCTACCACCAGCAGCGCATGATCACTTAAACCGTCACGGCGGCCTGGTTGATCAGGATGAGGCGGCCAGAAATGCCTGACATCCTTTAAATGTTGCCTCAGACGCGGACTGACAAAAACCTGATCAAGGCGGAAGCCATTATCGCGATGAGAATACCAGGTGTAGTCCTTGACGGTCGGATAGAGGCTACGAAAACCATCCTGCCATCCAGCCGCCTCGAGCCTGTCGAACCAGGCATCTGTCCGTTTATTGAAAACAGGCTTTTCCTCATCAATGCCAATCCGCCCGGAATTGGTATCGCCGACAAGCAGCGCAGGCTTATCGCGCCACCGCGCCGCTAAATCAACCAGCGCATTATGATAGCCTGGTTTGCGCCCGGTGTGCTGGTTGGGGATATGCATCGCACCAACGGCCAAGCTGCGGATACCTTCGCGTACCATAAGCCAACGTCCGGGCTCTTCAGGGCCCGCACGCAAGCCAAGCCGCTTTAAGCTTGCTTTAGAGGCCACCATCACGGCATTCGTATTCGGCTTAACCTCGTTTGTCGCGCTCATCTGATGACCCAACCCACCCTTGGCCAGAGCTTCTGCAATCAATTGACTGGGCAGGCCAGAGCGGAACTCACTGAGCACAACAAAATCAGCTTGCAGCTTACAGAGCACCTGACCAATCAGCTGCGCGCGCTTGCCGCCACCAGCCCGGATATTCCATGCAACAAGACGAAAGGGGGCAGACATAGGCAAGACTTTCAAAACAGGGCGCGCACAAAATACCTAAGCGCCTAACCGTCCGAACCTTCTTCTGGCAGGGGATCTGAAATGTCAGCATTAAAAATTTCCTGCACCTGCACCAACGCGTCCCGCATATCACGCGCGCGTCCTGATTGCACAAAGGCACGCGCATACATTTTGGCCAGATCTGATAAAAACAACCCAACCTCATCCAAGCCTGCGAAGTATTGCGGATCCAGCATAATCCGTGGGTCTTCATTTTCCATTGGAAACGCGACCAGAAAGGGCTGAGGGATGCTATCATCTCGCATGATGGAGTCTCTCTTCATAAGGGTGAATTGCTAAAGGCAGGAGTTTTATATTTTTTCAGCGCGCACAAATCGTGAAGCAAGGGCATCAATCCGTGCGGCGGCATCAGTCAAAGCAGCAGCAGCCTTTGCCTCGATCGCGACAGGATCAGCCATGGGGGAGCTCCCATCCAACTCATCCATTAAAGAAAGCGCCGCCACAAGCAGGAGGCGCGCCTCGCCAATATCCCCGACCGCGTCAGCTATTTGTCTGACTTGTCTGTCAAGGCGCGCGCCGAGCGTGCCCAACCTTACCTCTTGGCCAGGCGCACAGGCGACGGAATACCGCCGACCATTCACCTCAATATCAGCCTTGGCCATCACTTTCCCCCTGCCTTACAAGTGCTGCACGCACCTCTGCAATGGCCGCACCTAGCGCCACGGAGGCCTCGTCGGCCAGTTTTTGCAACTCGTTTTCCCGCGCTAATGAGGCATCAAGCTCTTCAGCCAGTCGGGCACGATCCTGTGTCAGCGCCTCAACCTCGCGGCGCCCAACGCCGGGATCTCCGGCATGCTCGAACAGCGTATCCAGATTACGCTCAAGACGCGTAAGTGCTGCACTCAGTTTTGCTGAAGCCTGATTAAGATTCGTCATATCTTTTACATATCAGGCCTTCGCTACACCTGCCAAGCGCTTGACGGATAGGCTTTGCTTGTCCATGCCCTCTCAAACATCTCATAAAAAGGATTCGGGCAATGGCGGCAACTCAACAGGAAATGGCAAATGCCATACGCGCACTCAGCATGGACGCGGTTCAGGCGGCAAAATCAGGTCATCCCGGCATGCCAATGGGGATGGCCGATGTGGCCACTGTTCTGTTCACAAAATTCCTGAAATATGATGCCAGCGCGCCGGATTGGGCCGATAGAGATCGCTTTATCCTGTCAGCTGGACATGGCTCGATGCTGATTTATGCCCTCACCCACCTGACCGGCTATCCCGGCATGGATATTGAGCAGATCAAAAATTTCCGCCAATTGGGCTATAAAACGGCCGGACACCCCGAATATGGCCATGCGCCGGGTGTTGAGACGACGACAGGGCCGCTCGGACAAGGCATCGCGAATGCGGTCGGATTTGCCATGGCAGAGGCCCACCTCGGCGCAACCTATGGCAAAGATCTTGTCGATCACCACACCTATGTCATCGCAGGTGATGGCTGTCTGATGGAAGGCATCTCGCAAGAAGCCATCGGCATGGCCGGTCATTTGAAGCTCGGTAAACTTATCGTGCTTTGGGATGATAATGACATTACGATTGATGGGGCCGTGTCACTTTCTGATTCCACCGATCAGCTGAAACGCTTTGAGGCTTCGGGCTGGGAGACGGTCCGTGTCGACGGGCATGACTTTGCCGCCGTTGAAGCGGCTATCGCTGCTGCGCATAAAACCGGAAAGCCGAGCTTGATCGCCTGCAAAACAATTATCGGCAAAGGCGCGCCAACCAAGCAAGGCACGTCCGGCGTGCATGGTGCAGCGCTTGGTGAGGACGAAATCGCTGGCGCGCGCAAGGTCCTCGACTGGCCCCACGCACCATTTGAAATTCCTGATAATATCAAGTCCGCATGGCGCAGCGCAGGTGCGCAAGGCAGTGCAGCCCGCACAGATTGGGAAGCCCGTCATGCCGCTTCTTCAAACAAAGCCGCCTTCGACGCCGCAATGGCAACTGACCTATCCGCGCTCGCGCCAGCAATCGAAACTTACAAAGCCGAACTTGCTGCAGAGCCGAAGAAAGTCGCGACCCGCAAGGCCTCTGAAATGGCGCTCGGCGTGATCAATGACACCCTCCCCTATACCGTTGGCGGCTCCGCTGACCTGACCGGATCGAACAACACAAAAACAGGCGCAACTGCTCCGTTTACGGCAGAAAATCCTGAGGGCCGCTATGTTTATTACGGTATTCGTGAGCACGGCATGGCGGCGGCAATGAACGGCATGGCGCTTCATGGTGGCATCATCCCTTATGGCGGCACATTCCTTGTCTTCACAGATTATTGCCGCCCAAGCATTCGCCTCGCTGCGCTGATGGGTGTGCGCTCTATCTTTGTGATGACGCATGATAGTATCGGCCTTGGCGAAGATGGCCCAACCCACCAGCCAGTTGAACATGTCGCTTCATTGCGCGCCATTCCGAACTTGCTGGTCTTCCGCCCGTGCGACGCAGTGGAAACGGCTGAATGCTGGCAGCTTTCACTGGAAGCGACAGACCAGCCGAGCATACACGCGCTCACCCGACAGGGCCTCACCCCGCAACGCACCACACATACAAGCGAAAACCTCTGCGCACGCGGAGCTTATGTCCTGCACGAAGCAGACGGCGCAGATGTCACCCTCATCGCAACCGGCTCAGAAGTCGAACTGGCCATGAACGCAGTGGCTGCCCTCGCCGACGCCGGAAAAACTGCGCGCGTCGTCTCTGCCCCCTGCTTTGAGCTGTTCCAGCAACAAGACGCCGCCTATAAAGCAAGCGTGCTCGGGACAGCCCCGCGCATCGGCATTGAAGCTGGCATCCGCCAAAGCTGGGACACATTCCTTGCG
>CAYUFN010000012.1:11363-14178 GCA_964443965.1 uncultured Hyphomonas sp. | reverse complement strand
CCTTGCGCCCACCGACGCCTTCATCGGCATGTCCAGTTTCGGCGCCAGCGCCCCCATTGCCGACCTCTATAAGCATTTTGGCATTACGGTTGAGGCTGTTGTGGAAGCGGCTAAAGGGTTTGATTAAGCGTATTGCGAAACCAGCTCGGTCTCGTCATCCTCTGGCTTGACCAGAGGATCGATCGCCCAAGGGGAATATCAAGAGATGGATTGCACAGTCTAGCCTTGCAATGACGCAATCTGCTATTGTGCTCGATAGGAGGGCCCAAACATGACCTATGATCAAATCTTCTCACTCATAAACCTCTCGGTCATGCCAGCTTGGGCGTTGCTGATCCTGTTACCGCGCGCGGGCATCACCAGAACGCTTGTCCACTCAGCGCTTTATCCGGTCGCGCTTGGCGCGTTCTATGCGGTTTGCTTTGGCTTTACTCTGTTTGGCGGAGCAGGCTCATCAGAGGTCGACTTTACAACCATGAAGGGCGTCTCCGCTATCTTCTCGACGCCCATCGGTGTACTGATCGGCTGGAGCCATTATCTTGTCTTTGATCTCTTTGTTGGAGCCTGGATTGGCCGGGATGCCCAAAGAGGTGGTATCTCACATTGGCTGGCCGCCCCGGCCATGTTCTTCTCATTCCTGCTTGGCCCGATTGGCCTACTGATTTATATGACTGGACGTTTTGCACTCAAGCGCACAAGCACGCTTGTTGAAACCGCTGATTAACTCAGCATCCAATCAAGTCACCTGAGCAGAAGAAGGGTATTCAAGCTTTAATGTTTACTCTTTAGAGGTTTCAATCACGTCTTTGTTGAGCCCAATCTGTCGGTCAACCTCGTCGATCAATGTCTTATCATCAGGGTGTAATTTCCCAATAGCTTCAATCTCTTTCAAACGGCTTTTCATTCTTTCTAACCATGCCAATCGTTCCTCTCCAAAGCTTAAAAACTCGGACGTATGCAGTCCCAACTGATAGGCACGTCGATGCAGATTTGCATCATTAGGGTGAGCATCAGACGCGTCCTGCAAGAGGTAATAGCTCAACCGAATAGCCTTGAAGGCTTCTTCATCATCTCCTAATTCATGATAAATCTGGCCAAGCCCATACCAGACCTGCGCGTGATCGGTGGCGTATCCCTTATTACCGGGCTCAAGCTTGGCAAGGTTCTTAAATGCGAGAATAGCCTCTTTATAAAGAGGAACAGATGTCTCATAGGCTTCATATGTCTTGTCTTTTGCCGTTACAGACATGGCATTCCACTGTAACCCGTAGGCCAGTGCTAAGGACGCATTCACGCTCTTTGGGCTTTCAGTTAAAATTGTTCGCGCCAGTGCGACAGCTTCGCGATGGGCCGCGTCTGGGAGAGATCGATCTGAGACCTCTTGCGCGCTCCACCCAATAAGCGATAATGTTCGCGCCAACTCTTCCTTGTACCGCAATGTATCGGGCTTGGCATCTGCCAAAAATCGAATGTCTTTCTCAGCGGCGCGTATAGCTTCGAGCGCAGCTTCAGGATATTGGTCTTGCTGAAATAAGGTCTGCCACTTAATCCTTAACACGCTAAATCGCGCCCAGCGCTGTTCTACGCTCGTCGGATCCGTCGAAAGCCGCAAGTTTAACTGGGCCAGATACTCCTCGACCAATGTCAGCGTTGCATCAGTGTCGCCCTCGCGCCGCGCCGAATTTATCGATTCTTGCAGGGCCGCTGTAAAAGCCTTCCGCGCTTGGCTGTTACCCGGTTCGGCTTTAAGTGCTTCCCTGGCATCTTCCAGGCTGACCTTTGTTTCATTGCTTTGCGCCTTTGATGGCAACGAAACGAGAGCGTTTACACAGAAGCAAATCCCTAAGAAGGCAACATACTTTAGCACTATTTGCATTTTTGACACCTCATAATTGGTTCGTCACCGGAAAGCTGCATGACGCATCTGCAACCTGTCAAATCACATCCTATATTTGCAAGTATGCAGGCTCTTAGCTAGGAAGGGCGCAAATTGTACAGATTAGGGTTTTTAAAAAATGACCAGCATCGGCACCCCGCTTTCCCCTTCGGCCACCAAGGTCATGATGCTTGGCGCGGGCGAGCTTGGCAAGGAAGTGGTCATTGAGTTGCAACGCTTCGGGGTTGAGGTGATTGCCGTCGACCGTTATGAGAACGCCCCGGCCATGCAGGTCGCTCATCGTAGCCATGTCATCAATATGACAGACGCCGCTGCCCTGCGCGCGCTTGTCGAAAAAGAAAGGCCGCATCTGATCGTTCCGGAAATTGAAGCCATCGCAACAGATGAGCTGGCGCGCATTGAAGCAGAAGGCCTTGCCACAGTGATCCCGACAGCGCGCGCCACACAGCTGACCATGGACCGGGAGGGCATTCGTCGTCTGGCAGCCGATACACTCGGCCTGCCGACCAGCCCTTTCGCCTTTGCAGGCACGGATGAACAATTGGCCTCCGCCGCAGAGGCCATTGGCTACCCGGTTTTCGTCAAGCCGGTTATGTCATCTTCAGGCAAAGGCCAATCGCGTGTGACGTCAGCTGGCGATATTGGCAAGGCGTGGGACTACGCGCTAGAGGCCGGGCGCACGCGGGAAACACGTATCATCGTTGAAGGGCAAATCCGTTTTGACTATGAAATCACGCTTCTGACTGTGCGCAGCATCGATGGAACACATGTGTGTGCGCCCGTTGGTCACCGTCAGCAAGATGGTGATTATGTCGAAAGCTGGCAACCCCAGAAGATGAGCAGCGTGGCGCTCGCTAGGGCTGAAGATATGGCCCGGCGGGTGACTGAGGCACTTGGCGGACGTGGCCTGTTCGGGGT
>CAYUFN010000012.1:3906-11353 GCA_964443965.1 uncultured Hyphomonas sp. | reverse complement strand
TCGTCAAAGGCGATGAGGTCTGGTTCTCAGAGGTTAGCCCTCGCCCGCATGATACCGGGCTGGTGACCCTCGTCACCCAGCATCAAAGTGAGTTTGCCCTGCACGCCCGCGCGATTCTAGGCCTGCCCGTTGATACGTGTCTGGCCAATGCTGGGGCGAGTGCTGTGATTTATGGCGGTGTGGCGGCAGCAGGTATTTCGTTTGAGGGTGTGGACCAAGCTCTGAAGGTACCCGAAAGCGAACTGCGCCTGTTTGGTAAGCCTGAAAGCTTTAAAACACGCCGTATGGGCGTGGCGTTGGCGCGCGGACATGATGTAGACGAAGCCCGCGCGCGGGCAAAAGCTGTGGCCCAAACCGTCACGCCCAAGGGCTAGGTGCGCTTTAAGCTGCAATTTCTGAGACGATAAACCTTCAACACGCCTCCTTGCTCCTTTGAACGGGTAGACGTTGCGGGCACATAGCGCTAAACCGTCGGCATCTTTAAGCGCGGTGACGAATCGCGCGAGCCTCATAGGAGATCTTCCATGGCAGTACGCGTTGCAATTAATGGTTTCGGGCGCATTGGCCGTCTCGTTCTTCGCTCCATCATCGAGCATGACCGCAAGGATATTGAGGTCGTTGCGATCAATGATTTGGGGCCGGTCGAGACCAATGCACATCTTTTGCAATATGACAGCGTACATGGCCGTCTCAATCAGGACGTGTCTGTCTCCGGTGATACGATCACAGTTGGCGCACGCAGCTTCAAATGCCTGGCCGAACGCAACCCGGCTGACCTTCCCTGGGGCGAAATGGATGTGGATATCGCTTTTGAGTGCACAGGCATATTTACCGCGCGTGATAAAGCCGCTGCCCATTTAGAAGCAGGTGCCAAGCGTGTGCTTATCTCTGCACCGGGCGCGAATGCAGACAAGACGATCGTTTATGGTGTAAACCATGAAACGCTGACAGCCGAGGATACCGTTGTCTCTAATGCCTCCTGCACGACCAACTGCCTCTCCCCAGTTGCCAAGGTAATGAATGACACGGTTGGTATTGAGCGGGGCTATATGACTACGGTGCACGCCTATACTGGCGACCAACCAACACTCGACCGAATGCATAAAGACCTTTATCGCGGACGCTCGGCGGCCATGTCGATGATCCCGACCTCAACGGGCGCGGCCAAGGCTGTCGGCCTTGTTCTACCAGAACTAGCTGGCAAGCTGGATGGGTCAGCCGTGCGCGTACCAACGCCGAATGTGTCGATGATTGACCTGGTGTTTGATGCAGGTCGAGCAACCAGCGCTGAGGAAATCAACGGCGCGCTGAAGGCCGCCGCTGAAGGTCCAATGAAAGGCGTCCTTGGATTTGTCGAAGCGCCACTAGTATCAATCGATTATAACCACAATGCGGCGTCTTCTTCAGTTGCTGCGGCTTCAACAAATGTCACAGGCGGGACGCTGGTGCGCGTCCTGAGTTGGTATGATAATGAATGGGGCTTTGCGACCCGCATGTCTGATACAGCCCTGGAACTAGCCAAACACATTTAGCAAACAAGCCCGCCGCTTTATCCCGGCGGGTTTATTATTTCCAGGAGTAAAATCGATGACGCGCGAGGCATGGGGCACAATGGACTGGCTGGCAGATGATACAAGCCATTCAGATATCGGCCTGTCGCTGGCCCGCATGACCGTCCTGCCCGGAAAGACCAGCCCGGCCCATCGCCACCCCAATTGCAATGAAGTAATCCATGTTCTTTCAGGCCATATGTCTGAGCGTCTTGATAGCAAATGGCAAACAGCCTCTCCGGGCGAAACAATTTTTGTCCCAGCAGGCACAGTGCACCAAACCCGCTGCGATAGTGATGAAGCGGCGGTCATGATAATCGCCTATTCTGAGGGTGCCCGAATCTATGAAGAAGTAAATCTATGATCGAATTTCAACGCATTACAGATGCTGGCGACCTGACTGGCAAGACAGCCCTTGTCCGTGTGGACTTTAATGTGCCCATGGAAAATGGCCGTGTGACAGATGACACGCGCCTGCGCGCAGCACTCCCCACTATCAAGGCGCTGAGTGAGGCTGGCGCCAAGGTTGCCTTGCTCGCCCATTTTGGCCGCCCCAAAGGCAAGGTCTTGCCGGAGATGAGCTTGAAGCCAGTTGCTGCGGCTTTTTCAGACGTACTGGGCAGGCCGGTCTCCTTTGCCGAAAACTGTACCATCGGGCCAAAATGCCAAGCCATGATCGATAGCCGCCCGGGCGGCGATGTCATCCTGCTTGAGAATGTCCGTTTCCTGCCAGGCGAGGAAACCAATGATCTGGCCACGGCGGCCGATATGGCCAAACTTGGTGACCTTTATGTGAATGATGCCTTCTCTGCGGCCCACCGCGCACATGCGTCAACCGAAGGGGTTGCGCGCCTGCTGCCTGCTTATGCAGGCTTGGCAATGGAGCGTGAGCTAAGCGCACTGGATGCAGCGCTCGGCACACCGCAGCGCCCGGTTATGGCGGTTGTCGGCGGGGCAAAAGTCTCCTCCAAGATCGACTTGCTGAAGAACCTTGTCTCGAAGGTAGACTCCCTTGTAATCGGCGGGGGCATGGCCAACACATTTCTGGCTGCACGCGGATATAATGTTGGTGCCTCTCTTTGCGAGCATGACCTTGCCGGCACAGCCAGACAAATCGAAACCAATGCCAAAGCCGCTGGCTGTGATATTATTCTGCCGCTTGATCTAGTTGTGGCGAAAAATTTCGCGGCCAATGCTGACAATCGCCTTTGCGGACTAGGCGATGTTCGTGAGGATGAGATGATCCTCGATGCAGGCCCGCAATCTGTTGGTGCACTGATCTCTGCGATGGATGCCTCCAAAACGTTGGTTTGGAACGGACCGCTCGGCGCATTTGAGCTGACACCCTTTGACAGAGCTACAGTGGCCGCTGCAAAAGCGGCCGGCGAATATGCCAAGGCGGGCAAGCTGATCGCTGTGGCGGGCGGGGGTGACACGGTAGCCGCGCTAAACCATGCCGGCGCAAGTGCAGACTTTACTTTCATTTCAACCGCAGGCGGCGCATTCCTGGAATGGATGGAGGGCAAACCCCTGCCCGGCGTTGAAGCTTTGAAGACGTAACCCACATAAACATAACACAGAAAGATGGGATAAATTATGAACCCGGATATGTATAAAAAAATTGCCACCAAAGACGGCTTTATTGCAGCGCTCGATCAATCCGGCGGCTCAACCCCGCGCGCGCTGCACAATTACGGCATCCCGGCAGATAGCTACGCCTCTGAAGAAGAGATGTTCGCGCTGGTGCATCAGATGCGAACACGGATGATTAAGTCGCCCGCTTTCAATGGTGACAATTTGATTGGTGCTATCCTGTTTGAACGTACAGTCAATAGCACAATCGATGGGCTGCCGACGGCCCAGTATGTCTGGGAGACCAAAGGGGTCGTGCCTTTCATTAAGGTCGATAAAGGCCTTGAAGCTGATGCAAATGGCGTACAGCTAATGAAGCCAATGCCCGGCCTGGACGAGATGCTTGTCGCGGCGAAAGCCAAAGGTATTTTTGGCACGAAGATGCGTTCTGTCATCAATGCGGCCACACGCGAAGGCATCGCGGCGATCGTTACCCAGCAAATTGAGATCGGCAAACAAATCTTTGATCACGGGCTTATGCCAATTCTGGAGCCGGAAATCACGATTACAATTGAAGACAAAGCCGCGGCTGAAGATATTTTACGTGATGAGCTTATAAAGCAACTCAGCGCCCTCCCGGAGAAGTATGAGATGATGCTGAAATTATCGCTTCCTGAAACGCCTAATCAATACAAAGCCCTTGTCGATCACCCGCGCGTTTTAACGGTTGTTGCGCTTTCGGGCGGTTATCCGCGCGCGCAATCTAACCAGATGCTCTCGCAGAATACGGGCATGGTTGCCAGCTTTTCACGTGGCTTCAGCGAAGGCTTGACTGTCCAACAAACCGATGAAGCTTTTGATGCGATGTTAGCCGAGACGATCGCTACGGTTTGTGCTGCCTCGCGCGCTGGGTGAGCGCATATGCTGGACATGCGTCCTGAGTGTGAACGCTGTGGCAAAGCGCTGCCAGCCGATTCTGAAGGGGCGCTGATCTGCTCGTTTGAATGTACATTTTGCATTGACTGTGATGTGCGTGAGCTTGGCGGGTTATGCCCCAATTGCTCTGGCGTGCTCACCTCGCGCCCAAAACGCACAGGTGCCGCCCTTGAGGCCTTCCCTGCGCGCGCGAAGGCTTGACCACATCAGGGGACACAGGTACGGCCTGCGCTTATGAGTGAGTCTGAAACATCGTCGTCGCGCCCGCGCGCAAATCTTTATCTGATTACGCCGCCACGCCTGGATGATGAGGCGGGTTTTATCGTGCGGTTGAAGGCTGTGCTGGAGACAGGCTTGGTCACCGCCCTGCAGCTGCGATTCAAGCTGCCTGATCATACGACCATAGACAAAAACACAACGCGGCGCATCGCCAATGCAATTATGCCAGATGCGCAGGCAGCCGAGACGGTAGTTTTCATCAATGATGATGTTGAGCTTGCCGTTGAGCTTGGCGCAGATGGTGTTCACCTTGGCCGCCAGGATATGCCCATTAAACAAGCACGTACCCTGATGCACGATGATATGATTATCGGTGCGACCTGCCATGATAGCCGCCACCTTGCCATGCAAGCGGGCGAAGACGGCGCAGACTATGTCGCCTTTGGTGCCTTCTTCCCAACCACCACGAAAGACGCCGCAACGCAGGCAACACCGGATCTTCTCGATTGGTGGCAGGAATTGATGGAAATTCCCTGCGTCGCAATTGGCGGTATAACACTGGATAATGCTGCCCCGCTCATCACCGCTGGCGCAGATTTCCTGGCGGTTTCAGCTGGTGTGTGGACATATAAAGACGGCCCGGTTGCAGCCGTCGAGGCATTTGACAGGCTTTTGGCGACTGCACATGCCAGACGGACCGTAGAGTCCGGCTAAAACCTGCCTATATGCCCAATCAAGCTTGACCCGGCCCGCCTGCACCGCTACGCCGCACCCCATAGAACATAAAGGATTTTCCCATGGCCAAGATCAATGGAAACGAGATCAAACCCGGTAATGTTATCGAGCATCAGGGAAGCGTGTGGCGGGCAATGAAGACGAATTCGGTAAAACCCGGAAAAGGCGGCGCGTTTAATCAGGTTGAGTTACGAAATCTGATCAATGGGTCAAAACTCAATGAACGCTTCCGCGCGTCTGAAACCGTAGAGAAGGTACGCCTTGAACAAAAAGACTATCAATTTCTGTTCGGAGATGATGATAGCTTCACCTTCATGGACACTGAAAACTTCGAACAAATCGAGCTGCAACGTGATTTTGTGGGTGATAGCGGTGCCTATCTGACAGATGGCATGATGGTGCGTATCGAGTTTTATGAAGAGACCCCACTCGGCGTGGAAGTGCCCGAACAGGTTATTCTTGAAGTTCTGGAAACTGAGCCTGTTGTCAAAGGTCAAACATCTGCCAACAGTTTCAAGCCGGCACAGTGTACTGGTGGCCTGCGCATCATGGTGCCGCCATTCGTGAATGTAGGTGAAAAGATCATCGTGCAGACCTCTGACAGCACCTATCTCAAGCGGTCTGATTAAACCGCCCCTTTCCTCTTATCTGAAAGCCACGACCATGTCCCGCCCATCCCCTGTCGGCTCTGTCATGATAAAAGCAGCCCGTGCGGCTGGCTCTTCCCTGTCGCGCGATTTTGCTGAAGTCGAACATTTGCAGGTCTCACGAAAAGGCCCCGCTGATTTTGTATCGAACGCAGATCATAAAGCAGAAGAAATTATTTACGAGCAGCTGAAAAAAGCCCGCCCCGGCTATGGCTTTGTAATGGAAGAAGCTGGCATTGTCGAAGGGACCGACAAGACGAATAAATTCATTATCGATCCGCTGGACGGCACATTGAATTTCTTGCATGGACAACCCCATTTTGCTGTCTCCATTGCGCTTGAGCGTGAGGGAACGCTTTTAACTGGTGTGGTTTATGATGTAGCCAAGAATGAAATTTTCTGGGCCGAAACCGGGCGTGGCTGCTGGCTGGAAAACCGGAAATTGCGCGTTGCGGCACGTACCAATATGGCAGAGGCCTGCGTGGCAACAGGTACACCCTGGCTTGGCAAATCAGAGGCTGAACATAAAACGTTCTGGCGCGAAATGGCTGCAATGACGCCTAACGTGGCTGGCATTCGCCGCTATGGCTCTGCTGCGCTCGACCTTGCCTATGTGGCCGCTGGCAGATTTGATGGCTTCTGGGAGCGCGGCCTGAAACCGTGGGACATTGCAGCAGGCATTGTGCTTGTGCGCGAAGCGGGTGGCATTGTAAGTGAGATAGACGGCGGTGATTTGCTGCAAACAGGTAGCATCTTGGCCAGCAATGAAAGCCTGCATGCAAAACTTGAAAAACAGCTACGTACAGCTGCAGCTTCGGTTGACGCGTAAGCAGCCCCAGCGACTTTCTTATCGTTAAGCTGTTTTCTGCGGTTTGGGCTCACGGCCATTATTAAAGGCTATCTTCTGAAGCTGCTTGGCTTTGTAACGCGCAGCGGCCGTATAAACGGCGTCTTCAAGATCAGTGTTCCGGCAAGGCTTTGTCATATAAGCGATGACATCCTGCTCTAGGAAAGCAGACTTGGCTTTGGCATCATCAATGGAGGACAGAACAATCAGCTGCAAGGCATTAAATATTTCACGCCTGCGTATCCCCTCAACCAACTCCAGACCATCAATATCGGGCATTTGGTAATCAGTGATCACAATGGCGTACGGCATTCCGTGATTATGAGCATTCACAATCGCAGCAACTGCTTCGCGTGCGTCATTGGCAAAGTCTGGTACGGCGCCGATATTTAGCATCTGCAGACGCAATATCTCTCGGTTCACATCCAAATCATCAACAATCAAAATAGGCGTTGTCGAAAGATCAACAATACTTGGCCGTGGCTTTGCCTCGCGCTTGCGGCGATCAATCGGCAACGTTGCTGTAAAGGTAAATTTGGCCCCCTCCCCCAAGGTGGAAACGGCCGTCAATTTGCCATCCATCAATGTCACAAGACTTTTAGAGATCGATAGGCCGAGTCCAGTGCCACCAAACTTCCGGGTCGTGGAATTATCTGCCTGTGAAAATTCATTAAAAATGATTTTCAACTGGTCTTGATCGATCCCTATTCCGGTGTCCTTGATCGAGATGCTCAAATGCGCGACGCCGTCTTTTTCCACACCATTAACCTCACAAAGGACATGGCCTTCAGGTGTAAACTTGATCGCATTCCCGATAAGATTCGTCAAAATCTGACGCATTCGGCCCGCATCACCCATCAGGTTGACGGGCATATCCGGATGAATGCTCACAACCAGTTCCAGGCCTTTATCTCTGGCGGTCACCCCCAATAGAGTGGCGA
>CAYUFN010000012.1:0-3896 GCA_964443965.1 uncultured Hyphomonas sp. | reverse complement strand
CCTCGCACGCCTCGCGCAGATCAAAAGGGGCAATATCCAGACGAAGCTTACCAGCCTCGATTTTGGAGAAATCCAGTATATCATTAATCACGGTCAGCAAGGCGTTACCTGAGCGCTGAATCGTATTTACGTACTCTTCCTGATCAGGCTTTAGCTCTGTTGATTGCAAAATTTGAGTCATCCCCAAGACACCATTCATGGGTGTACGAATCTCATGGCTCATATTTGCAAGAAACTCAGTCTTGTGCTGCGCTGTTTTTTGCGCCTCATACATGCGTACTTCTGCAACTTCTTTTTCAGCTGCATCTTGCACAACTTCACTGGCACGTTTCACCCCAAGCGCCAGCATGGCGGTGTAAGCAAGGAGAGCAACAATCTTTTCGATCTCGGCGCCTACCAGAATATGAGAACTGGAAACATATTCCATGTAGGCCTGTGTGCGTGTTCCCCCACTGCTCAAAAAAACAATCAACAGGCCGGCCCAAGCCACGCTGCTGAACACGCCCCCAACGATGACCATATGCAAACGGAACCGCATGGCATGAAGCGTTATAAGAACGAAATAATATGCAAAGCTTGGCGCCTGAAGTGAGGCCGCGGGTGTGCCGTATTGCAAGCTGAACATATAAATAACAGCAGTCAGAAAGGTGATGTCAATCAGCAACGAAACCCAGCCAAATATTCTACCGGGGTTTGCCCATTTAACATACGCCAAACGCGCCAAACAGATTAGCGGGAAAATCGCAACGGCTAAGCGCGTCAGGCCCTGCCAATGTGAAGCCCCGGCGGATGAATTGAACCCAAAGTATAAGAAGAAAATGAGCGTTGCGAAGACAAGCTCGGCTGTCGCAATAATATACTCTGTTCGCAAGCGCCATGCTGCCTGTGAGTCGGTTTCAAGTGAAGAATGGTCTGCCAACGTCATCTGCCCCAATTAGTACATGCAAACTAGGCTTAAAGTCTTATCAAAACGCTTATTTTTTATGACCGAATGCAACGTTCAAGCCGCTCAGCTTGGATTGTTATCTTGACAAGCAAGAGCAGGCCGGGAACCTATGCTTATCGCAGAATGCGGTTGATCAGCTTTGGTGTCCCTTATTCGTGCCGAAGCCATAATTCGAAGTTGCGCGATGCGCGCGACCTGCAACCGTGTAAAATTAAAGGGTCAAACCATTGAGTGTCTATCAAAGTAAAATTTTCCGTTATCTTTCAAGTGCATCAGCATGCGCGCTCATGCTGGGACTTGTCGCGGGGACAGCCCATGCTCAGGATGTTCCTATCGTCCAGCCGGGTGCACCGGGCCAGGCTGTCAAGTCGCTAAGCGCCAATGAAGCCGTCGAAATTGCCAAGAATACGTTCTCTGAGGATGATGTAACCTTCATGACAAACATGATCCCGCATCACGCGCAGGCTGTTGAGCTTGCGAATCTGGTTGAAGGACGCACAAACACGCCTGACCTGGTTGAAATTGCTGGTCGTATCAAGGCATCCCAGTCTGATGAGATTGCGTTTATGCGCGGTTGGTTGACAGAGCGCGGCCAAAACGCCCCCGGCGCAACAAATGGACATAGTGCACACGCCGGTCATGGTGGTGGTGGCCATGTTATGACCGAGGAAATGATGCTGCGCATGGGTATGGCGTCTCAAGCCCAACTGGCACAACTTGCAGAGGCAAACGGGGTCGCCTTCGATCAACTCTTCTATGAACTCATGATCCGCCACCATGAAGGCGCTATAACCATGGTTGAAGATCTACACGAACAACCAGGATCAGCCTATGATCCTGTCCTTTTCGAATTTACAAATGACATTGTTAAAGACCAGACCAAAGAAATTGAACGCATGAATGGCCTGCTGGCTGGGCTGTCGGCTGATCCGCGCGCAGGACTGACACCCGGGTTTCGTGATGCCGGTGAAGCGATCATGAATATGAAGCTTTTGGCCGCTCTACCAAAACCAACAGGCTTCTTTGATCCGGCAAATCCGATTGGGTTGCCCCCTATCATCGCACCTGATGAACCTGCAGGCGAACCTGAACGTGGCAATGATGAGCAATCAAATGAAGGCACCGAATGGGGCGAGCGCTCTCCCCTGCTCAGCTTTTCAAACACTGACATGGCCTTCTTTGAAGACAAGCTGATCACCGGGAATTATCACGGCTTCAATATCTATCAGCTTGAGGATGGTATGCCGAAACTCTTAAGCTCGGTTGTTTGCCCGGGCGGACAGGGAGATGTTTCAATTGTTGGTGACCTGTTGATCATGTCCGTTGAACAAACGCGCGGCCGAATCGATTGTGGTCGTCAGGGTATTGCTGAAGATATTAGCGAGGAACGCTTTCGCGGGATCCGCATCTTCGATATTTCCGACCTAAAAGCCCCGCGCCAGGTTGGGCAGGTTCAAACATGCCGCGGATCACACACACACTCTGTGGTCTCTGGCCCTGGTAAAGACGGCAAGATCATTGTCTATAATTCCGGCACAGCTGGCGTACGCGACGAAGAAGAGCTTGCAGGGTGCATCGGTAATATTCCCGGCGACAACCGCACGGCCCTCTTCCGTATTGATGTGATCGAAATTCCCGTTGCTGACCCATCAAAGTCCAGGATCATTGATAGCCCGGCTGTCTTCGCTGATAAGGATGGTAATCTAGCCGGTCTCTGGACGGGTGGTGATCATGGCGAGAATACGCAAACCAGTCGCCAGACCAATCAATGCCATGACATCACAGTCTTCCCGGCAGCCAAGCTGGCCGCAGGCGCCTGTTCAGGAAATGGTATTATCTTTGACATCTCGAACCCGCGCAAACCAAAGCGCATTGATGCTGTCACCGATAAGGGATTTGCCTACTGGCACTCAGCCACATTTAACAATGATGGCACAAAAGTTCTGTTCACAGACGAATGGGGCGGCGGTGGGCGTCCGCGTTGCCGCGCCTCCGATCCACAGGATTGGGGCGCAGATGCGATTTACGATATTGTTGATGGAAAGCTCAAGTTCCAAAGCTATTATAAGCTCTCAGCACCGCAATCAGATAAAGAAAATTGCGTGGCCCATAATGGCGCCGTCGTACCGGTTCCCGGCCGGGACATCTTTGTGCAGGCCTGGTATCAGGGCGGTATTTCCGTCATAGACTTTACGGATTCCTCCAACCCTGTCGAGATCGCATACTTCGATCGCGGGCCGGTACATGAGGAACGTCTCGTTCTAGGCGGCTACTGGTCGACCTACTGGTATGATGGTAAAATCTACGGAACAGAGATTGCGCGTGGACTGGATGTGATGGAGTTGGTGCCGAGTGAGCACCTCACGGCCAATGAACTGGCCGCAGCCAAGCTTGCCGATCAGGGGCAGGCCTTTAACCCACAACAACAGTTCCCTGTTTCCTGGCCCGCCGAACCAGTCGTCGCCATGGCCTATATCGACCAGTTGCAGCGCGCAAACGCCGTTTCAGAAGAGATGGTTACAACCATGACCTCCTCTCTGGGGGGCGCAGAAATCGCCCTTGCAGACGGCACGAAGAACCGCCCACTTGCCTCAACGCTTGCTGGGTTATCACGCCAGGTAAAGGCGCTAGAAGGTGGCGATGCCCTGGGCCAAACCCTATCAGCGATTGCCGCCCGTTTACGATAACCTCTGCTGGTCTTTTAATTTCTTTAAGCCGCCTGTTTAACCACAGGCGGCTTTTTGTATTTATAGGCATTGACGACCGTGACCATGCCTGCTTTACGGGAACACCCCAAAGGGCCTCTGTGGCGGAATTGGTAGACGCGACGGATTCAAAATCCGTTTCTTTCACGAGAGTGCCGGTTCGAGTCCGGCCAGAGGTACCATCTGATTTATTTTAAGACGTCCGGTAACGTCCAAAAATACAGATAAACTCAATATTTACATAT
>CAYUFN010000011.1:0-33036 GCA_964443965.1 uncultured Hyphomonas sp. | reverse complement strand
CTCCATTACGACAGACTCTCTATTCAAACGAGGGACCAAATGGGGCGCAGGTCAACACCTATAATGCTTGTAAAGTTTTTTTCTGGCTCTCACCAGCTGAGAGTATCACGTTTATGGCTTCTATCGTTTCCAGCGATTGCAAAGTTTCAACTTGCTTTATTAATTGGTGACGAGCACGGTTAAGCTTTAGCGTTGATTGCCCTTTTTTTCTTTGTTTTGGGAAGGGCTTATCAAAGCATACTTCAACGCCTTCAAAGAACTCGTTTATGTCGCATTCTAACACCTTTGCTAGTTTGGGCAGGCGGCCAGACGCGATACGGTTTAAGCCGCGCTCGTATTTCTGAATTTGCTGAAAGGCGAGGTTCATACGATGGCCTAAATCCACCTGCGTCATATTTTTCTTTCGACGTATGGAGCGGATGTTCCTCCCAACAATAATATCAATTTCACTTGGAGACTTTACTTTGGATCCCTGTTGTTTCTGCATCATGGCTAAATCTCAATTCTTATCCATTTTGTTGTAACATCGTTGCCGTTCAGTACGCCCTGCGGTAGTCGGCATGACGTGCGAACACAGTTTTGAGTAGATAGGTATGAAGTTTTGGCTTTATGCCGTTGCTTGCAATGTTAAAGCTCAGCTAGGGCTGAACGTTGCAACGCTTATAAATTCATTGGCATAATCCTTACGTTCGTACCATGACTTCCAGATCCTCCAGAACTGAGAAGATGAGCGCTTCATCGGTCATTATTTCTATGTCAGGCGTACCCAAATCACTTCGAAAGCACTTCCACATCTGAAGTTTCGCCAAGAGGTCGTTTGTTGACTTTGCGTTGATCGTCGCAGATGCGTTGATTATGTCTGTCTGCAATTGTGAGCATTGATGAATAAGCTCATCGCAGTCAGTGATGTTTGATACTCCATGCGTAATGATTTTTTCCAACTGATCATAAGATGCGCGGAGTTGTTGTAAGCTTATAAGGGGGGGGGTAGAATTTTGCGTTTTCGAAAGTTCGGCACGTATGTCATTGATTTGATCTTGGTATGAGTACTTAGATTGCTTTTGAAGCGCCAATGAAGAATGTATATCCGCATGCATTATGTATCTCCTTCTGGAAGTCTTTCACACAGAAATAATCTACTTGGAGTTTATTACTTAATGGGTTTGCAGATTCCTGAAGTATCATACTGTTACATTCATAAATTAACATGTAAGTAACACTCAGCTTGGGAGTTAACTATCGTGTTACAAGGCGGTAGAATATTTTCAAACCGTTGTTACATAAAGGTAATTTTGAATTTTGCGAGCGATGGCGCTTTGGTGAGTGACAGCTGCCCAGTCCGTTTATGCTAGCTATATCCTATGCCTTCTCGAACAAGGGTTTGCCAAACGGCATCGCAAATTTCTGCCGAATAAATTGTATCCATCAAAAACAACTTTGGATTAATATCTGTAGCGCTAAAAAAGTCTACGAGTTGCGGTGTGAGTTGTTTTACGCGTGCTTCATCGCCAGCCATTGAAGCGGCAGCAAAATGATAGATCATGTTGATAGGACTCAAGGCGATTAAGTTTGTCTGTAGGAAGGGTTGAACCTTCGCGGCGTCATCTGTTACCAAGCCTTCGAAGAGATAGGGAAGATAATACCATCCTGGTGGATTAGGGTGCCTTGATATGGCCTGATCGGCCAACCTCAGGGATTCTTCCCAAGCTCCAGAATGGGCTAATAAAACGGCTAAATCCATGAGATTGTCAGGGTCAGCTGGATTTGCTTCAACGGCTCGCCGCATACTTAAGGTTGCTTGCTTTAGTTTTCCGGTTGATAGCTGGATACGGCCGAGAATATTTTGTGCGTCATCGTTATCTCGTTCTAGGGAGACAGCGTATCGGGCTATCCTTTCTGCAGCTTCAACTGTAAAGTCGCCGTCCAGATGAGCTGTTCTATAAGCGTTGGGAGTTGCAACTCCTGATGAGATACCAGCTTTGGGTGATGCCATAAAGATCACCCAGGACCGCATAGCTATAAATGATGCGTCTTCAAAGTTGTTAATTTCATGTGTTAGGCACTTATAAGCCGATTCGAATGCTTCTTGTGATGGAGCATTGCTAAAGTGAATATATAAAGCATAGCATTTCAGTGTATTATGGTTGTTTACATTGTACTCTGAATGTTTGAGCGCGTCTTCTGGGTTAAATGACTCTTGGCTAATGATCGGCCCATAAGTGCTCGCAAGTTCACTGCTTATTTCCAGTGATATATCTGAGAGTACCTTGGTATAGCTTTCTTCTTTAACTGAACGGGTCATGCGTCTTTGCAGAAGTGTACCTCTGGTTTTTGAATCGATAAGTTTTAATACGAGATCGAGTTCTTCATCTGCAGTAATGATAATGCCCGTTACCACATAGTCGGCATGCCTTCCGCCTAAAGTGTAGAACTCTTCAACAGTTGCATTCTCGGTCCCTACTTTGAGTAATTTAAACCGCCGTAAGTCCGCTGTTAGCTGGTATTGCAGGCCCATTTTGAGAATATCATTCTCATTGCTCCCAGTCACATTTTCAAAAGGCAGCACGACGACACTAGGGTAACGTTTTGACATAACCAAAGCAGCTTCAGTTGAAGGTTGCGCATGTGTGAGGGAGTTTACAGTCGCGACTGCAATTTCTGATTGATTTTTATATTCTGGTGCCTTAATACCGCTTATAAGAAATAGTATTGTAATGACAGAAATCATGCCCAACATAAGGAGGGGTTGTTTTTTTGAGATGATGTGTTCAGCCGCGGCTGGTTCCATAGGGCGGACGATAAAATTTGGTTTGTAAACCCCCTTGGGAATCTCTATTCGTACCCTGGCTTCGGGCTCTTGATTTGTGAAGTAATCAAGAAGCTTTTCTCTAAGCCGCGCAGCATGTACGCGAACAATGGGATCCACGCTTGGATCAAAGGTCTGGTCTTTGCCAAAAACGTCTTGTGCAATAGTCTTACCTGAGATCTTTTCTTTGCGACCTGCAAAGTGCTCATCTACAATGTATTTGAGAAACTTTCGTGAGCGGTCAGAGTTTACAAAATTAGGACTCGCAAGTATGCGACTCAGCGTTTGCTGCAATATTGTCTTGTCAACGTCATTGAGCTCAGCCATTTATTGTAAGCCTTCTTGGATTGCACCTAAAAGCAACGCTAATAAATGTTACACTATTGTGGTGCGGAACCTTGCTCAATGACTGGTTTCGACCATATTTTGAAAGAATTTATCCAAACAAAATAGCAATGTTATTGCTAGGCTTGGATCAGCTGGTCTAATCGCAGTGCTGAAACCAACCCCTTCATCGGTTTTAGCTATTTTGCAAATTTTGTCCTTATTATATGCACCTGAGATCATACATTTATAAGAATGCTTAACTGCTACTATGACTTGTATTTCCTTAGGAGCAAGTTAGGTAATGTGACTGAGCGTAGAGCTAAAGCTGATATATATTGACTCCTTAAAGGAGAGGTCATGCAGTCAACAAAATCAAAACGTCCAAGTGCACCGACATCAGCGGATATACAAGTGGCCGAAAGGATAAAGTCAATTCGGGTTTTGAAGGGTTTAAGCCAAGGGGCCGTTGCTAAAGAACTGGGCATGGTGCACCAACAATACCATAAGTATGAAGCTGGAATTGTTCGGCCATCTGCCGGTTTTTTGCTGAAGGTTTGTGCCGTTTTTGATTGCGCAATACAGGAGCTTTTCCCACCCGAGTTGCGCGGTGAGGATAAGATTGAGCTTGCAACCAGGATAGATGTTTTACGGCAAGAACTAACGTCATTGATTATGAATACCGCAAGTGAGGACAAATTAATCGCGTTGCGTACCCTACTGATTGAAACAGCTGATTAGGGCAATTAAGCTGCATTTCCGATGAGTCATATTAAGGTGTATCCGTTCTGATGTCGGCGTGTGCTGAAGCCATGCTTACACTAACGATGTAGGCTTTTTCCTTTTCCATGTTTGCGAGGATAAGGCCAGCTTGTTCACTTGAGAGTTCCGTTAGGAATCCAGCAGCAAAATCAGGGTCCATCTGATTAAAAATCTCCGCCGCTTGCTCTGCTTTCATGGAGGCATACATTTTCGCCAGATGAATAATATCTTGTTCGGCTTGCTGCTGCATCTCACCCCACCGGGTATTTAGCAAACTTTGTAATTCCTTTAGCTCTGTGGTTTGAGCGGTCAGTTCAGCCTCCCAGAGTTTCAACTTAACCTTTTCTTGGCTGATCTCCTCCCGCTCTGCTTCGAATAGCCATAAATCTTCTGTGTATTTTGCTGCAGCCTGTCCAGTTAGACAGACTTGATCAGGAGAGCCGTGCTCGACCGTAGATGCGCGTGGTGCATCCGGAAGGGGGCTTTCAGTAGGAGACGTCTCGCGCGAAGCGTCTTGTGTCACTTCCGTACTCGTCTGGTTTGCGCTTTCTTCAGCTGTTGCAAGATTGCTGGGTATGAAGCGGGATGCACCACCAAAGGCAAACAATGTTCCAAGCGTTAGAAGAACATGTGATCGGCTTGATTTTGAATAAGTCATAATATGCCCTCTCTTCGTTTGGTTTGTTCTAGTAGGCGTCTAAATTTAGCTTGTTGCGCATTTTCTGCTGGAAGTTGTGCGGTGGCTTTATCTGGCTGTTTCAGAATATTGATAACTTCTGACACGTGTTTCTTGTGACGCGTTAGGACTTCACTCATTATACCTTCAGCTTCCGATTGAGCTGCTTCTATTTTGTGGACAGCCTCTTTGTGCTTCTTTTCCATCTGCAAGATATGGAGTTCCATTTTCTGGGAGGCTGCCTCAGAGCGCTCCAAAAGGTGTGAGAGGTTTGCCGCAAGTTCTTTGGCTTGCATCGTGGTGCTGCGAGTGGCGAGAGCCATAGATGATATGGACTCAGTGCACGCTTTAATTGTAGCACCTAATCCGTCTTTTGTGTCCTGAAGCTTGGCAAGTCGACGGCTCAGCACAATGCAATATATACAAGCGGCAAATGATATAAGAAAGAGAGCGACATCGGTTGGTTGAAAAATCATCGTCCTACCTTATGAGAAATTCTGTAATAAGAACGCCTTCGGAGGTTTCCGCTCCGAGAATGATTTCTGAACGATGTGAAAGCTGCTCGCGCATGTGTCCGTAAAAGCTTGGATCTTCAAAATCGGAGAGTTCTACTGAGCGCAGATAACTTATAAATGCGTCCATAATGATTAGTTTCCGCTCTTTGGCGATCTGCTCACCATTTTTGTTTGTCGCGAGCGTGACTGTCATCTTCAGGTAGCGTGTGGCTGGTTCGCTCCCAATTGTTGTGAGAATGTCCGGTAGCGGGACATAAACAAGGTCACGCTTGACCGTTTGTGTTTTATCAGCGTCGTCTTTGGGTTCTGCTTTACAGGTTTCTGGGCTATCGGCTATTGGAGTACTCGTTGCATATGAGACGCCGAAAGAGCCTGTTAAGGCGGCCAGAGCGATCATTGCAAAGCCGACTGCACCACCTTTCTTCGTGCTTGTTGCCTCAGGTGTCGCGTCAGTTTTGGATATTTTATCTGCCATTTGACTGTTTTGCTCTTTCAAGTCTTCCCTAGACTGAAATGATCACTCTTGAGTAAAGGAATAATTAACAATTTTCTCCCATGTGTTAATCATTCGATTTTGATTAGATTTTTTGGGGCCACATGAAATTCATAGACACGCTCAAAACGCTTTCGTTGCAGCGTCAACTCGTACTCGGCGCAGCTGTGATTGGCGTTGTGTTGGGTATGGGGCTCCTGTTGCGAAATGCGATGGAGGCTCCCATGGGGCTACTTTATTCTGGTCTCGCGATGGAGCGATCAGGGGAGATAATTGATGAGCTTGAGCAACTTGGTGTGCCCTACGAGTTGCGTGGGACTGCAATATTTGTTCCCACTCAAAGCCGAGACAAGGTGCGCATATCACTCGCTCAACAGGGACTGCCGCGTCAATCTGTTCAAGGCTACGAGTTGCTTGATAATGTCAATGGATTTTCTACGACATCAGAAATGTATAATGCGTCTTATTGGCGAGCAAAGGAGGGGGAGCTAACAAGGACGATCCTGGCTGTGCCTGGGGTAGAGGCGGCGCGCGTCCATGTTGGTGCAAGCTTAAGGTCTGGATTTTCCAGGTCTCAACGAAAGCAAACTGCATCTGTAAGTTTGACTACCGTTCATGACTTGTCTCCCGCGCAAGCAGAAGGCATACAATATATGGTCGCGCTCGCAATTGCCGGGCTTGCCCCTGAGAATGTCGCCGTCATCGATTCACGACAAGGTATAATTGCCGGTCCTAATGTTGATAAAATGGCAAACCCAAGCCTTGTTGCCGCAGATATATCGGAACGCCTTGAGGCCAAGGTGCAGCGGTTATTGGAGGCTAGATTAGGCGCTGGTAATTCGGAGGTCTCAGTAACGGTAGACGTTACGCGCGCACGAGAACGTACATCCGCAGTACGCTTTGATCCAGAATCGCGTGTCGTTCGTCAAAAAACAACCAATGATTCGAATCAGACAGGTACAACAGAAGGTGGCGCACTGACGGTTGCGAGCAATCTTCCGCAGGCAGCGGATGCGAATGCTGGTGGTGGTACAAATACTGCACGAAATTCGACAGAAAGCATATCTTATGAGGTGAATGAAACACGTACCGAAGTTGAGCGTCTTCCAGGCGAAATCAAGCGGCTTTCGATTGCTGTAATGCTGAATGAACAGGCGCTCATTGCCGGTGTCGAGGGGGGCGCGCAACCAACGCCGTTGGCAGAGTTTGAAAGTCTTATATCGTCAGCTGTCGGCCTTGATGATACGCGCGGTGACACGATCTCCGTGGAGATAATGCCGTTCAAAGTTACCGCAGAAGAAGTTTTACCCGCTGCACCTTCGTTTCTCCAAGCTATGTTGGATCAGTATATGTGGTCAGGGCTTCAGGCCTTATTGCTGAGTCTTGTTATCCTTGTTTTAGGGCTTGGTGTCATAAGGCCCATTATGAAACCAAAACAAGCTGATGATGCTTCTGATACGGACGAGGAGGCCCTTGCAACTGGTGCGCAATCTGGAGAAACGGTCGAGGGCGATCCTTTCGCGTATCTAAAAGACTATGCTCGGGAACGGGAGGCTGAAACGACGGCGCTTTTAAAAGAATGGCTTGCCGAAGATAATAAGGTGTCAGTCAATGGATAACCGCGGAACGATGCACCTTCCTAGGTTTGATAGCCCTCTAGGCGGTGTGGCCAACCATTTAATAGCTTTCGATGCCCCATCCTGTTTGGCAATTACAGACGCGGATTCAGTTGAAACCTCAGAAGGTGATCTGCCTAAAGAGCAAAATATCCCTGAAGAAAAAAACGACTCCTGCAAAGATGAATTGGCGTTATTACAAAAGGATGTTGAGCTGACATTGGCGCAGTTTTCTCACGCGATTCATGAAATTGAGGCTGGTGTCATGGAGAAGGTATCTGCTGCCGTAAAAGATATTATTGAGAAAATTTTCCCTCGCTTGTCTTCTGCTCTCCTGGTCGAGGAATTTGCGTTGCATATGCCAGGCCTGGTGAAAATGATGCCTATAAGTATATCCATTCAAGCCGCTCCACTTGTTTCTGAAAAGCTACAAGAGGTGGCTTTGAAAATGGAGCAGTGGCCGTCTGATTGGACAATTAGTGGTGTAGAAAATCTAAGCGAGGCGCGCATCGAAGTGAACTGGGAAAATGGAGGTTTGAGCTATGATGTTGATCAGCAACTTTCAGCCGCGATGGCTCAGTTAGGCATTTAAAGGTTGGATATTTCGGAGAGATAGATATGGAAGAAGCAAGTCAAGCCAGCATCCCTGTCGAGAGAAGAGAGAATTCTGAGGAAAACAATTTCAGGCGCTCAATTTACGGCGTGCCTGTTATCGTTACAGTATCTGTTGGGCAGAAAACAATGAGTGTTGCCGAGCTATTAAAGCTCAGTGAAGAGACAGTTATATCCTTAACGTCAAACGTAGAGGACCCTGTTGACCTTACGATTAACAATAAAGTTGTTGCGCGCGGAGAATTGATTGAAGGCGAAGACGGGGGGCTTGCTGTTAAAATTACGGAAGTAGAAGGGCAGGGTAAGTGAAGGATACAACCCGGCCATTTCTACTATTAAGCTATGTAAGAGCTTTAATCTTGCTGATGTTTACTATGTGTATGTTCGGATTAGGAGCTGATGCGCAAGTAGCATCGCCTGCGCAAGGGCTTGATATAGAAAGTGTGCTCGGCGGGAATGCTGACGGTGGACTTAGTGGCACCGTTATCCAATTATTTTTAATTATTACAATTCTTAGTCTCGCTCCGGGCATTGCGATGATGGTGACATGCCTGCCATTTATGGTAATTGTATTTTCAATCATGCGTCAGGCGCTGGGTATACAGCAGGCACCACCAAACATGACGATTATGGCGCTAGCGATATTTATTACTTTTTTCGTGATGGAGCCTGTTTTTATGGAAGCCTGGCAGGCTGGTTTGTCTCCGTATATGGACGGAGCGATCGATGAAAGCGTCGCGTGGATAAACACAACAGCGCCGTTTCGCGAATTCATGAGCGGACGTGCCGATCCGCAGGCTTTGATGCAGCTTGCAGACGCCGTGAATCGGCCAATTGTAGACGGCGATGAGCCAGGGTTCTCCTTATTAGCGTTGGCGTTCATGCTGTCAGAGATAAAAATGGCTTTTCAAATCGGGTTTGTGATATTTTTGCCGTTTATGGTAATTGACCTTGTCGTTGCATCAGTTCTCATGGCTGTTGGTATGATGATGGTGCCTCCTACGGTAATCTCTTTGCCTTTTAAACTTGGGTTTTTCGTACTTGCAGATGGTTGGTTGAATATTACAGAGGCTTTGCTTCGGGGATACGGATAATGTCGATTGAAAATCAAGCTGCAAAGAAACCTGTAAAGACTAAACGTGTTGAGAGCCTTTCACCTGCTCAGCGTTCGGCAATTGTTATTGCTATGTTGGGGGAAGAAGCCGCAAAGCCAATTGTTGAACAGCTTGACGATGTCGAACTTGCGCATATTGCTTCTGGGTTGGAAGCTTTAGCCTTGCTTGGTAAAGATGAATTAAGCCAAGTCGTTGTCGACTTCCTTAGCCATTTGCGGAATACATCCGGTGGTTTTGTAAGCGGAAAAGCGACTGCAAAAGATATTGTCGCAAACGTTATTAATTTTAGGCGGCAACCTGATCAAAGTACGGAGGTCGACCCTTTTAAAACAGCCGATGACAATTTGAAAGACAGTGGAGATGTCAGAGAGACTTGGAAGGAGGTTGAGAAATTTCCCGTTGAAAAAATTGCAGATTATTTAAATAGACTGACGCCAAACCTTGTTGCCATTGTGCTAAACCGACTATCCGTAACGGTTTCTTCGGAGGTCTTTAACTATCTGGAAGACGATAAGCTGAAGCTTGTCATGAAGCATATGGTTGAAGCGCAAGAGCTTGACCCCCGCCTGGAAAATGTTGTGACCCGCATGATTGAGATGGAGTTCCTGAATACGCAACAGGGTGCTTCTGAAGTTAACACAGAACATCTTGCAGGTATCGGGGAGATGCTTAGTTTGATCCCATCTGAAAAGAGAGAACCTTTAGTGCAGTTCTTGGAAAGTGACTATGCGAGTGCCCTGAGCGAAATTCAAGGTGCGTTGTTCACGATCGATAGTTTGCCAGAAATACTGCCGCGTAGTGCTGTCCCTGTTGTGTTCAGGGGGATGGACATGGGGGAGATGGTCGATTTGTTTGCTACACTTCAAGGGGTGCAATCTGAAGTGTTCGAATTTCTTATTGGTAACATATCGTCGCGTTTAGCTGATCAACTAAAGGATAAGCTATCAGATCACCCAGCACTGTCACCTGAAGATGTAGACATATCGCAGCGTAATTTCCTTATGCGGATTATGGATTTAAAGCGAAACGGCGAAATCGTTCTTTAGATGAACTGAATGCTGTTTACTGGATAACCAGCTCTGCGTGTATCGCGCCAGCAGCGCTCATCGAGCGGATAATGTCAATCATTTCCTGAGGGGATACGCCAAGGGCATTTAGGCCTGTAACTAGATCTGAAAGTGCCGTATTCGATTGTAAGACAGCAATATTACCATCACCTGTTTGCTCGACTGTAATTGTGGATCGCGGTAATGCAATTGATTGCCCTGCTGCAAACGGGTTTGGTTGGGAAACCACGGTTGTCTCGCTGATTTTGATCGAGATGTTCCCTTGAGCGATCGCAACACGGGAAACTGTAACATCTTCATTAAACACAATCGTTCCTGACTTTTCATCGATAACAATCCGCGCGGGTGTTTCAACGGAGATAGGGAGGTTTTCGATCTCGGCTAATGTGCGCGCTGGATTGGTTGGGATATTCCGTAGGTCTAGGCTAATCGTGCCAGGGTCGGTCATATAAGCAACCTGCTGTCCAAGCGCGTTGTTGATGGTGTCTTCAATGCGTGCTGCAGTTGTGAAGTCCGGTGTGCGGAGTGCAAGAGAGAGTGTGCTGTGTTCGTTGAAATCATACCCAACTTCACGCTCAACGCGCGCACCGTTTGGAATGTTGCCGCTGGTAGGTGTACCACGTGTTTCACGGGCACCTTGCGCCTGTACGTCTATGCCACTGACAATAACGGCACCTTGTGCGATCGCATAGACACGATTATCAGCAGCTTTTAGGGGAGTTAAAATGAGAGTTCCGCCTTCAAGACTGCCTGCATCTCCAATTGAGGAAACTGAGATATCGATGGAGGAGCCTTTGCGCGCAAACGAAGGCAGTGTAGCGGTGACAAATACAGCCGCTACATTGTTTGGTCTGATTTCTTCTCCTTGAACGTTAACACCTAAGCGTTCGAGCATTTGGGAAAGTGTATCTTCAGTATAAGGTGCATTCCGTACGGAATCGCCTGTACCGTTTAGGCCGACAACAATACCATATCCAACCAAATCATTTTGCCGTACGCCTTCAACATCTACGATATCGCGTAGTCGCGATTGAGCATCTGCTAATGAAGGGTTGCTAATCAGCGTCAGGCTGAGGCATGCAAGCAGAAATGTTAGGTGTCTCATTAGTTGTTTACCTTACAAAATTCAAGAATTGGAGGTCGGCTAGCCTGCTTGTAACCAGAAAAGAGGCTTCCAGGTTCGTCTCTAACTGACGAAGTTCCGACGCAGCTTCAAATTGATCGCGACCCGTGATTTGCTCAAAAGAGAGCGTTAGAATCGTCTCTTCAGTATTTAGTGTATTCTGCTCGCGCTCTATCCGCTCTTGTTTGAACCCCTGGTCTGCTTGCAAGTTTGTTATACCAGATGCGGCAGCAAGCAGCTTGCTAGCGGCAGTTTGCAGAATAGTCGGGTCATTATCGATTATCGCAATATTAGGATTAGATTGGGCAAGTGATAGGATCGATAGCCCTTTTACAAGCTCTGTAAGAGCAGGGTGTATCGCGTTGATGCTGTCTGCATCAGATATATTGGATGTGCCTGCATAGATCCCTTGCTGATAAGGGCCTGTCTGTGCATCGAAATAGGCATCGATTTGTGCGTTAAAATCGATGGTGCCCGCGGCTGATGCCGCGATCGCTCTAACATCTGAGATAAGTTGATCTGTTCCATCAAAAGGAGGGGTGTCTGTCGCATCACCTGCAAATAAGTATCGGTCACCCAATCTTGTATTTAGGGTAGAAAAGAGTTGCCCTATAGCGCCTTCCGCCTCACGGGCAGCGATGTCTAGGCTGATTGTATCTCCTAACCCAAGAGCTGCTTCCAATCTTGTCCCTATGCCCGCAGTTGTATCCTGAATGAATGTCAAGCTGGTTTGTACAATATCCAGTCGTGTTTGCCGTATCTGTAATTGTTCTCTTTGTGTGGCGATGCTTTCAACCAGTTTCTCGCTTATGAAAGCTTTCCCAATGTTGCCATTTAGGTGTGTGACAAGATTTGCACGCCGGCCAGTAACAGCCTCTTGTGAGACGTCAGAGATGCGTGCCCGCGCCTGAGAGATAGAGAAGTTGAGGCCCGTTGAAAGAGAGGTCGTCGACGTAAGAAAGGTCATTTATCAGATCTCCAGTAGCTGGTTCAGCAATTGGTTGGCTACTTCGATAACACGGGCGTTGGCTGCATATGCTTGCTCGACAAGCAGAAGCTCTTGTAGCTGGGTGTCAATATCGACACCGATTTCTGATTGCTCGGCTTCTGCTAATGCTGAATGCTGCGCGATTATTGAAGATTGCACAGCCTCTTGATTAACGCTGCTTTGTCCAACGATTGAGGATAGGTGTGCTGCAAGCCCAGAAGAGGAAAAGGCACCCTGTAAGCCATTTTCGTTAATGCCTTCCACAGAGGTTATTGCGGAAAGTAGGTTATTCAGTATTGTGTTGTTTCCTGGTGGGCCCAAACCAGTTGCTTCCAATCCATCCCGTAGCCTGAAAATATCACCACCAGCGGTGGGATCAATTGCTGCGTTAAGTGAGAGCCGTCCGGCTGCGTTTGCGCCGATGCCCGCATTATTGTCGACAAAAATACCTGCTGCTCCCGGCGTGCTCGCTGGGTCGATATTGGCGTCCGATACTCTGGCGATAAGGTTGTTTGCCAGTGTGTCAAGTTGCTCTGCGATTTGGGGTAAGTCATGATCTCGCAACTGGAAGAGCGCGCTTAGGCTGCCACTTGAAACGGCGCCAAAAGTTTGAGCACCAGGTGTTATGTCTGTGCCATCAACACTTAAGCCAGATAGGAAACCATTTTCCAGTGTTTCTCCAGGCCCGAAAACAGTTGACTGTGAAAACTCAATTGTTCGTGCATTACTGGCAAGGAGGAAGACTCCCTCACGCGTTATGACATCAATTGTACCACTGTCACGGGGCACGCTTTGAATAGGTAAGTGCTCGGCTATTGTATCCAGCTGACGCTGGCGCTCGTCAATCAGGGCAGAGGCTTTGTTTGTATTGGGGGGCGTACCTGCAAGCTGGGTGTTCAGGTCTTCGATACGGGAGAGCGCATTATTGACCGAGTTAACATTTTGTGCAATTTCGCGATCGGTTTCAGAACGCAATTCTGCAATATCCCGCGAAAGTGTATTAAACTCTTGGGTTAGGCCTTCAGCCGCATTGAACAAGTTTGTTAGACTTGCACTTGACTCTGGCGTCGTCGCTGCATTTGACAATGCTGTTTCAAAAGTTGAGAAAGCCTGAAACAATCCATCTTCATTTAGGGAGTCGCCAAGTTGACGGCTAATCGATTGCCAGGCTGATGTTAGAATATTGGATTGTGCAAGATCACTCGATAACGATAAGCGTTCACGTGTTAGGGTGTCAAAGCCAGAGCGTATGACACCTTCTGACTGTGCGCCGACCGTCTGGCCACCTAAAAGGTTTTCGCCAATACTAAGCGCACGCCGGACATAGCCCGGCGTGGACGCGTTAGCGATATTGGTTGCCACTATATCTGCCCTCAGGCTAGAAACCTGCAGGCCGGACTTTGCGGCGTTAAGGGCGCTTGTTATACTCACCAGAAAATATCCGTCAGTATACTATCGTTTTAGATTTGTTGTTTCCTGTAACATTTCATCAACAGTCTGCACGAGTGTGGCATTTGATGAGTAGGCTCTTTGTGTTTCAATCAAATCTGTCAATTCAGTTGCGATATCGGTTGTGGATTCTTGTAGCGCGAAGCCGGCAATGCTTCCGACAGGACCAGTTCCGGCATCCCACAAGTAGAGATCACCGCTTGAGGCGGAGACTGAAAATGCTTGGGAATCTTGTGCGGTTAGTCCGTTTAAGTTTGGAACATCGCCAACAGGAATTTGAAAAAGCGTGCGCCTGAAGCCTGTATTGTAAATGGCCTGCAGTTGTCCTTCATCGGTAACTTCAATACTTTGAAGGTCTCCAATAGGCGCGCCGTCCTTAGTGACGTTCGTTGGCGAGAACGGAGCCGAAAGCTGAGTTATGCCGGATGGTTCACCGGGTCTGCCAATAAAAACCTCAACAGGGCCATGCTCTAATGTAAGAGACACAACGCCTGTTGCTGCGTCATAGTTTGCACCGCCTGCGGCGCTAGCCGTTGCGATGCGGCCACCTGTACCTGTTGTATCATCGAATGTGATGTCGAGGGTACCTATCGCGTTTAATGGATCGCCAGCATTGTCAACGATTTCGACGCTCCACTGGTTACTCGAGCCATTCGCCGGTATAACAGGTGAGAAGCTGAACGTCAGTGTTTGCGCACGACCAAGATTATCAAAATACTCGATTGGAAGCTCAAACGTATCCGGTGTGCTTGTTGAAGATGTCGCATCGGCGGGCAGGTTTACACCAATTCCGATTTCAGTAGTCGGCGAGGCGACAAATTGGGATGTTGCGATATTAACAGGCTCCAGATTTGTTCCGCTATTTCTGCTGACGTTGCCAATATTTCCCTGAGCATCAGCTGGCCAACCGAGTAGGAAAAGTCCGCTTTGGGTGCGCAAATTTCCGTCCTGGTCTGCTGTGAAAGAGCCGGTCGTGGAAAGTTGTAGAGGCCTTTGATTGGCAGGGCTATTCACACCGCTAGCGGTTGTGACTGGGAATAAACCTCTGCCGCTAACTGCCAAATCAGTGGAGTTGCCTGTCGATATAAGCGAGCCGACTGCAGACACTTCTTTGAAAGTATCTACGATAACGCCTCCGGCTGCGTAGGCTTGTGATTGTTGGTTTAGAACAAGGCTGGAGAAATCAGCTTCGCTTCTTTTGTAACCGATCGTTTCTGAGTTTGCGATGTTGTCAGAGATAGTTGCTAAGCGTGTTGCGTTTGCGTTCAATCCGGCGACGCCTGCGTTTAAGGAAGAAGATATGCTCATTGGGTTGCTCCTGCAAATTGAGAGTTTCAAGTTAGCAAGGATGTCTTAACAAGCCGATAATGATTTTCTCCCTTCAGAGGTGTTTGGAGAGTATCCGTATTCTGCAAATTAATTCAGTATAACGATTGATATTCGTCTATTTTGCGCTGCACCAGGAGCCTCTGGAATCAGCGGGCTCGTATCTGCTTTGCCAGACACTTCAATGATGCGATCTGATGTGACGCCACTGGCTATAAGTGCTTGTCGAGCCGTAGCGCCGCGATCAAGCGATAAGCTCCAATTATCATATTTCGAAGAACCGATGTACTTTCTATTGTCCGTATGGCCGACAATTTTGACATCATTTCCGAATTGATCGAACGATTTCGAAACAACGCTTAACAAGCTCAGCATAAGCGGGGTAGGGGCGCTGCTCCCCAGAGAAAAAAGAGGTGTGTCTTCTGAATCTATCAGTTCTACAATGACGCCTTCTGGTGAAAGCTTTACCATAAGGTGCTCAGATAATTGGCCATCATTTTCATCCAAGCTCGATTGGAGGGCCTGAAGCTTGGCTGCAACGTCTAGTTTGTTGTTACTGTTTCCCTTTTTTGCTGTTGGACGATCAACTGTTTGCTTTCGTGTCGCCCCGGTTCCCATCCGGGCGTAAGTTTCTTCGGTGAAGATGGAGGAGCCGTTTAAGCCGTCCGAACCTCCGCCTGAGATGCGGCTTATTGGGATTGTAGGGTTAAAGTAATCAGCAAGCCCCTTGCGTTGCTCTTCGGTGGTCGCATTCAACAGCCACATGAGCAAGAAGAATGCCATCATCGCGGTCACAAAGTCAGCATAAGCCACCTTCCAGGCGCCACCGTGATGCTCATCGCCGGCAACGATTTTTTTTCGTTTGATTATTATCGGCTGCAGGTTTGATGTTTCTTGGGCGGTCATGATGAGTTCCTTGAGCGTGTAGGGAGAATCTTATCAACTCTTCACCAAAAAACCGCGAACAATACGTGGCTTATTATTTCCTTCGAAGTAACGAATTATAAAGCATTCAAATCGTAACTCATAATTCAGTAATAAATTTCTCCCTTGGTGAAGATGACAAACGTAATTCGAAAAAAGATATCTATGAGTACGGGTGTTCCTCCTAGCATTTACAATGCGGGCGCGTTTTGGAGCGAGCTGCAGGCTGCTGTTGACTCCTGGATTCTGAAAGGCCTGAGGGTGGCATCCCAGGTGAATATTTCTCGTCGCAAGGTTGTTTTAGGGGAGGCGGTTGTTAATGCTGCTGCTGACGATAGAGTATCATTCAGTTTCGCGCCTCTTGAAGGGCACGGCCTTAGCCAAGTTACCATAAATAACGCTTTGGCACTTCGGTTTGCGGCTCATCGCATGCACCAAGACACCGATAGCATCGGTAATGTTTCCGCACTTTTCCTTAGTCTTGTGACTGAGGATCCAGCTATGCTCTTAAAAGAGAGTATCTGCGCGCATCTTTCAGGTCGGCGCTATGAGTTTGAAAAGGGACTTGGCGTTGACTTGGAGTTATCCAGAGCTGATCTGTTCCCCGCAATGCGGTATATTCAGGTTACAATTGACTGTACCTTGCCAGAAACACAAGGGCAGGTTGATCTGCTCTTTGATCTAAATGCGTTGAAAAAATATGTCGCTGGGCACGCTTCTAATTTTAGTCAAAATATAAATTCATCAAAACTCGATGAGCATGGCGTAATTGGAAACTCTGTCCACCAGTCAAATGTTCCGGTTCATGCAATACTAGAACGCATACAGATGAGTTTTGGGGAATGCTCAAGATTTAAAGTAGGGCAGACTTTGCCTCTACTGAAGGCCAATAAAGATGAAGTTATGCTGGCTGTCGACACAATAAGCGGAAGCACGGACATTTCCAAAGGGCAATTAGGGCTGTGGAAAAGGAAGCGAGCCATCAAGCTACATCTTCCAATATCTGAGAGCTTTGTAAGAGATTTAGTGGGGTTTTGAAGAGTTTATAATGAGGGATAGCCGATGAATGCAGTTATTGGATTAGTCGTCACTGTTGTGATGGTTTTTGGCGGTTATACGCTGGCCGGTGGGAAGATGGGGATTATCACCCATTCATTACCCTTCGAAATGATGATGATCGGCGGGGCTGCCATCGGTGCTTTTGTTGCATCTAATGATTTTACAACCATTAAGCATACGGCATCAGATATTGCTTGTGCGTTTAAGGGGCCGAAGTGGAAGAAAGCCGACTATCAAAACCTGCTTTGTCTAATGCATGAGCTTCTTGAAGTGTGGAAGGAAAACCCTGTTGATATTGAAAATCATATCGAGAATCCTGAAGAATCTGCAATTTTTACTAAATACCCCGGAATTCTCAAAGATCACTATGCCATTGAGATGATTGCCGACACTTTCCGCTCTATGATTATGAATTTTGATAATGTGCATCAAATTGAAGAACTGCTGGAAAAGCATTTAGATAGTTTGCTTGATGAAAAACTGCATGGGTCTCATGCGCTTCAAAATATGGCAGACGCTTTACCGGCACTTGGCATTGTTGCTGCTGTACTAGGTGTTATCAAAACTATGGCTTCTATTGATAAGCCGCCGGAAGTTTTGGGCGGCATGATTGGTGGAGCCCTTGTGGGCACGTTTTTGGGGGTATTTTTAGCCTACGGTGTGGTTGGTCCGTTTGCAGCAAAGGTCAAGCATACGCGTAAGGAGGAGCACTACTTCTACTCAATGATCGGAGAAGTCTTAGTCTCCAATCTACACCGGAATCCATCAAATATCTGCGTAGAGGTGGCACGTAGGCATGCGCCCTCGCGTGTGCGGCCATCTTTTGACGAAATGGATGAGGCAATCCGCGAGACAAAAAAAGCAGCATGATAAAGGCCGTCTCCTTCTGCGCTATACTGAGTTGCATGGCTTGGGGCTTTGCGGCTCCCGTATATGCCCAAGAGCTTCCAGACAACACAGACGATGTATCTGTAAACTTGGGAGGCTTTATAGAAAAAGCTATAGACGCAGGCGTGCTAATAGATCCTGAGGGTCTAATTGCTGAGACAGCTCAAATAAAGGCTGCAGAGCCCTCCACAGACTGTTTAGCTCCATACCCTTTAGATTTCTCCAAGCATCGTGATGTGCAATTGTATGGCGATCTTGATAAGTTTCGGCAGGGCACAGCCCCAGCTGACGCGGGGCGGAATAATATAGATCTTATAAAGGCATATCTTTCACTTGGTCTTTATACTGAAGTTATAGCAAAATTGAATGAAGGTAAATCACTCGCAGAAAATGCATACGTTCAACTTGCAAGATTAATGGACGGATATCGTCAATCAGATGACAGAATTTTTGCTAAGCTGGCGATTTGCTATCCGCAAGCTGATTTCTGGTATGGTGCTAGTTTGCTAATTTCGAATGATATTTCAGGCGCAGATAAGCTTGCTCAGCGTCTTGAGGTGTATCGAGACTTGCCTTTGCATTTGCGTGTAGATGTAGCTGCTGCGGTTCTGCCAGTGCTTCGTCATGCCGGACGGCATTTGTTAGGGCAAAAGCTATTAGCGAGTTTCTCACCTGAAGAAATCGAGCAATCGAATCGACTGAATGTACAGGCTTCCTTTTTAAGTAAAAGTTCTGTACAGGGACATGATGAGGAGATTGCGCACAACTTTATGCTAAAAATTGCCCCGGAAATGGCGGGGTTGTTTATAGATGCAGAGGGTGAGCCGCTTCATGGCCTCACACAACAGGCCATTATCCTGGAGGAAGTGTATACCGTTTTGGAGCGCTCGCCTGATAAAGCGATAGTTGCTGTCGGATTGCAATATGCTCTTGAAAACGTTAAAGATTACAATGAATTTGCCAAGCTGTTGAGTATGCCAAGTTTAAGCGCCCCAGTTTTTCAGTCTGAAATTCAAGCATATCTCTCTAAGCGACTATTATCCGACCTGGCATCTGACAGGCAGGCGAATAAATTTTCAGCGGCTAATTTTCTGATCAATCATCCGCAGGCCTTATCGGGTCACCACGAAGAAGAGAGCGCATTTTCCCATGCCAAACGTTTTCTAAATGATGCAGGTCGTGCAGCCATGGCGGTAGCACTGGGACAATCAAGTGAGCTGCAATTTGGGGATCGCCTGGCGTTCGCGCGTGTGGCGTATCGGCAAGGTAATCAAGCGCGGCTTTACGAAGTTGCGCAAGAAAATTTAGATAACGCAGACATTGTTCGTTTGGCAGCTTTAGCGGCCATAGAGGCGCAAGACTTAGAGGTATTTTCAAAGTTTGAAACATACCTGCCGAAAGATGTAAATTCCTTGCTTAGATTGGCGAATGAAGATGCGGTAAACGGTACTTGGTTTTTGAGCGAGGAAACCTACGACATTATTCGTAAAGCTTCTACGGATGAAGAGTTAGTAAGTTTAGAAAATATATTGCTGCTCAAAGAGTTCACATCACCGGAGCGTAGCTTGGAAGAAGCAAGCAAGCCATACAGTGTTGGTATAAGGCTGAACACGACTAATTTAGTTCTAGACGGCCTTCCAAAAGAGGGGGGCGGCTAATGCCAACGTCGGTTTATGCTTCATTGAGTCGTCAAGATGGCCTGATGCGGGAAATGGAGGTTGTTGCGAATAATCTCGCGAACTCCAGCACGGTGGGTTACAAGTCTGACCGGGCTGTTTTCTCAGAATTTATTGTGTCTGGCGGTCGAGATGCTCCGTCTGTTTCCATGGGAGCCTTAGCTGGGCACGCATTTGATTTAACGCAGAGCAGCCTTGCATTCACAGGGAGCAATTTTGATCTCGCTTTGCAAGGAGATGGATACTTCCTTGTGCAGACAGATGCTGGCGCTCGCTTGACGCGTGCAGGGCATTTGCAGGTTTCACCTGAAGGCCAACTTATAGATTCAAACGGAAATGCAATATTGGAGGCTGGCGGCAACCCAATAGCATTGCCGCCCACACTCTCTGAGTTATCTGTGGGCAGCGATGGAAGCGTAACGGCTGATGGCGAACTTGTTGGGCAACTTGGCATCGTCGTTCCGAATGATCAGATGCTGCGCGAATCTAATACATACTTTTCTGCGCCAAATGGGTTCACGCCAACTGATGAAACCACCGTTATTCAGGGGGCGCTTGAGCAGTCAAATGTTTCACCCGTGTTGGAAGTGTCAAGGATGATCGAGGTGCAAAGAGCATATGAAGCTGGTCAAGCAATGTTGGAACGGGAAGACCAGAGGCTGAGCCAGGTTATTTCTACCGTCCGTCAAAGATAGTTTAGCATGGAGTAAAGAGATGAAATCATTACAAATCGCAGCAACAGGTATGTCTGCTCAGCAAACACGCGTAGACGTTATCTCTAACAATATTGCCAACATGAGCACGACGGCTTACCGGCCTCGTGTTGCGCAGTTTTCAGACCTTGCTTATCAGCAGGTCGTACGCCCAGGGACAATTACTTCGCAGACGGGAACAGTCGTACCAGCGGGTATACAAATCGGGACAGGCGTGCGCTCGTCTGCCGTTTCTCAAACGCTTATACAAGGATCACTTCGCACGACGGGTGCCGAGCTTGATCTTGCGATCAACGGTAATGGTTATTTTGAGGTGGCGCTACCATCGGGGGATTCTGCATATACGCGTGATGGGCGATTAACGCGGGGGCCAAATGGTGAACTTGTCACAGCAGACGGCTTTCCATTAGCAGATGGTATAACCATTCCAGAAGAAGCCAGAAGTATTACGATAAGCCGCGACGGTGAAGTTACTGCGTTTCTTGCCGATCAGGTCGAAGGGCAGCCTATAGGTGTGATTTCGCTTACTCGCTTTGTGAATGAAAAAGGGCTGGAAGCTATTGGCGACAATATGTACCGTGAGACAGAGGCTTCGGGCAATGCAACCCAAATTGTCCCCGGCACGGAAGGTGCTGGAAACATCCGACAGGGATTTATCGAGGACTCAAGTGTTGATGTTGTCAAGGAAATTTCAGACTTGATTGAGGCGCAGCGAGGATATGAGCTTAATTCAAAAGTTATAACAGCTTCTGATGAAATCTTGGCAGCAACAACAAGGTTGAGGTAGATCGATGAGCATTATATCCGCACTTACCGTCGCCAGCTTAATCTCTTTATCTCACGGCTCTCTCGTCGCGAAGGAGGTTATAAGAGCAGGTGCTGTTTTAACCGAAGAAAATGTTGAATCAGAAGATGGCTTTATAAGCGATGAAGACCGCGCTTTGCTTGGGCGCGAAATGCGACGTACGCTTTACAAAGGCGCCAAGGTCAAGCCGGAGAATACGCAAGCCCGGCGGCTAATTATCCGTAATCAAAGCGTTATGGTAAAGTACCGTTTCAATGGGATGGAAATCACAATTAATGGACGGGCGATGGGTGACGGGGCGGCTGGTGACCAGATTTCGGTTATGAATAGCGAAAGCAAACGGCTCGTCTCTGGAAGCGTTATGCCCGACGGTTGGGTACTTGTAAAATGAAGGACTGTATTTTAATCAGTATAGCTATTATATTTTTATCAGGATGTATTAGTAAGCCTTTTGTGCCCGAGCAAGTGACGGCATCGATGATGCCCTATACGATGCCAAACGTACCGACTGTGCCGCGCGAATATGCCCCGGAGATAATAAATACAAGCAATCCCTCATTATGGGCAACTTCACCAACATCACTTCTGGGTTTTGGACGAGCAAAGGATATTGGGGACCTGCTTACGGTTATCGTGGAGATGAATGACCAGGCAAGTTTAGAGAATTCTCTATCCCGCTCCCGGATTTCTAATGAAAATATTGAACTCGAAGCCTTTCTCGGCCTGCCTGAGTGGGCGGCGACTGTGCTCCCCGGGGGGTCTAGTCTTTCGCCAGCAATTGATTTTGAGCGTGATTCAAATTTGCAGGGCGCAGGATCAGTTAATCGTGCCGAGCGAGTCGCTTTTCGTCTAGCTGCACGCGTTGTCGGTGTTGAGCCAAACGGTAATTTGATTATCCAAGGCTACCAAGAGACACGGATCAGTAATGATGTTCGCTATTTAACAATCATTGGCGTTATTCGTGTGCAGGATATCGCCCGTGATAACACTATATCGTATGAGAAAATTGCTGATGCAAGGATTTCATACATTAGCACAGGTACAGCTGCAGGTGCCATACAACAGGGCATCGTGCCAAAAGTTATTGATAAAGTTAATCCGTTTTAGGAGAGTATCATGAAAAGTGTAATAAGTATGCTGATTATTGCTTTATTGGCAGCCGGCGGCAGCTTTGGTGGGCAGATGCTTAAGAAAAACAGTGCTCCCAAAACTGAGCATGCTGTTGATGAAAAAGAGGGAGCTAAAGGTAAAGATCACGCCAAGGGTAAAAAGTCTGATCACGGGAAGAGTTCTGATAAGGGGAAGGGAGGTGATCATGGGGATGGGTATTCATCTGGATCGTCTTCGGAATTGCAGTATTTTAGCTTTAGTCGCGAGTTTGTTGTGCCGATAATGGCAGATCAGCGTGTTGAGAGCCTTGTCATCATTAACTTAAACCTTGAGGTTGAATCGCACATACTCAACAAGCTATTTTCTATAAAGCCTAAGCTCCGCGATAATATCATGACGACACTCGTTGAGCTCAGCAATGATGGCAAAACACTGGTTGAGCCAACCAGTGTTGATAGTTACGAGACTATCAGAAGCGTTATACTAAGTAATTTGAATTCAGTGGTCGCTTCGGGTGTTGAGAATGTGCTGATAATGGATCTCGCAAAGCAAGAAGTTTAATTTTGCGCAAGCGAATAAATAAGGCTTCTTGTTGTTTATTCGCTGACTCTGCGGACACTATTTAAATTGACTTCCGGCGCCATGGTGGTGCCTAAAATAGGCGTCCCGTCAGCTCCGGTCGCAATATTGGTGACTGTCGTTTGCACGCGTGGAGCCACGGAGCCAAGAAATCCCGATGCCCCTATTTGATCAATGCTTATATGATAGAGTTCACCTTGAGGGGCGGGCGTACCAGATGCCGTTTGACCATTCCATAGATGGGCCTCTTGACTTTCATCTAGTGTCTCACTCCAGATAACACGTTGCTCTGAATCTCTTACCGTCAGCACAGAACGAGTCGCGTCCTCTATTCCTGAGAAGCTGAACTCAATTGGGTCTCCGGAGAAGGTGAGGTTCGAGGACTCAACAGATACGGTTTGTCCCAACCACTGATTGGCAATTAGGGATTGAAGCTCATTAATACCTTGCGCGATACCTTCCAAGCTTGAGTTACCCCTTACTTGTTGCTCAAGCGTCGAGAAGGTCGCTAATTGTTCCACAAACTGTGTCGAGTCTAATGGCGATAGCGGATCCTGGTTGCTAATCTGTGCCGTCAACAACTGCAAAAAATTGTTAAACTCTTCGCCGCTGCCGCCCCGAGGGGCGAGTGCGGAGTTAATTGTAGATTGTTGGTTGGCGGATATGTCTGCTATTTCCATAAGGGGCTCCTAAACTTTGATATCAAGACCTGCGTCTGTATTTGTGGTTCTTTGATTTTTTGGCGACCATTGAGATGGCTGTGCCGCAATGGTTGTTTTGGCTTTGTGCTGCTGGTCAAACTGACGTGCTTGATGTTCAGATCCTTTTTCTTGATTAAAGCTTAGATCACCATTTGATAATCCATTGTCTTCTAGGGCCTGGATTAATTCAAAATGCATATGTCGTAACTGACGCAAGGCTTCTGGGGTTTCACTCGTAATCGCAATAGCTTGCAGCGCTTGCCCATCGAATTTGAAATCTATTGTAATGCGTCCAAGTTCAGGAGGATCCAATTGCACCACGACGCGATTATCTTCCGGTGTGGCTGCCGTGAGCGTTTCCGAGACTATTGCAGGTATTTCTGCTGGCTTTGCGAGAGTTTGAGCTGGTTGAGGAGCAATTGGGGTGGCAAAACTTTTGAAAACTTGGGGTAGTGCCCCAGCGTTTTGTGCGGATGACAATACGACAGGCTGCTGGGTGTCGCCAGGGGAGAAGGTTATTGCGTCTTCTAGCGCATAGGTCAGCACGTTGGGTGAGAGCGGCGGCGGTGCTTCCAAGAGAATATTACTTGACGCTGTTGCTACATCAACCTGTGCTGGGAGAATGTGCTGATCTGTTTCATAATTGATCGCTGTTGAAGTGGCCTTGGTGCCGAGGACGGAGGGGGTTAAGGTTCCGCTATTATGCAAGGTTAGGGATGCCGCCTGAGTCTTTAATGGCGTCGTTGCGGCACCCTTTGAGAGAGGAGGCAGAGTGTTCGGAAGCCCGCCGAGATTACTTTGAGGCGTTAGCGCTGCTTTAGGGTTGTGGCGAGAGTCTGCTTGAAACTGGTTGGCTTGAGCATCTAATGAATTGGTAGGCGTGTTGTTAGAGATAAGTTTGTGTACGTTTATATTCTGTGTCGTATCCTTGGATAATACTTGTATGGACTTATTGTTTGTGAGTGTGCGCTGATCTGATGCACTCGTCACTGCCGTAGAGTTGTCATCTGTAGTACTTATTTGTGCTTTCGTGAGCGCTGTATCCTGTTGGGCGGTGGTGGCGTCTAAGCTCAGTGACGTTTGCACGCTTAGCCCTTGTGCTGACCGTAAACTCTCTGATTCGCCATGAGCTGGTAAGCCCGCACGTTTTAAACGAGGCACATTAGATACTTCAGCGTAAGTTGCTTCTGGCGCTAGGAATTCTGAGACCTGTTTAGTATTCAAGGATAATACTGGGTCCGTAGGGGTAATGTTTGTTTCCAAATCGGTGTTTTGTGTTTGATCGCTGATCACATCCGAAAATTTTTCGTTTGCAGCCACATCGCGGTGAGAGGATTGTGATCCGTCCAAAATTGAGACGCCTTGTGGGAGAATAGCTGTAAGCAAAGGGGGCGTACTCATGAGGATACCTACATATTGTCTATCATTGGAGTATCTGCATATGTGGTAAAAACAATGTTAACGATTTGTAGGTAAATTTCTCCTTACCTTGTCTGTTAAGGAGGTGGCAAAATGGATATTGGTCCGAACTTAGGTGTCCCAGACCCAGCTCCCGCCAAAAGTGTTAATGCCCAACCTCAACTTGATAATGGGCCTGCGCTTGAAGCAGACATTGGTAAGCGGTTTGAGCAACTGTTATGGGCTGAGATGCTTTCTCATGCTGGCTTGGAAAAGGCTCTTACGCAAAGTGGCGGAGAGGCGGCCTCAGCTTTCTCTCGCTATGTCGTCGAAGCGATTGCCGCAGACATATCTGAAAGGCATCCTTTAGGACTATCTCATCTTCACGATGTGTACGATCAGAACAATCTTACCAGGGAAATCAAGAATGCAAAATAATGTTGAAAACATTGCAGTCGCTCTACAGGATCTGTTGCTTTCTGAGCGCGTTCTTTTACAGCAAGGAAGGGCAAGCGAAATTGCAACCATGGCAGAAGAAAAGCATGCGCTTGTACAAAAGCTTGAGGCATGCATGGAGGCCGAGCGTGCAGACAATAAAGATAATACTCTAAACAAGCACATAAAAGCGGTAGCGAAGATAGCAAAAGAGAATGAGCTTCATTTTCTAGCTGTGAGGAACGGAGTTAGTCAGTTGATATCTCGGCTAAGAGATGTAAGTGGAGAAACACATGCAGGTGTTTATAATCAGTACGGAGAAGGAATAAAGTTTGGTGGATCAATTGGTCGTTATCGAAAAAAAATCTGATGTCGTTTACACAATGTAAATTAGTTTCTCTCATCATGGGTATGCAGACCTAAGAATGGTCTTTGGGTAAAACCACCTGTCAGGAAGACGTATTATATAATTGGGGTGAGTAGTTATTGCTCACTGCACGTACAGATAGGTAATTAAATGTCTAGTATTCTTACAAATAATAGCGCAACAGTAGCTCTTGAAACTCTGCGTAATATCAACAGAGATTTGCAAGGTGTTCAGAGTGAAATCTCAACAGGCAAAAAGGTTTCCAACGCGAAAGATAACGCCGCTATTTTTGCTATCTCAACAACTATTGAAAGTGATGCATCCAGTTTTAAACAAATCTCTGATTCTCTGAATCTTGGGTCAGCAACCGTCGGTGTTGCCAGATCAGCGTCAGAGCAAATCGTCGCCTCCGTGCAAGAGATTAAAGATCTCGTTGTCTCTGCGCAGGAGGAGAATGTTGACCGTTCGCAAATACAAACAGATATTGACGAGCGTGTTGCGCAAATTACTTCAATCATTGATGCCGCCCAATTTAACGGACAGAATTTGCTGTCCGGAACAGGTAGCATCTCGGTCTTGTCTTCGCTTAATCGAGCGCCTGATGGCAGTGTAACAGCCGCGTCAATTACGGTCGATCGTGCTGACCTGGACGGTGCATTTGAAACAGCGCTTAATGCTCTTGATGTTGAAACAGATAATGCTTCTGCAGCTGCTGCGCTCACCTCTATTGAGACCCAGCTCGGAACGGCCATTGATGCCGCAGCCGCCTTTGGGTCATCTCAATCACGTATTGAAAACCAGGGTGAGTTTGTTCAGTCACTTGTCGATTCGTTGACTAAAGGTGTTGGTGCGCTTGTCGACTCCGACATTGAAGCGGCATCAGCACGACTGCAAGCGCTTCAGGTGCAACAGCAGCTTGGTACCCAGGCGCTATCTATCGCTAATCAGGCACCACAGCAGTTGTTGTCACTCTTTAGATAAATCTCTCAGCCCGGGCGCATTAGGGCGTCCGGGTTTCTTTCTTAGTTGCTTTCGGAGATCAGAATGCAATCACTTGCCCTTAAAGCATACGGAAATGTTCAACAACGTACTGCTGGTGAAAAAGAGATTGAACATGCGCTATTTACACAAATCACCTATGATTTGGAAAGCGTTGCAAACGAAGATAAGCCTAATCCGTCAGTTTGGGCGGATGCAATTAGCCGAAATTTGCAAATGTGGACGCTCCTGGCGACAGACCTTATGAGGCCTGAGAACGCTTTAGCGCAGGAAACAAAAAATGGTCTGCTTACGCTTTCCGAATTTGTCAGACGCACAAGTATGACAATCCTATCAGGTGGGGAGGGCATTGCTGACTTGATCGACATTAATAAGACCATTATGCAAGGGTTGTCTGGTGGGGTGAAAAGCTAATGTCTGGACTAGTAATCGCTCTGTCCCCTGGAGAAAAATTTATCGTGAATGGTGCACTATTGGAGAATGGCGAAAAGCATGCACGTATACGTATTAAAGATAGTGACGCACGCGTTCTAAGATGCGCCGACGCATTACACCCAGATGACGTGAATAGCCCTGTCAAGCGTGTTTATTACGCGATACAATTGCTAATTACGGGTGATTTAAAAGAAGAAGAGACGCTTCCTGCACTTTACCTGGAGTGCGATGCTCTCGCGCACGTTTTCGCAAACATCAGCCCACAGCTTATGCCAACAGTACGCGATATGATTGAAAACAAAAGATTTTACTCGGCACTATGCTTCCTGAAGCAGGTCATTATTGTCGAAACAAATTTGCTGTCTCTTAATAACGACCTTGAAAAACCGATTGCCAGGGTGGCATAATTGGTTTTTCGACCCGCCATACCTTTAGCCGGAGTTGCAGGATACAATTTTTTGCAAACTACGTATGATCGGCAACTACAGATCTTCTCGGAAACTCCCAATATCCAAAATGACCGTGCTTATTTTGAGGAGCGCCTCTCCAGCTCTCTTCAGGTCGAAGATCTGCTAACCGATAGACGTCTTTTGCGTATCAGCTTGACGGCTTTTGGTTTGGCGGGAGAGGAGGCAAAAGGCGGGCTTGTAAGGCGCGTTTTAGAAAGTGTCGCTGACCCAGATGACTCTCTTTTACAGCGATTAAATAATCCAGATTATGAGCGATTTGCAGAAGTGTTTGCGCCGAATGAAGATGGAAGCATTTCTATTTCACCTGAAGCACTTTCAGATATCGCTGCACAGTTTGAAACAGAGCTATTTGAGGAGGCTGTTGGAGAGGTTGATGCAGATCAACGCCTTAGTCTAAATTATCAATCGGATATAGAACGGCTGGTTGGGACAGACTCGAGTGATTCAGCTATTTTGTTTCGATTGTTGGGAAATGTACCCGTTCGACGATTATTAGAGGGTGCGTTAGGCTTACCTGAAGCGTTACAATCATTGCCGATCGAACGGCAAAGTGAAATACTTCAGGAACAATTGCAAAGTAAGTTCGGTATCTCGGATCTGAGCGAACTTGCATCCTCTGAAAACATAGATCGAGTTATAAAGCGCTTTCATGCGATTCAATCTGCCATAAACGGCCCCAGCCCATTTACACCTGGTGCGGTTGCTCTGAGTCTTCTAACCGGCGTTGGTGCGAATGCCAGCCAGAACTTATTTCTTAGCCGGCTTAGCTAATCATCTATGAGTGCATTAGGTTTTGCCCTTTTGTGTAGGATCTACGTCTGGCATTAAAATGCTCTCTAGTGTCTGGTACGCCTCATCGCATGAGCCTTGATTTAACTGACTGACAAAGTCGTCTAACTTTGGGTGAAGGCGGATTGCTCTGTCCGTCTCTAGGTCCTGCCCAAAAACATATAGATTGGCGCGGAGCATCGGCGCGACTTCTTCATATCTGGAAACCAATAATCTATACTCTCGTAAGAGAGCGTTTTCTTTATCTGAGGCTGCTTGCGGTAAGGCGCGGGAGACACTTTGTAAAACGTCAACAGCAGGGTAGCGACCGCGTTCTGCAATTTCGCGGGACAAAATAATATGCCCGTCCAGAATACCGCGAACCATATCCGCAACTGGCTCTTCCATATCTGATCCTGCAACTAAAACAGAATATATTGCGGTAATATCGCCTGTCCCCTTTATTCCTGTGCCGGCCCTTTCTGCAAGCTCGGCCACAACTCTGGTGGTTGAAGGAGGGAATGCGTTTAAAGCCGGAGTTTCGCCAGCTAATAATGCCGTTTCACGGTGAGCTTCTGCAAAACGCGTCAATGAATCGATAATGAGAAGAACGCTATGCCCTTGATCTCGGAAATATTCTGCGGCTGCCATCGCGCAATATGCCGCGCGTTTCTTGGCACTCGGTGGGTCGCTTGCTGTCGACGCGATGACTACAGAATGTGATCGTGCTGCCTCCGTTAGGGTTTGAGTTGCAAAGAGCTGAACTTCCCGGCTTCGTTCTCCAATCAATGCAATAACAACACGATCAGCTTTTAATCCGCTAGCTAATTGCCCCAATAAAGTCGACTTTCCAACACCAGAGCCTGCGAACAAACCTATCCGTTGGCCGCTGCAGATTGGCAGAAGCGTATCTGTGACCATCAAACCTGTGGCAGTTCTGGGACCTAATGCGCGTCTAAGGTGTGCGGGTGGCGGCTGAGCATTTAAAGTCCTCGAGGTTGTTTGGCGGTTTGTAGCGGCTGGAGTATTGCCTAGAATTTCACCTTGATAGTTAAGTATATTCCCTAACCAATGGTCACCTATTTTAATTCTTGGATTTTGTTCAACATGTACTTTATCGCCAATACAGATTGCGGTGCCCGGTGAGAACAACAAGGCCGTCGCATTGTCTTCTGAAATACTTAGAATCTCTCCCTGAATAACCTCTTCGCCTTTCACGATCTTTATTGTATTTCCGAGACTGGCAAATCTACTGACGCCTGCAATAGAAATTTGTCCGGGTACGATGTCTTTTACAGTCCCCCAGAGCTCAAAGATAGATTCAGGTCGATGCAAGCTGGTGTGTTCCATGTTTATCGTCCAGTTTGTTGTTAGCTTTGGATAGTTAATAGATAAGCCTTTTTTGTTAACAATATCTTCACGATATTCTCCCATCGTTGGCGAAAGATTAACCATATCGAGGTTGGCCATGCTTTCCGATCTACCCTTATTTAGAATTTATGGTGCTATGGCGCAGCATGCTGCTGAGACACAACGTGTCAGTGCTGAGAATATCGCAAGAGCAGGGGAACCTGGTTATAAGGCGATGGCTGTAGAGCCATTTGAAGCTTACATGGAGAAGCTATCTCAGGCGTCTGGCTCACCACCAGAGTTTGCGATTTCAACAGCGGCAACCCCGGTCTCTCCAAATGGTAACAGTGTTAGCCTAGAGCATGAGATCTTTAAATCGGCCGAAGCTGGCGGCCAGCATAATATGGCTCTTTCAGTATACTCAAAATCAATGCAGTTGATGAAAATGGCTATTGGGCGGCGTTAGGAGGTAGAGCCATGAATATTCTTAAAACTACGATGAAGCAGGCTGTCTCTGGAATGGAGTTACAGTCGCAGCGTCTAGGGACAACGGCTGAAAATATCTCCAATGCGGATACGCCTGGCTATCAGAGAAAGTTACTTGTACCTCAGGCCGGTAACTTATTACCCGGACAGTTCCGTCAAGTTATTACAACGCTTGATCAGACCGAGGGTTCGAGGGAGTTTGACCCCACACACCCACTGGCAGATCAAGACGGCTATCTTACGAGCTCAAATGTATCCGTTGTTGTTGAGATGGCTGATATGCGAGAAGCAAATAGAGTGTATGAGGCCAATTTGAATTCGTTCCAGCAAGCAAAAGGCATGTATCAATCATTGTTGGATATTTTGAAGCGGTAGGAGTGAGTCATGTCAGGTTTAGGTATAAATCCGTATACACCTCTTGTTTCTAAGAGCCCGGCAAAAGTTGATATCGCAAAACCGGAAGCTGCGAATACGCAAATTGCTGAAGGTGTCGCAAATTTTAAGGATGCGATGCAGCAAGCTGAGAAGGCTGCAATCGATACTGCTATATCAGGGGCAGATCCGCATGCCATGGTCGAAGCACTCGCAAATGCTGAATTAGTGCTCGATGCGGCGACAACAATCCGAGATAAGGTTGTGGAGGCCTATCAAGAACTCCTTAGAATGCCTGTCTAAACTAAAGGAGGCGCGCCGTGTCTGAAGCGGAAATTTTTGAGGTCTTAAGGGCAGCATTATGGACAGCCGTCCTAATGGGAGCGCCCATTTTAATGGTAACGCTCGTATTGGGGCTTGCTATTGGGCTTTTGCAAGCATTGACATCTATTCAGGAAATGACGCTTACGTTTATTCCAAAAATTATTGCTGTCATTGTCGTCTTCTTCCTGACGCTTGGTTATATGACGAAACTTTGTCTAGACTTGTTTTTTAACACTATATTACCCACAATTTCTGGATTGTATTAGGGTATGCCAGCGCTTCTCTCAGACTTGGTTAAACCAACACCGATACTCGCGATCGGTCTTATGATCATTTTGCTGATCATGATTTTGCCTGTGCCAGCGTGGGTTTTGGATGTGGGTCTGACAGCGTCTTTCGCTTTTGCGATCCTGATATTTACCACAGCGATTTTTATCGAGAAGCCGTTAGATTTTTCCTCTTTTCCAAGCGTGCTGTTAGCATCTCTTATTTTGCGGCTCGCACTCAATGTTTCCTCAACTAAACTTATTATCAATGAAGGGCATACCGGTACTCAAGCAGCAGGTGGGGTTATTGAGGGATTTGCCATGTTTATAATGGGGGGGAATCTTTTTGTTGGGCTTGTCGTTTTTGGTGTTTTGATCATTGTCAACTTTATGGTCATAACAAAAGGGGCAGGCCGGATGGCGGAAGTCGGGGCACGCTTCGCGCTGGATGCCATGCCGGGTAAGCAACTGGCAATTGATTCTGACCTTGCTGTTGGCGCAATCAGTCATGAAGAAGCAAAAATCAGACGCCAGAAAGAGCAAGAGGAGGCTGCTTTTCTGGGGTCTCTAGATGGTGCATCCAAATTTGTAAAAGGTGACGCAGTAGCTGGGTTGCTTATTACAGCTCTAAACCTGTTGGCTGGAATCGCCTTTGGTATCAGCGTGCATCAGCTTAGCTTGGCAGAAGCACTAAGCAATTATTCCATTTTGACAGTTGGCGATGGGTTAGTATCTCAAATTCCGGCAATTATTGTTTCTGTATCGGCTGCTTTACTTTTGTCCAAGGGGCGAGATGAAGGAACAATTGACCGTACGCTCGGTATGCAGATGGCTGAGAATAAGTCTGTCTTGCTGATTGTTGGAGGTATTTTATTTACATTTGCGTTGTTTCCAGGTTTGCCTTTCTTGCCTTTCTGTTTTGCAGCCTTTGCTATCGGGGGGAGTGCTTTTCTCATTGACGGAAGGAATGTTACTGAGACGTCAACTGAGCATGACGACGAGAAAATAGATTTAAAAGAGACTGCAGTAATCGGCGATTCTATTTACGCTGATGAGATACATTTGGAGGTTGCGCCTGATCTGGTCCCGGTTGTTATGCAGGGGGAGCAGGGTATTGAGACGCGTATCGAAAAAATGCGACGGTACATTGCTGAAGAGTACGGTTTTGTTTTGCCATCTATCCGTATGACGGATAATCCCGTGCTATCGAAAAATGAATATCAATTGCGCATTCAAGGTGTTCGCCTGGATTCAGGTATTTTGCGCCCGGGATCTATTCTCGCCCTTATGGAAGATGATCAGCAGCCGCATATTATAGGTGAAAATGTTAAAGAGCCTGTCTATAAGGCTTCCGCTCGATGGGTAACGAATAGTAAGAAGCAGGAACTTGCCAGTGCCGAGGTGCCAGTCATTGAGCCAATTGAAGTTTTATCTACACATATGCTGGAAGTCGTCCAGGCGAACTTCTCATTAATCTTTACACGTATGGTCATGTTGGACACTTTAGATGCGTTAACAAAATTATCCGATGCAGACCGAGCAAGCTCTAACCAGCGGTTTCTGGATGAATATATTCCAGCAAAAGTGACGCCTGAACTTTTGCTGTCCGTGCTGCGTGCTTTATTGGAAGAGCGGGTTGCTATCCGTAATCTGTTCCTGATTATTGAGGTTGTTGCTGAGGCAAAAACATTATCCCTCAATCTTGCGAGAACAGTGGCGATGGTGCGACAGCGCCTGGCATTTCAAATTGTGGATAAATTGCAGGATGCTTCGGGGAACCTGGCGCTCATCCAATTGTCCCCTGAATGGGAGCAGAAATTCAAAGATCATGAGATTGAACACCCTAATGGTGCCTCTGATGTTGCTTTGCCCCCGGAACTTTTCAGTGAATTAACAAGCTCCATACAGGAAAAACTAAATGTCGGCGCGCGCCAAGGGATCCTGGCATCGATAGCGACGTCATCAAACCGGAGACGGTTTCTGCAAACTGTTCTGTCTAGCAAGGGTATACGTAACTCTGTTTTGGCTTATGAGGAGAT
>CAYUFN010000010.1:4489-33589 GCA_964443965.1 uncultured Hyphomonas sp. | reverse complement strand
CGGTCCGATTGCCGCTTTGCTCGTGTGAAGAAGCATCAATATAGCGCGCAGGAGACAGTGTGGGATAAGTTTTTAAACTTAACCTAGCCTGCTTCTTTTTCTTCGCGTACTTTCAAATCATACTCGCGCACTTTGCGATAAAGCGTTGAGCGGCCAATGCCGAGTTGGCGGGAGACTTCTGACATATGCCCTTCATAATGGTCGATGGCCAGCTGGATCATGTCGCGCTCAACCTCTTCAAGCTCGCGTAACTCCCCATCAGCGCCGAAGATCGCAACTGGCACCTTGCTGGCTTGGCTAGCTATAGGCGCGGTGATCGCCACAGGATCATTGGCAGGTGCCGGCAGATCCGGCAGATCAGATAGTTTCGGGCTGAGACCGGAAATTTGCGGGAAGTCTTCAGGCTGCAGCTCATGGCCTTCACACAGGACGACCGCGCGGAAAACGGTATTTTCCAGTTGCCGCACATTACCTGGCCAGTCAAAGGCAGTCAGCATTTTGAGCGTATCAGCGCTGGCATGCGTGATTTTCGTTCCTTCGGACGCATTAAAGCGTGTGATGAAATGCTCCACGAGCGCAGGAATATCCTCTTTACGCTGGCGAAGACTTGGCATGTCAATCGGAAAAACGTTCAGGCGGTAGTAAAGGTCTTCACGGAACTCCCCGGCTTTTACTTGCTGGGCCATATCCTTGTTGGTGGCCGAAATGATACGCACATCGACTTTGGTCGGGCGGCGCGAGCCGACAGCATCAACTTCCCCCTCTTGCAAAACACGCAATAGCTTTACCTGCATATCCAGCGGCAGTTCACCTACTTCATCAAGGAAGAGCGTGCCGCCGTCAGCCTCAACAAATTTACCCAATGATTTTGTTACAGCCCCCGTAAAGGCCCCCTTTTCGTGCCCGAACAGGATGGACTCAACCAGGTTTTCCGGAATCGCGCCACAGTTCACCGTTACAAAAGGTTTGCCGGCACGCTCTGAGGCCCCCTGAATGCAGCGGGCGATGACTTCTTTACCAACACCGGATTCACCAAGGATAAGGATTGGAATATTTGACGCTGCGCCGCGCTGGCCCATTTTCACCACACTGCGCATCGCTTTGGCTCCAGCGATCATATCATCAAAGCTCATGCCGCCTTCTGCCTTTTTGACAAGGCGTTTGACCTCTCCGGCCAGGCTGGTCATTTTCAGCGCATTGCGAATGGAAACAATCACGCGTTCAGGGCTGACCGGTTTGATAAAGAAATCTGTTGCGCCCGTGCGCATGGATTTAACCACTGTGTCGACGCCACCTGTTGCCGTTAGCACAATAACAGGCAGATCTGGGCGGCGTTCGGACAAGCGCTCAAGTGTTTCCATACCCGACAAGCCCGGCATTACAAGATCGAGCAGGACCACATCAACGCCACTTGCTTCTTCGCTGGCCAGGGCATACCCGCTCTCACCATCAGGGGCTGTACGGCAGGCAAAACCAGCCTTTTCCACAGCTGCCTGCAATAAGCGGCGCTGGGTTGGGTCATCATCAATCACGAGTACGGTTTTTGCCATTTTTGGTCCACCTCTGGAAATCTCTTACCGCCCCGTAATGGCACAGAGGTATGGAATTATGGTTTGTCCGATCGATGAAATTTGATCTATTGACCTGCTTTTTCGTAATTTTGCTTTTATACATATTCCCCTGCGGTAGCTACGCTGCATTGCAGCATTTTTGGCTTTTCAACGCTGCGCTGCACGATAAGGTAGGTTTACAATAAACTTCAGGGAAGATCATGATGGCTGAACCAAGCAAACCGCCAAGTTCTATTCTTTCAGGGCTTACGGATATTATGGCGCAAGCCATTGCGGCACTGGATATCTATGCAACTGCGATGACATCTGCGGCGACCGCTAAGCTCGCCCCAAACGGCAAACCGGACCGGATGGCTTTTAAAGATCATCAGCATCTTGCTCATGGCCTCGCCTGGACGGTGACCTATGTCGAAACGCTACGCGAGGTCAGCCACTGGGCCAGCCGGTTAGACGCAGATGATAAGTTTGGCGATATCGAAGCCTTGCTGGCACAAATATTATTCAGCCGCTATTTGGCGGACATTGTTGGCGGCATTCCAATGACCCAGGGTGAGACCATCCGCCCTCATGAGCTTGGCACTTTTGCTGAGGTCGACACGCTGTTCCAAACTCCGGCGATTCGGACGCTGATCACAGAAGGCCTGACACCGGCGTCCTGCGCGGCAGCAGCAGCTTTACTGCCCGACGCACTTGGCCGAGCTACGGTTGAAAACACCGGCCTGGACGATACGATGAACATGGTGCGCGACCAGTTTCGCAAATTTGCTAATGACAAGGTCAAACCCTTCGCCCATGAGTGGCATCTTAAGAATGAATATATCCCGATGGATGTGGTTCAGGAAATGGGTGAGCTTGGCGTTTTTGGTCTAACCATCCCAGAAGAGTTTGGCGGCTTTGGCATGGACAAGATCGCCATGTGCGTTGTGTCAGAAGAATTATCGCGCGGCTATATTGGCGTTGGGTCACTGGGCACACGCTCAGAGATTGCCGCAGAGCTTATCTTGATTGGCGGGACACAGGCGCAAAAAGAAAAATGGCTGCCCGCAATTGCGTCAGCGGAAATTTTACCTACTGCCGTCTTTACAGAACCAAATACCGGTTCAGATCTTGGCGCGCTGCGTACACGTGCTGTTCTATCTGATGACGGAACAAACTATACGATCACTGGTAACAAGACATGGATCACACATCCGGTACGTGCTGACATGATGACTTTGCTCGCGCGGACTGATCCGGAGACGCGCAATTTTTCCGGTCTTTCCATGTTCCTTGCTACCAAGCCGCGTGGAGATGACGCCACCCCTTTCCCGGCCAAAGGCATGAGTGGCGGCGAGATTGAAGTGCTCGGCTATCGCGGCATGAAGGAGTATGAAATTGCGTTTGACGGTTTTACCGTGACACGCGAAAACCTGCTTGGGCAGGCTGAGGGTCAAGGCTTCAGGCATTTGATGGCAACCTTTGAAAGCGCGCGCATACAAACTGCGGCGCGGGCAATTGGTGTGGCACAGAACGCTTTCGAGCTTGGCCTGCAATATGCGCTTGATCGTGTGCAGTTTGGTGGACCGATTTTTCAGTTTCCCCGTGTGGCCAACAAGCTAGTGATCATGGCCGCCGAGCTGATTGGTATTCGCCAGCTGACCTATTATTCTGCGCGCCAGAAAGATAGCGGCAAGCGCTGCGATCTGGAGGCTGGCATGGCCAAACTTCTAGGGGCACGGGCCGCGTGGGCAGCAGCTGACAATGCTTTGCAAATTCATGGCGGCAACGGCTTTGCGCTGGAATACCCGATCAGTCGTGTGCTTCAGGATGCACGCATCCTCAATATTTTCGAGGGCGCAGGCGAAGTTCAAGCTATGGTGATAGCCCGCCGTTTGCTCGATACGCGCAACACTTAAGGCATAGGTGATTTACCGGGGCGGTAATCCCGCGTGGCTTCTTTGAGCAAATCTTCCAGCGTAAGCGGAGGTGTTTTAAAGCCCTCATTTGCAAAAAGCTCAGCCTGATCAGCGTAATGCGGGGAGACAACATCCTGCGTGGCGCTGCCATATTGGTGAATGGTTTTAATGGTCTGCGCACCAGATTCATCCCATTCTGCATAAAGAATATAGCTATCGCCTGCAATTGCCCCGAGGGGGCCATCTTTTGGATTGTCGATGGAATAAATCGCGCGCAGAACATCTGGCGCGCCCGTTAGAGGCAGGTTTACGCTATCGCGCTTAAGGCGATTGACCTCGCTCCATTTTGGATCAATCTGGCCGAAGCCTTCCATATATTCGCTTATGGCTTGAGCCAATGCGGCCTCATGGTCTGGCACTTCGGGATCACCGCCGCGCATTTCAACACCACGTGCCAGCTGTGTCGCCCGTATGGCAAGCGCAGCTGCGCGTGTCTCACCGGTGACAAGCCCATCCCAATCAGCAAACAGAGCAAGAGCTTCAGCATAGTCCGGATTGCCAGCAATATCAGGATTGGCCGCAAGCGCGCGCAAATGCGTCATGATGCCTGAGGCCGGATCATAGCGCGTGTCCATCTTGTAGGCGATAAATTCTTCGGCGCTTATGCTTTCATCGCTTCCGGAAAGGGCTTGCGCGCGCAGGCCGCGATTTGTTGGTAAATCAGAAATCCCATAATGGGCAGGGTAGGCTTCACGTTTGGGCTTATCAGGCGCTCCTGTGGACTCAAAAGGGGTGTGATTTGAGTTCACCAGATAGCCTGTAGACGGATTAATAACTGTTGGCGCAGTTGCAAATGGATATGTGCCTAGCCATAAAAGATCACTGCGGTCACCGGGCGCAATCTTTGACCAGTCCCAATCTGGTGAACGTTTTGGAATGATTGCATTATAATAGTATGCGATATTCCCTTCCCCATCTCCATAAATAAAATTGAAGCTGGGAATGCCCTGTATTGCCATGGCCGCCTGCCACTCATCAAAGGTGCGTGCTTTGTTCATTTTGAACCATTGATCAACCGCTTTCACATTCTGGTCCCCGGCAAAAGAGACGGCGAAGAATCCTTTGTCAGTGTCGAAGACAGGGCCATGCACAGAGCGGCGAATCGTCTGTTTGACGGGAAGGCTGAACGGGCCAAAAAGCTTGACGCGAATTATAATTTCTTCGCTCTCCAATGCTTGCCAGCTCCCGTCGAGCATGTACTTTTTTGGTGCCTGCGCATCATCAACTGTCAGCTTATAGATATCAGTCACATCGGGCTTGTTGACCGTAATAGCCCAGCCAAGATCTGGATTGGCACCCACGCTGATAAGCGGCGTGCCGGGAAACAGGCCGCCAATCATATCCCACCCCTCTTCAGATTTGACGCGTGCCTCATACCAGGCCACCGGGCCGATAAAGGGCTGGTGCGAGTTTACAAACAGGCGCGTGTGCCCGTCTGACGAGCGACTGGGCGCCACGGCCATTGCATTTGACCCAAGTGTGATGCGCTTATCTGTTTGTAAAAAGGCATCCCGCACGTTTTCGCCTGCTTCTTCAAGATCCATATCTCCCTCGAATAGCTCTGTGAGAATCCCATCCAACCCGTAGAAGAATGGTGTGCGCGCAACATAGGACGTGACCAGATCAACCGGTGTTATCGGCGCGAGGCCTGCTTCACATCGACGGGTCGCCTCGGCACAGTAAAAATTTATGCCAGCAGCGTAGCCTTCCAAAATTGCGCGCGTTTCAGGCGAAATGTCGCTCATATATTTTGCTTCAGCTGCTTTACGTGCACCAAGGGCCGCCACCAGATAATCCGTTATCGCGCCTTCCCGACCCGTTAAAAGACCCATCTGTCCGCGAGATATACGGCGTCCCTCTTGAATGTTCTGAATATCATCTTCGGCGTGCGCATAGGCCAGACCAAACGCAACATCGCCATCTCGCGGGCCATATATATGGGGAACGCCATAAGCATCGCGTATGATGCGGGCATTATATACTTCCGCCGCCTCTATGGCCGCCTGGCGATCAAACTTTGGCGGTGCTGGCGTCCACAAATACCAGCCAGCGCCAAAGAGGGCTGCCAGTATAATCAAGCCAAAAACTTTAATAAGACGCGCCATCACGCAGCTTCCTTTTCCATACTAAGTGCATACAACCGTGCAAGGGCGCAGTTTACAAGCGTTCAGGCTAAAACTGTTGCTTTCACATGAAATTGAGTTGCCTACACCAGACCTTACGATATGGATTTTGGCGAACACTGACCAAGGATAATCGCTTATGTCTCTTAAACAGATTCTCGCTGATGTTGCCGCCCAGGGCGCAAAACGTATGCCGCCGGAAGCCATTGCAACAATGGAAAAAGCGACCGCTGATTATATTGCCGCAGGCATTGGCAAAAACGCGCCGGGGATCGGAGACACGCTGCCCGATGCAACACTGATGGATGCTACGGGCAAGCCTGTGAGGCTTTCCAACTTGCTGACCAAAGGACCGCTGATTTTAAACTTTTACCGGGGTGGCTGGTGCCCATATTGTAATTTCGAGATGAAAGCCTATCAGGACCTTTTGCCTGAAATTACAGCTGCTGGCGCAACGCTTGTGGGCGTCACACCGGAAAAACCCGATAATGCCCTTTCAACAGCTGAGAAAAACGCGCTGACCTATCCTGTTCTTAGTGATACTGGAAATGCATTTGCCAAAGCGCTCGGGATTGCCTTTGAATTAGAAGGCGATCTGAAAAACCTGTATCAGGGGTTTGGCCTGGATCTGCCGAACCTGAATGCGCAGAGCGGCTGGAGTCTACCGATCCCGGCTGTGTATGTTGTTGGCAGTAATGGCAAAATCCTGTTCGCAGACGTTGATCTTGATTATCGCAGACGCGCAGAGCCAAGCGAGGCAGTGGCGGCCTTGAAGGCAGCTTAACGCTGCTGCAAAACGCATTTACACGCGCCGCACCAGATAGCCCGCACGCGGGAAGTGCACATTGATCGTGCCGAGCGTTTCTGTCGCGCGGGCAATGATAATGCGCTGCGCATCGGCATGAACAAGTGTGCCTTCGACCCAATCCTTGCCATAGTCATCCGGCGCGATGGCAACTTGCTCGCCAGGTGCAAGACCTTGCGGTTCGCGGCCATCAGCAATAGCAGCGACAAGGCGTGGGCCCGCCGCCTCTGCAATCTCTAAGGCTTCTTGCGCGGTAATCACTTCCGGATCAGGCCCTGTCGCCTCATTTAGCCGCTGATACCAAGCCTTTGTGCGCGGAGCACCTTCAAAACACGCTTCTACAAAATCAGGTACACGTTGCGCGACAAACCAGACATTCATATGGGCATGGACATCGACCATGCCGGGTTTGGTCGAAACAATATAATTCCCGGCCCCTGCACCTGTACCGCCCTGCAGGCGTTCTTCAATCCACATCATTTGCGCACGCCATTGGTCGCGCAGCATAGGCGCAGCGGCAGCCATGGCTTTGGTGTCAAATGGGCGACCAGACAGGGCTTCGCGGTCCTTGCGGAAGGCTTCGGGTACATTATCGCCAAGCGCGCCAAAGATGACGCCGACACTTGTTTGGAACCATTTCCCATCGGCCCATGACGCCACCATTGCGCCAACCCCCTCATGCCCTGGCAAGTTTAGAGACGGCATAAGAGACCGACGTTCCAATTCACGCAGAATAATTGCCGTATCACAATAAATATCAGCACCAATTTGCATAATGGGTGTGCGCCGATACCCGCCCGTTAAAGGAACAAGATCAGGCTTGGGCATAATGACAGGGACCTCGACACTGGTCCAGCCAAGGTTCTTTAAGCGCAGCGCCAGACGCACTTTTTCTGAAAATGGCGACGAGGCATAATGATGCAAAATAATGCTGCGTGAATCAGCCAATTAGGTGCCCTCCGTAATTTTTGATGAACCTTAGAGGGAGTTCGCATCATATTGAAGGGCTTTATGTCTGACACAGACGCGCTAAGGTAGGAAAAAAGAGAAAATAATCGGGAGATCACCATGATCGAGTTTGACGGCATGGACGCCATCGCTGACATTCCACGCATTCAGGCGCGTAAACGCGCAGACGCTAATGCCCTTTGGTTTGAGGGGCGCTCAACAACATATGGCGAGCTTGATATCCGCTCAAACAGGGTTGCGAATGCATTAATAGAAGCCGGTGTCGCCCCGGGCGACCGCGTTGCCTATCTCGGTAAAAACACAGATACTTATTATGAAATCCTGTTTGGCGCGACAAAGGCCCGGGCGACCCTCGCCTCGATCAATAACCGTTTGGCTGCCCCTGAAATGGAGTTCATCGCCGCTGATGCACAGGTAAAAATCCTCTTTGTGGCTGCTGAATTTTACGAGATCACCGCCATTTTTGCAGAAGCGATCCCAAGCCTTAAAGGCATTATCGCCATTGATGGAGACTATGCCGACTGGCCTGCCTACAGCGATATTATGGGCAAACAGTCAGACGAGGACCCGATGCTCGCGCATCTGGTCGAGGATGATGTTATCCAGCTTTATACCTCAGGGACCACCGGGCTGCCCAAGGGTGTGCAGTTAACCAATCATAACTATCTTTCCTTCATGCGGCAGGCAGCTGATCTGACATGGTCCGCCTATTATGCAGGCGAAGCGGTCATGAACGCCATGCCGCTTTTCCATGTTGCTGGTGTGAATGTGGGCGTGCTGGCACTCGCACAAGGGGCCGAGACTGTGATTCTGCGCGATGTTGATCCTGGCCTCATCCTGAAACTGATCCCGGAAAAACAAATCGCACATGCCTTCTGGGTGCCTGCTGTTATCTTGATGATGACACAGCACCCCGCAGCCAAAGACACCGACTTCTCGTCTTTGAAAATCGTCACTTATGGGGCCTCCCCGATTGCAGAAAGCCTACTTTTGGAGGCACAGGACCTGATGGGATGTCAGTTCACACAAGTTTATGGCCTGACAGAGACAACGGGCGGCGGCACCTTCCTGCCGCCTGAAGCGCATAATCCGGCATGGGGCAAATTACGCTCATGCGGGGTGCCTTATCCTGGAACAATCGTGCGATGTGTTGATGCCAACGGCAACTCAGTGCCGACCGGGGACGTTGGTGAAATCATTATCAAATCTGACTTCATAATGAAGGGATACTGGAACCGGCCTGAAGCCACAGAGGAGGCCATCCGCGATAATTTTTTCTATACTGGCGATGCAGGCTATTTTGACGAAGATGGGTTTCTATATATCCATGACAGGGTCAAAGACATGATCATTTCGGGTGGTGAAAACATCTATCCTGCTGAAGTTGAAAATGCCGTCTTTGCGCATCCCGATATTGTAGATGCAGCAGTGATTGGTGTGCCAGACGAAAAATGGGGCGAAACGGTTAAAGCCATTGTTGTGGCCAAACCCGATACTAATCCGAGTGCGGAAGAGATTATTGCATTCACGAAAGAACGTATTGCCAGCTACAAATGCCCAAAATCGATAGACTTTATCGATGCACTCCCGCGCAATCCCTCAGGGAAAGTGCTGCGTAAAGATTTACGCGAAAAATATTGGGGGGATACGGACCGGCGCGTGAGCTAGACTCGGTTGTGTTTGATCTGATTCATTTGACCGGCCAGACGTTCGAGCCACACGAGTGGAAAATAATTTGAAACCAGCTCTCTATCAGGCACACCCATCCACCTGCTCCCCTGCCTTTTCGGCCAAGCCGCGTCGCAGGCAGCTTGGTGATGCCAGCTTAAGGTTTCCATAGGCATATTCAGCTAAACCCTGTTATGTAATAGGGGCTGAATATGTACGATGCGCGGCCGAAAATAGAAACGATAGGCACCACAGGGCGGCTGGTTTTTGCCTGCCTTGCCGGATGTCTGGTGGTTGGTGCTCTAAGTCTCACCCTATTGTGGCCAAGCGCAAACACGCCGGTAAATGCTTTCGATGAGAAACATCAAGTTAAGCTCATAAAAGCCGAGGCAAACATTTTTCAAATAGCTTTTAAAGGTTATGATATTGCGGTATTTGACCGTGCGTTGCTAGATTTTGATTTGTACGCACATCAACAATTAGAGGCAAAACTACAGAACACGACCAATCGTACCGATGCGGTGCGTGTCGCCGTGGCGCACATGCATCAACTTCTTGGGGATCACAAATATTTACTGGAGCATCTTGATACCCAGATAATTGACAGCATGCTGACCCTCACCCGTGCGCGCCTGAAAGTGGCCTCACAAAACAATAACGCCTACTGTATGAGCAGTCATTATATGGCGCTCGCCGCTTCGCCTACTCCCGCACAAGCGCTGACCCGCCTCCTTGAAACGCTGCCCGGGCGCGTACCCGGAATTGACCAGTATGGGTTTGAACTGATGGCAATTCTGCTTGAGGGTATGGCGCAAGCCAGAGACAGCCCTGCCTCTCACGGCCGCTTCACAAGTGTTGACAGGCAAACCCTGCAGGTTTTGCTCGACTCGCTCAAAACAGATCCGCAGATCGCGCCTCTGCTGGCGCGCCCAGCTGAAGCGGACCAAGCCGATATGTGTGCGATTGGGGCATCTTTGATTATGGCCGCCAACACGCTGCCCCAGGTGACCAAAGGGCGTCTTTGGGTGGATATGGTGCGGGGCGGATCTGGCCTGAAGGGGCGCTAGGCTTTCTTTGCGACACCGGCTTCCTCAAGACGCCATTCGAGCAAATCAATACGGTCCTGGCCGAAAAAGGGTTCCCCCTCAAACACCATTAGTGGAACGCCCCAGTGTCCTCCTTCATTCTGGGCCGTTTGATTGTCTTCAATCGCTGCCTCTAACCGATCTTTCTCGGCGTCCTGGCGATCGTCGAGCGCTGCTAAATCAAGCCCCGCCCGCGCGACAGCATCGGCGAGCACTGTCCCTGTTGTCCAAGGCTGGCCTGACCAAATGACGTGCGAAACTTCATCCATAAAGGCCCAGCCTGCCTCATCCCCAGCTTCGCATGCCAGAATACCAAGGCGTGTTAAACGGTGAATGTGGGGCTGTTCAGGCGCAATGGCGCGCGTTGCCATGTCTTGCACGACCGGGTCGGGCTGGAGCGAGCCAATCGGTATTTGCAGATATTGCGATAGCCGGAAAATATCCTTGAGCAAATAGCCAACCCATTGATCGGGCGCATTTGCAAAAAAGTCCGGCGTGCGAATCGCGATTGGATAAACAGGGCGCGGGCGAATGCGCGCCTCCCACTTGTTTTGCAACCCTCTCAGGCGCTTTGTGGCAAGATAGGAATACGGGGATCGGAACGACCAAAAGACATCAACAGTTTTCATAGATTCTATATTGGCACAGAGCTAAATTCGCGTCATCACTCTTTTTATGGATATGAACAAAACTCTGCGCGCATTTATGGAAACAGTTGGCCTCGGCCCAATCGCGTTTAACCCACCAGATTTTTCCGGCCTGTCCAGCAAGCAGATTGCAAACCGCCTGCGCGCCAGCTTTTTCAAGGCCAGCCGTGCAGTAGAGCCAGATATTCCCCAATTAGCCGATGTGTCAGCGCAAATTGTAGATGGTGGAGATGGCCCGCTTCCGGCAAGGCTTTACACACCGCTTGGTGCCGGGGTTGGTGCAGGCCCTGGCATTGTATTTTTTCATGGCGGTGGCTTTGTGCTGGGGGATCTTGACAGCCACGATATTATTGCACGCCGACTGGCACATTCTTCACGCTGCCGGGTTTTGGCCATTGATTATCGCCTGGCCCCGGAACATAAATTTCCCGCAGCCCATGCAGATGCTGACGCTGCCTGGCGCTGGGCAATTGCCCGTGCAGACTTGATCGGGATGGACCCGGATCGTATCGCTGTCTCTGGCGACAGTGCAGGCGGCAACCTGGCCACCTTTCTGGCACAGGAAATGAACCGCACCGATGGCCCCATGCCCGCTTTTCAGCTTTTGCTTTATCCGCTGGTGCAATTTGTTGATATTCGTGCCAAGAAAATGAGCTTTCAGGAAAGCGGGTTTTTCATCTCACCAAACCTGTTTGATTATTTCCGCGATGCTTATGTCGGCAAGGAGATTGAGCGCACAGACCCACGCGTTTCTCCACTCTTTGCTGCTGAAGAAGACTTTGCCGGCCTGCCGCCAGCGCATTTCATTTTATGCGGCTGGGACCCACTTGGCGATGAAGGCCGGGCTTACGCTTCAAAGCTCTCAACCCATGGTGTTCCCGTCACCATTCGCGAGCATAAGAATATGGTGCATGGCTTTATGAATTTGACAGGCATTTCAAAACCTGCACGCGAAGCCATCCATGAGGCAGGTGAAGTGGTCGGTAGGGCGCTTGGGGCTCTGGGCACGTGAGCAAGACAGGCTCTTGGCCACCCATACTTGAAATTGCCGATGGCTTTAGTGATCCGGTTCAGCCTGCCTCCTTTCCAGATGCCAAGCTGCGGTTCCGCAATCAACGCTGGGCGCGCGCGATTGGCCTTGGTGGATTAAGTGATGCGCAGTGGGCAGAGCAATTTTCAAAGTTTACACCCCTGCCCGGAAACCTGCCACAACCTTTGGCCATGCGCTATCATGGCCATCAGTTTGGCAATTATAATCCAGACCTGGGCGATGGGCGCGGCTTCCTGTTTGCGCAGTTCCAAACAAATAATGGTAAGTTGCTGGAGCTTGGCACCAAAGGGTCCGGCCAGACACCGTGGTCGCGCCAAGGGGATGGGCGACTTACGCTGAAAGGCGGTGTGCGCGAAGTCTTGGCGGCTGCATATCTTGAGGCGCTTGGCGTGAAGACTTCAAAACTGTTCTCTCTGGTTGAAACCGGTGAAGCGCTAATACGTGGAGACGAACCATCACCCACACGATCGGCCGTAATGGTGCGCCTATCGGAAAGCCACATCCGCTTTGGAACATTTCAGCGGGCCATGGCGCTTGGTGAAACGGAAAACCTCGCACGGCTCGTGGCGCATGTGGTCACCCATTATTACCCACAGACAGCCGACCCGGATATGGCCCGACAGTGCGCGGCCCTGCTGGAGCTTATTGCGCAGGATGTGGGGAAGATGATTGGTCAGTGGATGGGCACCGGCTTTGTTCATGGCGTGATGAATACGGACAATTTCAACATCACTGGCGAGACGTTTGACTTTGGTCCTTACAGATTTTTGCCAACCAGTGACCCGAACTTCACCGCCGCTTATTTTGACAGCCAAGGTCTTTACCGTTTTGGGCGCCAGCCGGGGCAAGGCCTCTGGGCATTACAACAGCTAGGTGCCGCGCTCTCCCCGCTTTGCGAAACGCAAGCCTTGCATGATGCCCTGCAAGCCTACGAACCTGCTTACCATCAAGGCTTTATTGATCAGACGTTCTGTTTGCTGGGACTGCAAACCGGAGAGAAAGACGCCGACCTGGAATTTCTCGGGCTTTTTTATGCCTGGATGACGGAGAGTCAGGCTCCGTGGCCACAGGTTTTCTTTGATTGGTTTGGTGGTGGCGCGAGCCAGGCGCGCGCCAAGGACAGTCCGGTTGCGCACCTTTATGCTGATGCAATGTTTGCCCCCGTGCGTGCCGCCTTGCGCGCGCGTTCACCTGATAGGCCCGAACGCTTGCAAGCCAGTTATTTTCAGGCGGCGATCCCTGAAAGCCTTTTGATCGACGAGATCGAAGCGATCTGGGATTCTATTGCGACAGATGATGACTGGACAGATTTTAACGCCAAACTAACCGCCCTTGAAAAATTACGGCTGTTGCTGGCCTAAGCATCCCAATCGACGATTTCAACATTATTGGCTGGGGCACGTTTGCGCAACTGTGGGCTCGGGTTTACCGCGACGCCCCGATCAGCCCATTTTAAGCATGGCAAGTCTGTGTGGTGGTCAGAATAAAAAACAACTGGCCCGGGGGGGCGCTTGCCATCAAAAAATGCTTCTACGCGACGTAATTTTTCTACGCCATAGCAATTCTCACCTTCAAGCGCACTGCGTAAACGATTGTCTTCACCCCAACTCAAGCGTGTACAGATGACACCATCAAAGCCAAGCTCGCGGGCCATAGCATTGCAAATCAGGTCCACCGCAGCGCTTGCGATGATCAACCGGTCGCCAGCGGCCCGGTGCGCTTCGATGACAGCGCGCGCCTCTTTGCGCAAGCCACTTGCAATATCTTTTGCAACAAACGCGTCAGCTTTCTCCTGTAGAGCGGCTTTCTCCTGCCCTTCAAAATAAAGTGCGATAGAGCACACCTTTACAGAGGCGCGATCGGCAAACCCGGCTTTGTACTTTAACGCCTGCCAGCCATTGAGCGGGAGCTTCGCCCAAAACCCAAAACTGCCCCCGGTTGCATAGCGAATAAATCGGCTCCACGTGCCCTGTCGGGTGATGGTTTTATCAAGATCGAATATTGCAGTACCGGGCATAGGGCTTCCTGTCAGAATGAAGGTTTTGATGGATCGTTGGCAATATGGTGTGCAAGTGCGCGATGGGTTAAAATAGCCGCCATGACGAAGGCGATAAGATCGCCAATCACAAAGGCCCAGCCTGGCCCCAACGTGCCCATGGTATTTGCCAGAACCACAAAGAGAATGAGCAACACACCAACGCCCGTGGCACGCGCAATTGCAGCCTGCGCGGGTCGGCCAGCCGCGTATAGTGTTGGCAAAAGCGGCGCATAAGCTGCAGAGATAGCCCCGGCAATTAAAAGCAGTGTTGCCAGTGGCGCGCTTGGCCCATAATCTTTTTGCAGGACACGCGACAGAACATCCGGTCCAAGCAGACCAACAATGGCACCAACAGCCACCGCGATGCTAACGAGTATTGCACCAGAACGGATTATCAGTGGCCAGATTTTATGTGCTTCACCACGCGCGACCATGGTTGCAAGTTCTGGATAGATGACCTCATCAAGTTGCTGTGTGCCTTTCACCAGCACACTGGCAATCTGCATGGCAACCTTGAAAACAGCGGCATAGGCTGCGCCCAAAACGCCCCCTGCGAGCAAAACAGGTATTTCCTGCTTGGCCACTGCAATGCTGGAGTCAATATTTGCCGTCCATGAAAAGCGCCAAAGACCAGCTTCAGGCGCGCGCAGGGTTGGTGGTTTTGCAAACAAGCCCTTCCACAAACCTGCACGGCGCAGCTCGCGCGCAGCAAAGAACCACAGCACGAGATACTCTGCCAGTGCCGCCACAAACCAAACCGTCACGAAGGCCCCTAGCCCGCCACCTATTGCCCAGGCTATCAAGGAACCAACCAAACGCGCAAGCGGCATGACCACCGCATGAAGCGCCAGAAGGTCGAACCTGTCGAGCAAGCGCAGCACGCCAATCGACGCAGATTTCTGGCGTAGCAAGATGACCACGCAATACCCCATCGCTAACGGCTTATATTCAGGCGCAAGGCCAATCACGCCGGCGGCAAACCACAAGAATACTTCAACAGCAAGACAGGCAATCACCGCTGAAATCAGGTCCAGGCCAATTGAGAAACGCAACAGTTTGTGCAGCGCGCCTATGTCATTTGCCTCGCGATGCGGCACGCCAAATTTAATCAACGCTTGCCAGGATTTAAACCCGCCAAGCTCTGCGGCTGTCAGCATGGTCGCGTGAATAATAAAAAGCGAGCCGGCCACTTCAAGGCCCAGCCCGCGACCAACAACAAGAAGCACCAGAAGGTTGAAGATCGCGCCCCCGCCTTTGCCGCCAAACATCAGGCCAGTATTTTTTGCGATACGTTTACCTGCCGTCTCATGCGTCATAACACATTCCGGACCGGCAAGATGGCAGGCGTTTTTAGCATTACAATGCTTTTTTGTAGAGCCGGTATGTCTTGTACACCTCGGCTGACGAGAGCTTGATCATATTTTGGACGTCGACATTTTCTTCAAGTATCCAGCTAAGCTCTACATCCTCGATGCCGCGTGGACGCATGGCCCCGTAACAGACTTCAAAAAGCGCCAGCATAAGGGCACTGCCCGAGCGCTTCTTCTGTATCTCCTGACGAATGCCATTAAGCGGCACGCGGGCAGATTTCAGGCCAGCCACCTTCAATCGCCATAATAATTTTGCCCAGCCAAAAGGAAACAAGCGTCCGTCCAGATCGCGTATGGCCTCATTCAAATTTGGCAGCATAAGGATAAAGCCCTTAGCCTCGCCATCCATCTCGCCAAACCAGAAGCCAGCAGGATCAATCAGGAGCTTCATTTCCTTGGCCATATGCTGAACCTGCGCATCTGAATAGGGCACAAAATTGAAGTTATTCGCCCAGGCATCATTGAAGATATCCATTGCGAGCGCAATTTCTTCTTCGAACTTGCCTTTCTTCATGGGGCGAATATTGAGCCGATCTGACTTTTCCACATAGGCCTGCATTTTCCCAACAATCGGTGGGCGCGGATACCCTTCATGCGTGTTGCCAAGGAAAGCGAACGTATCAACGGCTTTTTCATACCCCTGCGCATCCATAACAGCCGGATAATCAGGGCGACCATGCGGCATTAGCATCATTTGCGGTGTCTCAAACCCGCTGATGAGCATGCCGCATTCTTCATTGACAGAGAAATTGAAAGGCCCGCCAATATTTCTCATGCCCTTCACGCGCAGCCAGTCTTCAGCCTGTTTTAAAAGCGCAGGCGCGGCACCAGAACAAGCCGGGTCAGTATCCAGGAATCCAAAATGGCCTGTCTCATCCTTGTGAACGTCTAAATGGAAGTGGTTTACAAAACTGGCAATACGGCCAACCACTTTATCGCCTGCTTTGGCGAGCCAATAGACAACATCAAGATGATCAAGGCCGTGGTTTTTTTTCGGATTGAACTGCTCTGCCTGCATCATCCGCAGGGGCGGACGCCAGCCCGGCTCACCGCGATAAAGGTCATAAGGCAGATTTACAAACGCCTTCATATCAGCGGGGGTCGTCGCCTGAACGATACGGAGCGTCTGGGTCATAGCGTGAGACCTTTAAAGGATAAGAAAGCCCTAGGCCTAGCTTGAACTGACATTTCCGGCAACTGGCGACGCGTCGCTTTGCCTGTCGTCCATCTGTTCAGTTGCCTGGCGCACCCATGGATATTTTTCTGCCATTGCATCTGTGTAGCCGATATTGCGTGCTGTGGCGCTGCGCGGACGGTCAGCAGCCGTCTTGTAATAGCTGCCTACGGCCGCATCAAACCAGAAGGTGGTGATGGAATAATTGCCGTTCTCGTCATGAAAATGATGCAATAAATGGGCACGTTTGACATATTGCAGGTACCTGCCGAGCGGCTTATCCGCTTTTGGCATAAAACCCAGATGTTGGATGCAGTGTATATATTCGTAAAACATGGTCATGAAAACGCCCGACGCAATCGCCAGTGCTGCACCGCCCGACCCGGCAATCCAGAACCCAATCGGGCCATAGATAAAGGCAATTGGCGGTAGCGTCGTGTGCAAGCCACCAAACAGAACGCTTAGCTCATTGGGGCGTTGATGGTGGTCATAATGCGTGCGCTTCCACAATTTTGCGGTGGCTTTGAATTTCATCAATATGTGTGAGTGTAAAATCCAGCGATGAGTAATGTACCACACAACCGGATGCCCAATCAGTGGTGCAGCGGCAGCGCCGAGAAGTGGCCAGAGAGCACCACCATAATACAAAGTCGCCCCGAGCGCTGCGATGAGGCATGCCAAATAGATTTGCACGCCCGGATACGTAAAATAAGCGACATTTAACTCTTTAACGCCCATACGATTGAGCAAATGTTGCTGATTTTTCCAGGCGTTAAAACTCATAAACATAACACGCATCCAATATTGAATTATTCGGGCGACACATTGTCAGCCTAACTATAGCGCGTTCAAACGTTATTGTCCCGCGACAAGGCGCGCGCCCATAAAATTTTAAGAAAACCTGACCGCTTTACAACAGCTATCTATCTGGCTTTGACCCGCGCAAATTGACCGTAATATCAGCGCCAAGGCGGCCGGCTGTAAATGCAGCTTCCCGGTGGCGTGGCTTTCTAAGCTTTAATTTTGGATCATTTGAGAGAGCAAACGGCTCTTTAGGCAGGAAATTCCATCTTCGATCCAGTTTCCGGTCCGCATCAAGATCATGATAAGAGGCGACAGCATAGATGCCTGCGCCCGGCACATTGACACAAACAGTCTGTCTCCCTTCTACGGCCGCGACGCGCACGCGCTTGATGCGTCCCTCTTTAGACAGGAAGTTTTTAGTGTCATCATTATAAACTTCAACCGCGAGTATACCAGTTGCGCTAACGCCATTCACCGTGACACGAATTTGCGGAACAGTGGCATCACAGGCATTCGGCACGTCTTCAGGGCGCAAATCAAGCACAGAGTCCGTTACGGTGCTGTTGACGCTTCCATCCGCGAAAGCAGGCGTAAACGTGGCAAGCAGAGCGGCAAACACGATGCTTTTAGAGGCGTTTTTACCAAAGTCTCTTACATTTAACATGACTAAACCTACTTTCTTTCGGCGCTTAAGGTAGCTTTCTGCAGATGGGCAGTTTATCACATAAATATAACCCCTTATGCGTGAAAAGGCTGTAATGCGCCGTCTCGATCTTTATCTTTTAAAACAATGCATTCAGGTTGTAGCAGGTTTAGTCGGTCTGGCCCTTGGTGTTTTGCTGCTTGAACGGCTATTGCGTATTTTTGAGCTGGTGGCCAATACTTCTGACACTATGGGCGCGGCGGCCCGCATGCTGTTGAATTTGCTACCCTATTATTTAGGCCTTGCGATTCCGGTGGCATTGTTACTTGGCGTTTTGATTACAGTTGACCGGGTGAGCCGTACCGGAGAACTCTCGGCCAGCCTCGCGGCGGGTGTTTCTCTCTTTCAAATTCTACGGCCCTTTATGTGGATCGCAATGGCACTTGCGCTATTTAGCATCGTTCTGATGGGCTATCTTCAGCCTCTGGGCCGCTATGATTACCGCGCAACGGTACATCAGGTGAGCCAGTCTACAGCTGAGGCCGTTTTTCAAGAAGGAAAATTTGCCCAGGTTGGACGCCGCGTCGTCTGGACTCAGCAACGCACAGGCGGCGACACGCTGGGGCAAATCTTTATTCTTGAAGAGGGACGCACAGGCAACACGTCACGCATTACAACTGCGCCAAGCGGGAAGATTCGTCGCGGGTTTAGCGATAATGAAACACTAATTACTCTGGACAACGGACAAGCCATTGAGGTGACGCCGGAAAATACAATTGTTCAGCAGATAAACTGGCGGGTCGCTGACTGGAACATTGAAGGCGATGCGATGGCCTTTCGTATTCGCGGCGATGATGAGCGTGAGATGACACTGAATGAACTCTTTCGTGAAGCGCGGGGTGAAGGCGCTGGCATCGTTGCGCCCCATGTTGCAGCTGCAGCTGGGCATGCCTATTTAGGGCGCTCTCTACTATTGCTTTTGCTGCCTTTAATTGCCCTGCCGATGGGGCTTGGCTATGGCCGTTCCTTCCAATCGACGGGCATTGCGGTTGCGATCGTCTTTTTATTGATCGTTCAGAAATCACTTGAAATGGGTCAAACCCTCGCCGTTGACGGGAAAATCGCACCCTGGATGGGCACATGGCCTGTTTTCACACTTGTTGCACTGATCGGCCTTAGTCTGTTTCTTCGAAGTGCACTGCGCGTGGCCACGCCGCCGCTCATGCTCTTATCCTTTGATCTTGGTGCCACGCTGAGGGCCGTGTTCCATCGCATAGGGTCTATTTTTGGCCTTCGTACTGTAAAGGACAAAGCCTGATCCATGCGACGCCTGATTATATATATCAGCAAGATCTTTCTGGCACGCTGGCTTGTGACGATTTTTGGCATGGTGGTGCTGGTTGGCCTGCTCGATTCGCTGGCCAATGCATCTGCTATCGCAGCCAGCGGCACTGAAGGGGGGGCTCTGCGCTACATGATGCTGCGCGCGCCGGTGATCTATGATCTGGTTTTTCTGTTCTCCGTCATGCTCGCCTTGCTTTTAACGTTTGTGTCTCTGATCCGGCGCAATGAGCTCGTCGCTATTCAGGGGATCGGCCTATCGGTGTTTGCCCAGGTACGCGCTTTGATGCCAGTTGTGCTGGTCGTATCAGTCGCCTCACTCTTTCTGATCAACCACACACTGCCCCCTGCCGTACAAGCCCTCAATGCCTGGGGCATCGGGGAGTATGAGGAAGGCACCGTCACAGAGGATGAACCGCTCTGGCTCAACGACAACGGATTATTTGTACGGATGAAAGGCCGCATTGGCCTGGACATTCTAACAGATCTTACCTTCTTTCACCGTGATCGTGGAGGCTATGTGCAACGCGTTAGCTGGGCGCAAAGTGCAACTTATCAAAATGGATCATGGGCGCTTGAGGGCATCGAGACACTGACCGTCGATAATGCCGAAGATCCGCCCCCGCCGCTGACAAGTTGGGTCACCAACCAAACACCTCTTCTCATCGACAAACTTGCTGCTGAGCCACGTGATCTGGCCTTAGAGGATTTGAGAGCCTTTGCGTCTTTTCGCGGGTCAGGCAGCCGCCCATCTGCCTCCTACAAGGTTTGGAGTATCAAACGCCTCAGCCTGCCATTTTCAGCCTTGGCCCTACTCTTGCTTGCTGCCCCTATTATGCAGAAACTTGGCCGTCGCGATACAGGTACATTAGAATTGATCCTTGGTGTGGGCATCAGCTTTCTTTTTATGATTGTCGATGGCATTCTTATCACCATGGGCGCCAATGGTGCGCTGCTTCCTGAAATCGCTGCTCTGGGAGCTCCTATCGTCATTAGCGCGATTGGACTTTATCTCTGGCTGAATCAGGAGATTCTTGCATGAGCTGGCGGTTTGGCATGATTTCAAACCCGCTCAGTCATTCGGTTTCTAAGCGTGGATCAATTCTCGAAATCGCTGCAGAGCGCGAAAGCGACGCGGTGTTCAGGTGCCTGCACAAATTTCCAGACCTGCCGACGATTTTGCAGGATTATTCCCGCCAAGGGGTGAATGCGCTTTTCATAGAAGGCGGTGATGGAACGGCAATGGCGGTCATATCTGAAGTCCTGAGCGGGCGGTCAGGCATGCCCAAAGATACGCCTATTGCGCTCCTGCCCGGGGGGATGACGAATCTGGCTGCCAAGGTCATGGGTGTACGCAAGGCAGGAAAAGGTGGCATTCGCGACCTGCTGGCAGATCTACGCGCCGGGCAAGTTGCACAGCGTCGTCATGATTTACCGCTTCTGGAAATCAGCCTCGCAAAAGGCGCGCAACCCATTTACGGATTTTTCCTCTCAACCGGTGCGCTGCCCAATGGCATCCGGTTTTGTCGGCGCAAACTGCACAGCAAAGGGGCCAATGGATCCATCGCCGTCGGCTTAACGCTGGCACGCTTAATCTTTGGCCCACGCAGCCCGGAGGGTAATGAAGTGATGCGCCCTTCTGATTTGACGCTTGAGACATCTGCCTTTCATGCAGCAGGCTCTCACCTGTTCACTTTAGCGACGACGCTGCCGGAATTTAACCTGAAGATCGACCCTTTTTGGGGAACAGAAGATGCACCTTTGAAATTTACGCATGCCACATGGCCAGCTAACGGCCTGGTACGGGCCATGCTCGGTATACTGACCGGCGCATCGGGCCACACCATGCGCAAACGCGGCATGGAAAGCTTTAATATCGACGAAGCACTGATGGTCTATGACGGTGACATCGTTCTGGATGGTGAGTTTTTAAGTGCCCCCCCCTCTGGCAAGATAAAAGTTTCAACAACCCGCCCGGCAGTTTTCATTCGATGAAAAGGACAAGCCGCATATCAGGCCCAGACCGTTTCCTCCGTGTTCAAAAAATTGTTGACGCTGAGCAATCTGCGAGCCCGCCGCAACGCGCTATAGCTATGGCAAAAGCGATTCGCGAAAAACACGGCGCAACCGTGCAGGCTTTCATTTTTTATGGCTCGGGCCTGCGCGAAGCTGATAATATCGAGAAGATGCTCGATTACTATGTCCTGACACAGAGCTATAGTGATGTGCACGGAACAGGCCCAAAAGCGCTCGCCAGCCTTTTATTACCGCCAAGCGTTCATTTTCTGGAAGCCACCGATACGCAGGGCCAGCCGATGAGCAGTAAATACTCCATCGTTTCGCTGCCGGCGTTTGAACGGCGCGTCACGGGGGGTGCCCGCGAACCGATGATCTGGGCCCGGTTCTCTCAGCCGTGCCTGATCATGGCTTGCACTGATGAAGACTTGCGCAGCCGCTTGGTTACCTGTCTTACCAAAGCTGCCATACATTTTGCCGATCAAGCCGCCCCGCTCATGGCAGGTAAAATGACGCCGCGTGCGTTCTGGGCACGCGCACTGGCCGAAAGCTACCGTACCGAATTGCGCGCCGAACGCCCACTTGAACGCGCAAGGGAAATTGTCGAACGATATGGCGCGCGCTATGATGCCCTTGGCGAGGCTTTGTTTGGCCCTGTCGATGAAGGCGGCATGATCACCGTGCCTGCCGCTTCTGGGTTTGCCAGACAGGTGATCCGCCTGAAATGGGCGACACGCCGCTGGGTTGGTAAGCCGGCTACAGCGCTGCGCGTCTTGAAGGCAGCCTTCACCTTTGACGGCGGGCTGGATTATGTGCTGCACAAACTGAAAAGCCATTCAGATGTAGAAATCGAAGTCTCACCCCACCAACGCCGCCACCCGATCCTATGGTCCCCCATCCTTGCCTGGAAGCTCTGGCGGCGCGGCGCGTTTCGGTGAGGCCAGTCTATCTCAGTGCCTGCTGCTCTGCCTGAACGTCCCATACAAAAACCCCGCCAATCATGCACGATTAGCAGGGTCTGAATATGAATAATTTGTGCGGCCTTAAGTTTGTGGGTTAGGGATCGCTGAGGACATTGGGCCAGCGTTTGCCGTGGGTGCCGATTGTTGGGCCTGCTGTTGGCGTTGTTTTTGGGACAGGTACAGGTTGCGGAAATCAATCGGGTCGATCAGGAGTGGCGGAAACCCACCATCGCGCGTGATATCTGAAATGACGCGGCGCGCAAACGGAAAGATCAGACGCGGGCATTCGATCAATAGCACAGGTTCCATTTCCTCTGCCTTGAATCCGTTCAGCTGGAACATGCCTGCATAATCAAGCTCAAGCAGAAACATGACCTCCTGCTCAACTTGTGCCTTGGCTTGCACGCGTATTGAGATTTCAAAGATGTTGTTGCCGTCTTTATGCGCCGTTGCCCCAACATCGATGCCCAGATCAATATTAGGTTGGACTTGTCCACCCCCGCTAACACCAGGGTTTTCAAAAGAAAGGTCTTTTACATATTGCGCCAAGATATTAATAGCGGGTGCAGCAGGTGCCTGGGTGCCAGGATTGGCCGACGTTGCGCCTGCTGGTGTTGGTGTTTCTTCAGCCATAAGTCCTCACTAGAGTGTTTTTCGATGCTGGCGCGTAGCATGATGACCTTATGTAAGCAATCGCTGGTACAGACATGATTTACGCTTATATGTTACATTGACGTCAACTCTTATTCATCCGAATAAGAGTTAGCAAACATTAAAGGGAAAGATTTTGATCGATATTCTAATTCTCGCGGCCGTCGCCCTGTTTGTTCTAAGCCGTTTATATGTTGCCCTGGGACGCGATAACGGCCCGCCGAACGGGCGTACCCGTACACCGGCACGTCAGAAAACGACAGAAGGGCCGCTGGGGATACGTCACCCTAAGCCGGCTGAGCCTTCAAATGTGCGAAAACTGCGCCCTGCCTTTACCGGCCCAGCCGCCGCCGGCCTTGAAGCCATCTATAATGCCGATAATTCTTTTGACCCTGACCAGTTTAAAAGGGGCGCGCGGGAAGCCTACAAGATCATCATCGCTGCTTATGCTGACGGAGATCGAGAAGCGCTTAAACCATTACTGGATGATGATGTTTATGAAGCCTGGGATGAAGCGATTACAGCCCGCGAGGCCAGTGGCGTAGACCCTTATAAACTTCTGCGCATTCGCACACTTGACCTTGATGATGCTGAAATGGACGGCGATATTGCGCGCGTCATGATACGTTATGAAGCTGAACTCGGCGATGGTGAGCACACCCGGACAGCCCGCGATATCTGGACCTTCAAACGCAATGTGACAAGTTCGGACCCTAATTGGTTGCTTGATGACGTAGAAACCGCTTCATAGCGCTGGTTTAGCCAGATGAATGTGCGTACGTATCTCTTTTACCTTCTGCTAAGCCCGCTGATCGGTGCGTGTGTTACGGCACCTGTTCCAGCTAATGGTGATCCGGGCGTCGAGCCAGATGCAAGCACGGCGCAAAGGCAAATTGATCCTTTTATTCCACCTGCGCGCAATGATGCGCAAATTCCTATGCCCGTACCGCGCGCAATTAATTTTGAGGAGTTGCCCGGCTGGGATGAGGCCAGTTTGACAAACGCCGTTGAAGCTTTTTCCAGATCATGTGAGCGCTGGCGAGGAAAGCAGGATACAGACCCCGTCTCTTCGCGTATTCGTTATGCCGGGACTGTGGGCGAATGGCGTCCGTCTTGCGCAGCAATTGACGTCGTTGAAGATTCCGAAAGTGCCAGACGCGTCTTTGAGGCTCTGTTTACACCGCTCGAAGTCTTAAGCGGGGAAACAACGCCGCGTTTTACCGGATACTTTGAACCCGAAATTGAGGCACGCCAGACGCCTGTTTTTCCCTATACCCAGCCTATTCCCGGCTTACCTGATGATCTGGTGCAAGTTGATGGGGCCCAAATTGGTGGCAAAGCTGGCCAAACTGTACCAGCACAACGCCTGCCCAATGGGCGCTTAAGGCCTTATCCACCACGTGCTGAAATTGTAGAGAACCCTGCAAATATTCTTGGTTATGCCCACCCTGCTGATGTTTTTTTTCTGCAAATTCAGGGATCAGGACGTATTAAGTTCCAAAATGGAATGGTAATGCGTGCTGCCTATGCTGCTCATAATGGCCAACCTTTCAAATCAACGGCTAATTATCTCATTCGTGAGGGAAAAATCTCTCGAGGTGAAGCCTCCATGCAAGGCATTCGTGCATGGATGGACCGTGTTAGCCGCCAGGAGGCCCAGACAGCGATGAATGCCAATCCGCGGTTTGTCTTCTTCAGGCCTTTGGATATTGGTGACCCATCACTTGGCCCGGAAGGTGCGCAATCAGTTCCGCTCACGCCATTGGGTTCCATGGCTGTTGATACGAGTATACACGCGCTTGGTGTGCCTTTTTTCGTTGAAACAAATGCGCCCGGCCTAGGAGGAAACTGGTCAGGCCTGCTGATTGCACAGGATACGGGCGGTGCAATTAAAGGGCGCGTGCGGGGTGATATTTATTACGGTACCGGCGATGATGCTGGTGCACGGGCTGGCACACAGAATGCGCCCGGCCGGATGTGGGCCTTCCTGCCCCGTGCGATCGCAGCGCGTATTGTGCCCCCTGCTGCTGACAGTTAGCTGGTTGCATGTCCAAGCGCCCCCTCAAACCAGATGAAAAGCGCGCTTGGGCAAGAGTGGCAAAAACTGTGCGCGCCAGATCAGGTCAAACGCCCCCCGAAATGCCCGCGCTGGAAAACATTCTTCCGCAACCAACGCAGATACATTCAACGCCAACTCATGGGGTCGTGGGCAAAAAAACGGATAAACCAGCGCCCAGGCCACCTGTTAAAGCCCCTATTCAGAATCGCGGCAAAGAACGCCGCATCAGGCGTGGTCAGGCCGCCATTGGTGCAACACTCGACTTGCATGGTCATACCCAAGACAGCGCCCATAACCTGCTTGTTCGTTTTCTTGGCCGCCAACGCACCTCAGGGACAGCTTGCGTCTTGGTGATCACTGGTAAAGGCCGGGCTGGCACAGGAATTTTGCGCAAACGATTAATTGACTGGCTAGGTACTGCTGAAGCCCGCAGCCTTGTCAGCGGATATGCACAAGCACACCGCAAACATGGCGGATCAGGCGCGTGGTATGTGTTCCTGCGTAAACAACAGACCGATGACAGATAGAAAAAGGGCGCGACACATAATGCGTACAGCGCGATGTTAGAGCGATCTTGAGCTATTGCGGACCAGCAACCACAAGTCCATCATTGCGTAGCATCGCAATAACACTGTCATCACCAGCCAAATGTGCTGCGCCAACGGCAACAAACACGGTTCCCGGCTCATCTAGCATAGATTTAATCTGGGGCACCCAGTTTCGGTTCCGCTTAACCAGCAGATCATTATAGGCCTCTTCCCCGCCAAAAGCAGCCGGATTGGCAACAATTTCACTCAGACCAGTCAAATCACCATCAGCCCATTCAGAGACAAGCCCATCAAGAAATTTAGGGCCGAGCGCTAATGTTTCAGATGCAAAGACAAGGCCGTCGATCTGATCTTCAAGATCACCACCTGCAAGTATGGCAAATTGATCTTCTGCGGTCTCCAAAAAGCCAAAACTTTTGCCGGCCTTGTTGGCCTCAGCGGTTAAAATTGTCTCAAGGCCCGATTCTGGATCATAACCAGCTTGAACAATCTGCAAAACACTCATTTGCAAACCAACAAACCAAGGCTTGACCGTATCCATAGCGGCAATTGGAATGTTCAATGATGCCAGAGCTTCCCCAATAACAGCCTCATCGTCATCATCAAGCACACCAGTTAAAGTCTGGCCGTCCTGAAACACTGCATATTTTGGGATCAAGGCCGCTAGTGATTGTTGCGCCTCGGGGCTGGATACATCGGCCTCCAGCACAAGCTTGTCAGCTGCGGCAAAGGCGGCTTCAAAAGCAGGCGATCGCCACTCTGTTTCCGGCCGCAGAATATGGACAGTTCCAAAGAAATGGATCGTTGTATCGCTATCCTTTAACGTCCAGATCAACGGAGCACCTGCACCATTTGTGCTTTTCGCACGTTCATAGCTGGCCTCAAGCTTGGCTAGCTGATCGTCAGTTGCTTCCGGCGCGCGGATAATCGCCGCTGGTTCTGGCGCTGCAGCTGCCTGCGATTGCGCTGGAGCAGCAGGTGTCTCCGCGGCTGGCGGCGTTTCACAGCCGACAAGTAAAGCAGCCCCCACGAGCGCCCCAATTGAATATCTCATCTTTGTCTTGCGCATGTGATCATCTCCTAAAGCTTGTTTCTATCATGCCCTGCTCTGCCGGACTTAATCCAGAGGTAAATGTCAGATTTCTACAAATAGACGGTATTTATCGATTTTCAACAAATTTTTTTGCTCGAGCCCTTGCATCAGCGCGCCTCATCGGCCACATGAAACGGATGAGTGAACAAAATTTACACGGCACAGCCCTTTGGTACGGCACAACAATTCTTGCAGTGCGCAAGGCAGGCAAGCTCTGCGTGATTGGTGATGGTCAGGTCTCAATGGGTCAAACTGTGATGAAGGGAAATGCCCGCAAGGTGCGCCGTTTAGCTGGCGGTGATATCATTGCCGGCTTTGCAGGTGCGACGGCTGATGCCTTTACCCTGTTTGAACGGTTGGAAGAAAAGCTGGAGCGCTTTCCCGGCCAACTCCAACGCGCGGCTGTTGAACTTGCCAAAGATTGGCGGACGGAGAAATATCTCCAGAAACTCGAAGCGCTTTTGATTGTTGCGGACAAAACAACCACCCTTGTCATTACAGGGATGGGAGATGTGCTGGAACCTGAATATGACGTTGTTGCCATTGGATCGGGCGGGAATTTTGCACAGGCTGCCGCGCTTGGTATTCACCAATACGAAGCGGATGCTGAGGTCATCGGGCGTAAGGCGATGGAGATCGCCGCCAATATTTGTGTCTATACCAATAATTCATTTACGATAGAAACACTGGAGAGCTAAAGGCGAAGCGGCATGAATCAGAGGGACATAGACGCAGCAAGGCAGGCGGGAATTCTTGATGAGAGAAAAGCGGCTGAATTGGTTGCCTTCTTTCAAGACCGCCACGTTCAAAGCACAGGTGATGTAACCGAAGAACAAACACTGCGCTTCCTGTCTAACTTCAATGACATCTTTATTTCTATCGGCCTCATTATCCTATCCATCGGTGTAATGATGGCCTCGGGGACTTTGTTCGGGGACACCGGAAACGCGTTCATCATCCTGAGCCCTATTCTTGTCGTCATGTGGCTCTTGCTGGAGTATTTTGCAGGTCGCCGCCGCCTCGTTTTGCCCAGTATGACCCTATCAGTTCTGTTCACATTTACATTTACATTACTTGCGGCCCTCTGGGCCAATGGACTGGGTGATCTGGAAAGCGCAAGCAATACATTTAGCATTAATACATCTGATAGCTTTGACACAATTAAGGGCGTCGCCCTGTGGTCAGCAGGCGGCGCGGCAATTGGCGCTGGTCTTATATTTTTCCGCTTTCGCCTACCCTTCTCACTCTTCCTGATCGCCCTTTCCATAGCTGCAGGTCTCTACACAGAGGCGTTCTCCAATGGCAATGTCAGCTCGATTTATAGTGGCACTGCCAGCCTTATCATTGGGCTGGTGACATTAATTGTCGCCGTCCTGTTTGATGTACGCGATCCACAGCGTAAGACGCTAAATGCCGATAATGCCTTCTGGCTTCATCTGGCCGCTGCGCCACAAGTCATGCTTGGCCTGCGTGCAATTTTCTCCGGCAGCACATTTGACACGCTCTCAGCTGGCGAAGCGATCCCGCTACTGATTGCGCTGGCTGTTTTCAGTGTCCTCTCGCTCGCCCTCAATCGACGGGCCCTGATTGCGGCTGGCCTACTTAGTTTCTGGCTCGCGATCAGCGCTATTACCGATCAATCCATGAGCGGCACAACGCAAATTTCTATCTCTCTCCTGCTTTTGGGGGGCGGGATTGTTCTGCTCGGCGCGGGCTGGAAGACGGCTCGGCGTATTGTCCTTGCCTTTATGCCAAAACATGGCATTTTCGCGCGGATTTTCCCTCCCGAAACCGCTTAACCTTCTGGACCCCTATATATGACTGTACTAACGCCTCGCGAGACTGTCGCGGAACTTGATCGCCATATTGTTGGCCAGACCCAAGCCAAGCGCGCTGTCGCCATCGCCCTGCGCAATCGCTGGCGCCGTAAACAGGCTGATCCGGCTATCCGCGATGAGATCACGCCAAAGAACATATTGATGATCGGACCCACAGGTGTGGGTAAAACAGAAGTCTCACGCCGCCTTGCCAAGCTTACCAATGCCCCTTTTTTGAAAGTGGAAGCCACCAAGTTTACCGAGGTTGGATATGTTGGGCGCGATGTTGAACAGATTATCCGCGATCTTGTTGAGGCAGCCATTGGCACCGTGCGCGACACAAGGCGTAAAGCTGTTGAGAAAGACGCTATCACCGCCGCAGAAGACCGCCTTCTCGACGCATTGGTCGGGAGTGATGCACAAGATTCTACAAAAGAAGTGTTCCGCCGCAAACTGCGCGACGGGGAACTTGATGACAAACCGCTCGACATTGAACTGGCCGATACAGCTGGTCCGCAAATGATGGACATTGGCGGCGGTATGGGCGGTCAAATGGGCATGATTAATCTCTCCGACATGCTCGGAAAAGCTATGGGCGGGCGCACTAAACGCGTACGCACCACTGTTGCTGAAGCCTATAAGCCATTGCTTGAAGAAGAAGCAGACAAGTTGCTTGATGAAGACGCAATCATTCGTGAGGCCGTGCGTGT
>CAYUFN010000010.1:0-4479 GCA_964443965.1 uncultured Hyphomonas sp. | reverse complement strand
GGACGGCATCGTCTTTCTTGATGAGATTGACAAGGTCGCCACCAAATCAAATCGCGGTGGGGGCGATGTCAGCCGTGAAGGTGTGCAGCGCGATCTCCTCCCCCTGATTGAGGGCACCACCGTCACCACCAAGCGCGGCGCAGTCAAAACAGACCATATCCTGTTTATCGCCTCGGGCGCTTTTCATGTCTCCAAACCGTCTGACCTGTTACCTGAGCTACAAGGCCGCTTGCCGATCCGGGTTGAGCTTGATGCGCTCAGCCGGGATGATATGCGCCGCATTCTGGTTGAGCCTGAAGCCAGCCTTATCAAGCAACACGAAGCACTGATGCGGGCTGAAAACGTAACCCTCACCTTTACTGAAGGCGCGATTGACACGCTGGCCGATCTGGCTGTGAAAGTGAATGACACTGTGGAAAATATTGGGGCCCGGCGCTTGCAAACCGTGCTTGAACGTTTGCTGGATGAAATCTCTTTTGACGCATCAGAGAAATCCGGCGAGACAATTGAGATCGACGCGGCCTATGTGACCGAGCGCGTCGCCAGCCTTGCAGGCGATGCGGACCTTTCAAAGTTTATTCTTTAAGTGTAGCGCCCATAGCGCCCTGCGATAGGAACGGTTTCAACGCGTGCGCCCGCCCTCACCGCAGCGGCATGAGGTAGGCGCCGGATCAGCACATCGCATTTGGTAAAGGCCGACAGCAGAGAACTGTCCTGGCTGGCGAATATATCAACTACCGCACCGTCCTTGTCTGACCCAATACATGCGGCCCTTAAGTAAGATTCACGCGGACCGTTTTCCGGCAAGTCTGAGGCTGTTCTGGCCATCGTTGCAGCAAACGGTGTTATATCCCCGGTCATACGCGCTATTAGAGCTTGCAGGAAAAGACAAGTGACCACCAATGCAGCCGCCGGGTTGCCAGGCAGCCCCAGAACACGCGAAGGCCCTAGCCTGCCAAACCATGTTGGCTTACCCGGTTTGACCGCAATTTTCTCAAACACGCGCAGGCCTCCGGCGGCCACAAAGCGGTCGCGCATAAAATCATAATCTCCCACCGACGCCCCGCCAATGGGTAAAATAATATCTGCGCCCGCAGCTTGCCTGTAAAAACGCTCAATCTCTTCAGGGCTGTCTTTTGCGCAACCAAGATATTCAGGTACACCTCCTGCAGCCCGGATCAGCGCACTCACCGCATAAGGGGTTGAGTTGATGATCTCCCCTGGCCCAAGCGTTGAGCCTGGCGGGCGCAATTCATCACCGCTTGTAAACAGCGCTACACGTGGCCTGCGATAGCATATCGCGCTGGGCAAATTCCCCGCCGCCAAAAGCGCGCCGTGAAATACACTAAGACGCATGCCCTTCTCAGCCAGCAGATGTCCTGCTTTGAAATCGAGGCCAGCGGGCCGAATATTCCCCACACCTGTCTGCTCACCCTTTATCAGGATAATATCGCCATTACGTTCAACATCTTCCTGAATAACCACATGGTCAGCACCAATAGGCACGACGGCTCCTGTAAACACACGCACAGCTGTGCCTGCGCTTACCTCCCCCTGAAAGGGAGTTCCCGCCGGTGCCTCTCCAATAACCTTTAAAGGCTGCCCTAATCCAGCCTCAGCAAACCGTACCGCATAGCCATCCATAGCTGAGGCTGAAAACGGCGCTTGCGTGATGGCTGCAGGATGGTCTTGCGCTGCTATGCGCCCTGTCACCGCATCCAAATCTACAGATTCGCAGCCAAGCGGTGTGACGCCGTCCAGAATAATTTCCAAGGCCTGTGCAACAGATTTCACGTGTTTTCCAGGTCCCATCTGTTAGCGTCATGATAATCCGCAGCGCGCGGCTCGATCCATGCCGAGCCCGTGGTCCGGTATTCTTTCTTCCAGAACACAGCTTCCGTTTTAAGGTAATCCATCAGGAAATCAGTTGCCTGAAAGGCCGCACGTCGGTGGGCTGAAGCCGTGCAGACCAGAACGATCGGTTCATCTACACCAATGTCACCAATTCTGTGAATAATTAAGGCCCCTAGCAAGCTCCATTTGGCTTTCGCTTTTGCCAAGGCGGCCTCTATGCCTGCTTGTGTCAACACCGGGTGATGCTCCAGGTGTAGCCCTGTAACGCCCTCAACCGTTTCACCGGTTGCCTTATCGCGCACAGTGCCCAAAAAGTTCACAACAGCACCCTGCCCTGTAATAATCTTTGTGAATTGATCAATCTCAGCACCCGGCTGAAATGGCACATCAAGCAAGCGAACAGACATGGCTTTACCCACCCCCAACCGGGGGAATAAAAGCAACTTCACGCGCGCCCACAAGCAAAGCGCTGCGGGGTACAATCGCGTCATTTAAGATGCACCGCACTGTTGTCTCGTTCAGTGCTTCGCCAAGGCGCGGGCTGTCTTTCGCCAAGGCCGCTATTAGATCCTCAATATTTACTAACCCATCCAGATTCATCTGCTTTGCCCGTCCCCCCGCAACATCCTGTAAGCGACCAAAGAATAAAACGTCTGCCACACTAGCCTCCTGTCACGGACATGTGCCGCGCAAGGGCAGGCTTTACTCCGCGCTCGGATATATCAAAATTATGGCGTTCAGGCTTTTTCAGCATTGCCTGATCAAGCGCCGCCTCAAGCGCGGCTTCAGAATCTGAGCTTCTCAGCGCTGCGCGCAAATCCACCCGGTCGTTCTGCCCCAAACACATATATATTTGCCCTGTGCAAGTAACACGCACACGATTGCAACCTGCACAGAAATTATTGGTCAGCGGTGTGATAAAGCCAAGCGTTCCACCTGTCTCTTCAACTTTAACATAGCGCGCAGGGCCGCCAGTTTTTAACGCGAGGGGTGATAAAGTCCAAAGCGCTTCAAGCTTATCCTGCAACATCGTCAAAGGCAGATACTGGTCAAACCTATCTTCATCAATCTCGCCCAATGGCATAACTTCAATAAGTGTCAGGCTCATTGCGCGCGCATGCGCCCAGCTGATCATGTCCGGGATTTCCGCATCATTAACACCTTTGAGCCCGACCGTGTTGATCTTTACAGAAAGGCCTGCAGCTTGCGCTGCATCTATCCCGGCCAAAACCTGATCGAGCACGTCGCGGCGCGTCAGTTTTGCAAAGACATCCGGTCTCAAACTATCGAGTGAAACATTGACGCGATCAATTCCGTGCGCTTTGAGGCGCGCAGCATGCTGAACAAGTTGTGTTCCATTTGTTGTGAGTGTCAGCTCGTCAAAATCACCAACCTTTAAGCGGTGACCAAGGCGTTCAATCAATCCGAATATATCTCGGCGCACAAGAGGCTCACCCCCTGTGATCCTAATCTTCTTCACGCCGCGGTCAATAAATGCGCCTGCCAGCCGGTCCAACTCTTCAAAGCTGAGCAGTTCTTTCTTCGGCAAAAACGTCATCTTTTCGGCCATGCAATAGGTACAGCGCAAGTCGCAGCGGTCTGTTACCGATAGGCGTAAATAGGTGATGTCGCGTCCATACCGATCACGTAGACCCGGCACGCTGGGCGTGGTCGATTTGCCAGCCTTATTTAAGCCATGCCCTGCAAGGTCTTTTTGAATAGCAAAATCTCCCAGACGGGCCGGACACCCAGACAAGCTGGACAATATCATAAACGAATGTTCGGTATAACACAGTTAAGCGCGATCAAAATAGAAAACAGTGCGCGTAAGAATGCCTTTTAAACACCATAGATGCTATCTGCGAAGCGTGGTTTCAGAGCCTTGCGCACGCCTGACATGTGCCTTACCCCAATCAAACAGTGAGCTGAGCACTGGGGCAAGTGCTTTGCCTTGTGGCGTTAAACGGTAATCATAGCGGCCCTTGGTATAGGCTTCTTTGGTCAATACGCCTGCGTCTACGAGCTTTGCCAATCGCTCTGATAATACATGCCGGGTGAGACCAAGACTTTGCTGAAACGCATCAAAACGTGTTTTGCCCAAAAAGCAGTCGCGAAGGATTAAAAGCGTCCAGCGATCCCCAATGACAGACAGGCTACGAGCGATCGGGCAGTTATCAGATTTTAAATCGGACCATTTCATACCAATTGTCTTTACACACAAACCCTAATAAGTTCCATATCAGAACGATAAAAACGGAACTTAAGGTGTGCTATGCCAAAATCATTTGAGTTTTTCTACGATTATACATCACCAACAGCCTATATTGGTGACTATGCAGCACGCGCTGTTGCACAAAGAACAGGGGCTGAAATGATTTATCGCCCCATGTTTCTTGGGGGTGTCATGCAAGCCACAGGCAATCGACCACCGGGAATGGTGGCCGCCAAGGGGAAATATATGGCAGCAGACGTTCCCCGGTGCGCAGCGCGTTATGAGCTAGCCTTTACGTTTAACCCAGCCTTTCCACTGAAGACGCTCCCCCTCCTACGGGCAAGCCTCGGATTAGACGGGGAAGAACTCGCCAAATTTCGTGATGCCTGTTGGACCCATATTTGGGGTGCAGA
>CAYUFN010000009.1:0-34492 GCA_964443965.1 uncultured Hyphomonas sp. | reverse complement strand
GTATAGGATAAGGTGCTGGGGTGTGGGATAGATTTTTTGCGTTACAGTCACAATTGTCATGTGGGACGCCGTAGGCGATCCGGTGCCCAGTGACGCAAAGATTGGAAAAGCGGCGCTGGGTCCCGGATATTTGCATGCGCAAATCCCGGGATGACACGTCGAGCTGATATCAAATCGGCATAAAAATCGCGCCATGGGGATTGCTCTGTTCGATCAGGTCGAGTTGCTTTATTTGTTGGATTTATAGGTTCTTACAATAATCCTCCATCTCATTGAGATATAAATATTGAGGATCCGATCGAAGCCATAGAAATTGTCTTGACAGCCAGCCATTTGCTACGTGTTGTTGATGCACGCGTGCAAGCTAATTCCGAAACTTTATAGTATTCCAGCTTAAGTTCCGTAGGTTTTGATTTATGGTATCAAAGCCCTAGCTCTTTCTCCCGCAGCGTCTTGATTTCATCCCTAAGCCGCGCCGCTTCTTCGAATTCCAGATCGGCGGCCGCTTCGCGCATGCGTTTTTCCATGTCGGCGAGGACGGCTTTGAAATTGTGGCCGCTTTCACCCAGAAGTGGGACGGCGACCTCTTCGGCGATGCGTTTCTTGTCGCCACGGCGGGTGCGTTTTGATTTTGCTGCTGTGCCGGGTTTCTCGCCAAGGTCTGAGAGGATGTCCGCAACATCGCGTACAATAGTGGTTGGCGTGATGCCGTGTTTTTCATTGTGCGCGATTTGTTTTTCGCGACGACGATTGGTTTCTTCCATGGCGCGTTCCATGGAGCCGGTTATCCGATCCGCATAAAGAATAACGCGTGCTTCACTGTTACGCGCTGCACGGCCAATCGTCTGCACAAGGCTGGTTTCAGATCGCAGGAAGCCTTCCTTATCTGCATCGAGTATGCCCACAAACCCACATTCTGGAATATCGAGACCTTCGCGCAAGAGGTTGATTCCAACCAGCACATCGAACACGCCAAGGCGCAGGTCGCGGATAATCTCGATACGCTCAACTGTGTCGATATCCGAATGCATATAGCGCACCTTCACGCCTTGCTCATTCATATAATCTGTCAGGTCTTCGGCCATTTTTTTCGTTAACGTGGTGACGAGTGAGCGCATGCCTTTTTTGGCAACGTCTTTGACCTCTGCAATGACATCATCGACCTGATTTGCACCATCTGTAGAGACAGGGCGTACCTCAACAGGCGGATCAATTAGGCCGGTGGGGCGAATAACCTGCTCGGTGAACACGCCACCGGTCTGCTCCAGCTCCCATTTGCCGGGTGTGGCTGAAACATGCACGGTTTGGGGCCGCATGGCGCGCCATTCTTCAAATTTAAGTGGGCGGTTGTCTTTACAGCTGGGCAGGCGGAATCCGTATTCGGATAAGGTATGTTTGCGGGAAAAGTCGCCTTTGAACATCGCGCCGATTTGCGGCACGGTCTGGTGACTTTCATCGACGAAGAGGAGGGCATTTTCGGGTAAGTATTCAAACAGGGTAGGTGGCGGCTCGCCGGGTTTGCGGCCGGTGAGATAGCGGCTGTAATTTTCGATGCCATTGCAAACGCCCGTGGCGGTCATCATTTCCATATCGAAGGTGACACGCTGTTGGATACGCTGGGCTTCTAGCAGTTTGTTGTTGGCCTCGAAATGTTTGACGGTATCTTTAAGCTCTTTCTTGATGAGGCCGATGGCTTGATTGAGCGTTGGGCGCGGCGTGACGTGGTGGCTGTTGGCGTAGACTTTGATCTTGTCGAGAGGTTGTGACTTTTTTCCCGTGAGTGGATCGAACTCGACAATGCTTTCGATCTCATCGCCGAAGAAGGAGAGACGCCAGGCGCGGTCTTCATAGTGGGCTGGGAAAATATCTATCACATCGCCTTGCATGCGGAACGTGCCGCGGCCAAAGGCAACATCATTGCGCGTATACTGAATGGAGACGAGTTTAGCAGCCACCTCGCGCGGGTCAATCGTGCCGCCTTCTTCGAGGGTGAGTGTCATCTCGGTATAGGTTTCCACCGAGCCGATACCGTAAATGCACGAGACTGAGGCGACGATAATCACATCATCGCGTTCCAGAATGGCGCGCGTGGCTGAGTGGCGCATACGGTCGATGGCTTCGTTAATGGAGCTTTCCTTCTCGATGTAGAGATCGGCGCGCGGAACATAAGCTTCGGGCTGGTAATAATCGTAATAGGAAACGAAATATTCCACCGCATTGTTCGGGAAGAAGGATTTGAACTCACCATAAAGTTGGGCAGCAAGCGTTTTATTGTGCGCGAGGATCAGGGCCGGGCGCTGGGCTGCTTCGATGATCTTAGCCATGGTAAAGGTTTTGCCGGTGCCGGTCGCGCCGAGGAGAACTTGATCGCGCTCACCATCTTTAATGCCTTGGACAAGCTCGGGAATAGCGGTGACCTGATCGCCGGAGGGTTCGTAAGCGGAGGCGACTTTAAAAGCTGCGCCTGCATCAAGGCTCGTCCAGTTGCGTTCGGGCTTGTGCGGGACCCAATCTTTATCTGGCGCGCGGCTGGCAATTTCCATTGCCGCTTTCTTGGCGGCCTGGTCCATCACAAAGGGCGTAGCAGGGGCTTCTTTAATTCGCTTTGGCATGGGTGAACATATGGGGCACGGGTGGGTGTGTGTCTAGGGGGCGTTCGTGCGCAGATCTGGAGAAGTGGCCCGCGGACTCATTTTACCCCAGCTGCAAATCATGCCATGCTCTCTCTTCAATCTGGGAGGTTTGAACCATGACTTATGAGCTTTGGGTATTGGCGTTGAATGCGGTGATCTTGCTGGTGCTTTACGGTATGCAAGGAACAGATACGGTGTTGAACGCGCCGAAATGGGGGCTTGGTGCGCGTGATGAGGTGCGCGCGGGGGCTGTCTTTACAGGACGAGCACGTCGGACGGTACGTAACCAGATTGAAGCGGTGGCCGTCTTTACGCCGCTTGCCTTGATTGCATATTTGCTGAAGCTATCGGAGCACACACTGGTGATTTGGGGCGCTGGTTTGTTCCTTGGCGCACGCGTGTTTTACGTGCCGTGTTACCTGCTCGGTGTGCCTTATTTGCGTACGCTGGTGTGGGGCGCAGGCTTTGCCGGAAGCGCGATGATCGCTTATGCGGTGTTGACGGCAAGCTAATTTTGCGCGTATAGCTTGTCTGGCTCGCACATGAGCGCAAGATAAGAGTTTGCAAGATGACCTGCACACAGCACGTCCAGTTTACGGGAAAACCACTATCGTTCCGACGATAACCTGACACCTATCCGCAGCTCTTTTTCTAACTTTTTATACCGACAATTTAATGCGTACCCTATGACAGTAGGCTTTGGGTACGATCCGGTTTCTGGAGGTGCCCCATGGGGGAAATTTCTGAAGTGCCCGGCGAGGGCCCAAGCGTAAACGTAGACAATAAAGCCATTGTGTTTGTCATGATGGTTGTATTTCTCGACATGATCGGGGTTGGATTGATCCTGCCAGTGACACCTGCATTGATTGAGCTTTTGTCCGGGTTACCCAATTCAGCAGCTGCGGAAATTGGCGGCTGGTTGCTTTTTACTTATGCTGTGATGCAGTTTTTCGCAGCGCCTGTTCTGGGTGGATTAAGTGATCGGTTTGGTCGCCGGCCTATTATTTTGTTGGCTCTAACGGGATTAGCCTTTGATTATTTACTGATGGCCTTTGCACCAGGTTTGTTCTTGTTATTCGTGGGGCGGTTCCTGTCTGGCATTATGGGGGCGACATGGCCTACGGCGAATGCGTTTGTTGCGGATGTTAGCCAGAGTAAAGATCGGGCGAAATATTTTGGATTAATGGGCGCAGCGGGTGCAGCAGGCTTGGTATTTGGGCCAGCCCTTGGCGGCGTGCTAGGTGCTTTTGGCGTGGCTCAATTTGGTCCTGAGGGCATTCGCTTGCCATTTTTCGTGGCAGCGGGGCTGACCCTGCTAGCTGTGCCGTTTGGCTGGTTTATTTTGCAAGAGTCTCTGCCTAAAGACAAAAGGCGTACGTTTGAGATGAGCCGGGCAAACCCGCTGGGCAGTCTTCTGAAAGTAGCCAAAACGCGGATTGTGATCGGCTTGCTGCTGGCATGGTTCCTATTGCAGTTTGCTTGGCAATCCTTCGGTACGGTCTGGCCATATTATACGATTGAAATGTTTGATTGGTCGGAGCTGGAAATTGGTTTGTCTACGGCGTTTTATGCCATTTTGGCAGCTATTATTCAGGCAACGCTTGTTGGTCCGATGGTGGCACGCTTTGGCGAAGTACGGCTCGTTCAGCTGGTCATGGCACAGGGGATCGTTAGTTATATGCTCTATGTATTTGTTCCGGCTGGCGCAGGCTGGTTGATGTATCCGTTGATCCTGTTTGGTACATTTGCGACCCTGCTTGGGCCTTGCCTACAGTCAATTGCTTCCCAGCAAGTTGGGGGTGATCAACAAGGTGAAATGCAAGGGGCAATTGCGAGCGTGATGAGCCTGACTCTGATTGGGGGACCGGTAGCTATGTCGCAGATTTTTGCGACGTTTACGCGTGAGGGCACGCTGATCTATTTGCCGGGCGCACCATTTATTGCCGCAGCGGTTTTGGTGATGTTTAGTCTTGCAGTTTTCACCTGGGCAACGCGCGGTTTGATTCTGGCCAGCCGCCAGACGGGGCAAACACCTAAAGGCGCTTGAAGGGTTTGGGCAGGGCGGTTGCGGTGGCTTTGGCGACAAGGCGGCCGTCCGGGTTGAAGGCTTCTGCTTCCATAAAGGCGGCCGACTTTCCCCATTTCAGAATGCGGGCATCCACGGTTGCAGCGCCGGGAAAGAGGGGGCGCAGAAAGCTGACTTTCATTTCCAGGGTTGGCGCGGTCATGGTGATGTTGGATGCGATAATGCAGCAAGTTGACATGGCTTCATCAAGCATGGCGGAGACAAAGCCGCCTTGAACCGCACCGGTTGGGTTGGCAAAGCTGTCGCTGATCTGGAATGACATTCTGATTGTTTTATTGGCTTGTTCAACCACTTCTAGCCGCATGCCGAGCGTATCTGAACAGGGCGGGCGTTTCTTGGATGTCTGGAAGCGCGCCAGCATGTCGGCATCGCTAATGGCGGGCTTGGAAGCTGTTGGTTGCGGCGTGTCGATCACGGTTGTTTGTTACGACGGAAGGCATCAATATTAACGACGGTGCTTTTGCTTGCGTCTTCTGGTGCTGGGTTGTCTGCAACTTCGGCAGGGGCGGGGTGTTCGTCTTTTGCCGGGGCGACGATTGTTTTGTTTTGACCGGTGACAGGTTCGAGTGTCAGAGCAAAGTTAACGGAGGGATCGACAAAACGGGTCAGCGCCGCAAACGGGATATGCAGATGCTGCGGGACACCGGAGAATTTCAAAATGATTTCAAAATGACTGTCGCTGATCTCCAGATCCCAATATTGGTGCTGGACAACAATAGTCATATCATTTGGGAACCGTTCGACCAAATGGTCGGCGATTTTTACGCCGGGCGCCTTGGTCAGAAAGGTAATGTAAAAATGGTGGTCACCTGCTGGAGCGCCATTTTCTTGGGTTGTTTTAAGAACATCTCGCACAATGCCGCGCATCGCGGCCTGTGTTAATGCGTCATATCCAATTTGGTCAGTCAAAATGCTCGTGCCTCCAAGTTGTGCCGACCTTAACGATAACTTGTTTCACAGACAACGGTGTTCATGTGGCAGGTGAGCAGTTTTGTGTGTTTTCTTACAGTGCTTTAGTTTCACACTTGCCGCGCGTATTTTGCATGATGATGATAGTTCATAACGGGTAAAGTGGGGTTGTATTCTGTAAAGGCTGTTACAGGTTTAGAAGGTGGAGGCTTCTGTTGCCAGGCGCCTCCGGGCCCCGCCTAAGGCGCTGAAGCCTCAGGAGTTAAGTTCGGTAAAACCGGACCGCTTACGCAGCCAGGAGTTCACCTTCAGCAAAGTTGTCATTAGCAACTATTGTTGATTGAGCTTCTAACGCAGCTCAAGCGGGTAAAATCCATAGCCTTTAGACGTCCGTCGATACTGTTTCGACCCCATAATCCCAAACGAGGGAATTGGTGGAGTCGCCGGGTACCGCCCCCGGGTCCGAGCCGCTTATTACGCAAGGGTTTATCACCATAGTTCCAAAGAACGATTTTAAGATAGGGCGTCTGACTGTAAATGAAAAGGCCATTCTGGAAGATTTTCCGAATGGCCTGATCGTGTGTTTGGAAGCGGGTTTGCCTTTATTGCGCAATCCGCAGGTCTGAAATTGTAGAGGCAATTGACACGAAGGCATCCTGCAACTGGGAGCTACCATCAGCTTCAAAGGCAAAGTTAGGGCCGCTTGCACAATATTCCAGTATTGTTTGGCCACCTGAGCCGTCAACTGTGGACACATTGTTTGGGACCTCAAACCCGACAGTGAAGATCACGATGTTTGTATTTTGCTTGATCGCGTCGCAATAGCCAGCGGCCAGCTCGGTGCTCGTATCTGCGGCCATCGGGTGTGTCGCGTTGAACTCTCCGTCAGTCATGATGATGAGCGCTTTTGTTGAATCAGGCTCATTATAGGCTAAGGGTTCAGACGCCAGGGGCCAGATGTCTTCCCACTCAGGTGACAGGATATTCCAGCCCCAGGAAATGCCGAGATGTCCGGCTGTACCACCGCCAGCTTCCATTTCCATAATGAAGTCACGTAGTCTGCTTTCATCTGCTGTGAGTGGCACAGGCTCATTGTCCGGGCGGCAACCCAAAAGTGGGAAGGCGTCATTAATACTGTTCCCGAACCGAACTGATGAGATTAGTGCGCCGCTGCTATCGAGACCCTCAATATCGTTTCTGCCATTGGTGTTTCGAGGGCCAGCAGTGTTGCTGCGTGTGCGACGGGCGATAGGATCGTAGGTTGCCCGGAACCGGCCCTCAATGCCGAGCAACTCGTTCATCCCTTGGGTTTTCCTGTTTCGCGTTCCACCATTATTTTCGTCGCCTCTGTTGCCTTCATAATCCCATAGGGGGTGGCCTGCGACAACAGGAGCATCAGCTGGATCGTCTGCGTTAAACTCACCCTCGAGATTTTGATAGACACATGTTGTGTCGTAATAGAAACGGGCCGCAAAATCGGTGAAAGAGCCTCTGCCTGGTCGAATAGTTTCAAAGTCAAAGAAGCGACGGCCATCTCTGACGTCTATCTGGCGGACGCCTATATAGTCATCTTCATACACATCGCCGACCGCTTCTGAGGCCTCCACGGTAGACGATCTGCGATTTTCGGCTGTTACAGCGTCGAAATACTGGCCAGCGTTTACCGAGTGATTATAAGTTGCAATACCAATACGCACGTCTCTTGTGGCCTCGTTATCGTCAGCTAACAGGACATCAAGCGCGCTGTTTGAAGCAGTCCTCAAGGCATTAAGGCGGCCATTATTGTTCATTGAGCCGGAGAGGTCGAAGACAAAAGCGACATCAACCTTACCGATCCCGAAAGTTGAACCTGAGCCGACCTCATAAACAAATTCTTCTCGGCCAAAAATGGCTGATAATGTTGTCGGTTCGCGGCAGGTGACGCTGGAGTCGATTTGTTCGGAATCTTCCTGAAAGGTCAAATTCAGACTGTCACAGGAAAGCCCCGGATCGTTCGCGTTAAGCAGTGTATCAAAATACCTGTCTGCAAACGCACGAACACTTTGCTCATTCCCGCCGGTTTGCCGCTCGCGCGCTGCAGCGATCATGGTTGCGTCAAGTGTTTGTTGAACTGTGTTCTTTTTCGTCACCACCAACTGAAAATCGATTGCAAGTCCGGCCACGCCGATGATTGGTATAATTGCGAGGCCAGCGATAATAGCCACGTTTCCCGACGTTTCGTTCAGGAAGGGTTTGCTAAACTGCTTTTTAAGCGCCTGGATAGGATGGAACTGCATAATTTTCTGCCTTGTAGCCCGCACATGCGTAAGTATTAAGTGGTCTTATGTCAGAAATGGTTTTAGGGCGCGTTAGAGGAGAAGGCGCAGTTGAACAGCTTATCTTAAGGGATCGTTAAGCGTGGTGATTGCTGTGGATAATTTTCTTGAACGGTTTTGAACACTTGAGCTTTTGACGCTAACAGGCGATGTTCTGAACAGAAAAGATGAGTCGGAAAGGTCGATTGTGCGCCAATATCTTGAGCTTTTGCGGGACATTCGGGACAATGGCATTGAGCGGGCTGACCGGACGGGCACGGGCACGCGGGCCGTTTTCGGGCGGCAGTTGCGCTGTGATCTGGCAGACGGATTTCCTATGCTAACGACCAAGAAACTACACCTCAAATCAATCATCCATGAGCTGCTATGGTTTCTTAAAGGTGACACGAATGTGCGTTATCTGCAGGATAATGGTGTTCGGATTTGGGATGAGTGGGCCGATGAGAAGGGTGATCTTGGCCCGGTTTATGGCAAGCAATGGCGCAGTTGGGCCACGCCTGATGGCCGGGTGATTGATCAAATTGAATGGGTTTTGAATGAGATCAAGACCAATCCAAATTCGCGCCGACTGATCGTGTCGGCGTGGAACCCGGCAGATGTCAACGAAATGGCGCTGCCACCGTGTCATTGCCTGTTCCAGTTTTCTGTCATGGAGGGGAAGCTCTCCTGCCAGCTTTATCAGCGCTCGGCGGATATATTTCTCGGTGTGCCGTTTAATATTGCTTCCTATGCGCTGCTGACGTTGATGCTGGCGCGGGCGACGGGGCTGGAGCCGGGTGAGTTTGTGCACACATTTGGCGATGCACACCTCTATCTCAACCATTTAGAACAGGCCGACCTACAGCTCAGCCGGGAGCCGCGACCCTTACCCAAAATGATCCTGAATGCTGATAAGACAGATCTGTTTGGCTGGGCTTATGATGATTTTCAGCTTGTCGATTACGACCCGCATCCGCACATTAAAGGTCTTGTTGCCGTTTAAGCAGTTTCCTGAGGCTGGGTTTGTAAGGCGGCGGCTTGCTTATCTTCACGCGCGCGCAGCATATAGTAGATCACGGTTGCGCCAAGCATCTTACCGATAATCATAAAGATAACATTCCAGACTGAGAACTGGGTGGGGTCAGTAAAGCTGGCTCCATATAGAAAGACGACTGTGTCAATCGGGCTGGCCAGGGCAGATGACACCCACACGCGCGTTGAAAGCCGAAATTTGGTGAAGGTGAACAGCGACCAGTCTACTGTTTCGGAAATGGCATAGGCGGCTGCTGAGGCGATCGCGATAGGCGGATAAGCATAGTAAAAGGACCAAGCAACGGCCATCGCCATAACGAGCAGGATTTTGTGCCCCATTTCGCGCTGGGCGAAATCGCGTACGACAAAGACTAGTCCGGTCATAATCGTGATTGGGTTGAACATCGCCCCTTCGATGAAGGGAACGGGCTGCATAATGTGGTGAGCCTGTCCAAAGGTCCAGTTTAGAAAGGGTATAAGCGCCAGATATACAAAGGCCCACGTGCGTCCTTTTAGTCGATAGATTGTCACAAAGGTGAGTGCCAGCAAGGCCAAAACCCACGGCAGATGGGATGGGTCACGATAAGCGATTGCGTTTATGAGGATGTCCAATGAACTGATCTTTCGGGGGTCTATCTTCTTTGCAAATGCTATTATACGATCATGCAAGCTGTCACAATGCGTCATGGCTTACGAGACAGGAGAGAGCTTCGATATGCCTGAGATGATCAAGATTGCGATGATTGTGGCACGTGGGCGAAACGGCGTGATTGGGCGGGATGGAGATTTACCATGGCGGCTATCTGCAGACTTGAAAAACTTCAAAAAAGTTACACTTGGTAAGCCGATTATTATGGGGCGCGCGACCTGGGAAAGTTTTCCGCGTCGCCCTTTGCCGGGACGTGAGAACATTGTTCTTAGCCGGGACTGGAATTATGCCGCGCCGGGCGGGCGGGTTTACTCCTCGCTTGCACCCGCGATCAGCGCAGCCAAGGCAATCGCCGCGCAAGGTGGACAGAACGAGGTGTTCATTATCGGCGGCGGTGCGATTTACGAAGCGGCCTTGCCAATGGCTGATCGGTTGTATCTGACCGAGGTTGATGCTGCGCCAGAAGGACAGGTGTTTTTCCCTGCGCTCAACATGGCGAACTGGGAAGAGGTATCGCGCACCGAACATGTTGCAGATGAGAAAAACGACCATGCCTTTGCAATGTGTCAGCTTGAGCGTATGGCAGGTTAGCGTTTTTTGATTGCCTTGTTTGGAGTGCTTCTATGAGTTTAAAGACCGAAACGGCTGCGTTGCTTTCCCAGCTTGGCGTTGCGCCAGCGCGTTATAAGAGCGGTGCTTTACGGGTCACAAGCCCGCTGACCGGTGAGGTGATTGGTGAAGTGAGGGAAACCACCCCGAGCGAGGCGGCGGCGCTGATTGAACAGGCTGCGGCTGCTTATCGCAAATGGCGTGTCTTACCGGCCCCGCGACGCGGTGAGCTAGTGCGCCTGCTGGGTGAAGAATTGCGTGCAGCCAAGGAGGATCTTGGGCGATTGGTAACACTGGAAGCTGGCAAGATCCCGTCAGAAGGCCTGGGCGAAGTTCAGGAAATGATCGATATTTGCGACTTTGCAGTGGGCCTGTCGCGTCAGCTCTACGGGCTGACAATTGCGACCGAACGCCCTGGCCACCGCATGATGGAAACTTGGCATCCGCTTGGCGTCGTGGGCATTATTTCAGCGTTTAATTTTCCCGTCGCTGTCTGGTCATGGAATGCGGCGCTTGCACTTGTGTGTGGGGATAGTGTGGTGTGGAAGCCTTCTGAGAAAACACCGTTGACGGGCCTGGCCTGTGAGGCGATTTTCCAGCGTGCTGTTAAAAGGTTTGGCAAGGACGCGCCTGAAGGCCTGCTGTCTTTACTGATCGGTGATGCGCAGATTGGCAATGTGCTGGTTGAGCATCCCAAAGTGCCACTGGTATCTGCGACAGGCTCTACGCGCATGGGGCGTCAGGTTGGACCAAAGCTGGCGAGCCGGTTTGCGCGGGCTATATTAGAGCTTGGTGGGAACAATGCCGGGATTGTTTGCCCGTCTGCTGATTTGGATATGGCCGTGCGGGCGATTGCCTTTGGTGCGATGGGCACGGCGGGCCAGCGCTGCACCTCATTGCGGCGACTATTTGTGCATGAGCAGATTTATGATGCGCTTCTTGGTCCCCTCAAACAGGCGTATGCATCGGTTTCTGTGGGTGACCCGTCTGATGGCGATAGGCTGGTTGGCCCGTTGATTGACGCGGCCGCTTTTAACGCGATGCAAGGCGCCTTAGAAATAGCGCGCGCGCAGGGTGGCACTGTGCATGGCGGCGAACGTGAGGAAACCGGTGCAGAGGCGGCTTATTATGCGCGCCCGGCACTTGTGGAGATGCCTGTCCATTCGGGAATCGTTTTGGAAGAAACCTTTGCGCCGATCCTTTATGTCATGCGTTACAGCGATCTGAGTGAGGCAATTGAGATGCAAAATGCGGTCGCGGCGGGGCTATCTTCTTCTATATTTACGACCGATATGCGCGAGGCTGAGCAGTTCCTCAGCGTGGTGGGATCAGATTGCGGTATAGCCAATGTGAATCTTGGTACATCAGGCGCTGAAATTGGCGGCGCGTTTGGCGGCGAAAAAGAAACCGGTGGCGGGCGCGAAAGCGGGTCTGATGCATGGAAGGCCTATATGCGCCGGGCGACAAATACGGTCAATTATTCACGTGAGCTGCCGCTGGCACAGGGCGTTTCTTTTGATATTGATTAGGTGTGGTTTTCGCTGACACTTTTTTGACTCATTTTGATGGTCGATGTTCAGCTTGATATTGGTATACTCGGACGCATGAATCACCGATTTGTCTTTATTGCGCTTCTTGGGTGTTTGGGCGTACTGCCAGCTTTTGCTTTTGTGGTCGAAGGGCCTAGACGTCCAGCGGTTTCTGCGCAGGCCCATTTGGAGACCGCGCCGCGCTGGGGAACCTCACGCTCGGCTTTTACCGAAACGGGTGAAAGGGGACTTGGCGGCGGCTTGGAGTATGTCGTCGATGACAGCATTTGCACGATGAACTTTGTCGATGATGCAAGCTGTTTAGCGCGCAAACGAGCCATCAAGGCAGCGCTGGAACAGTGGGGCTCGGGACACCCCTCGATCTGGTTTGTTGATGTGACCGGACAAGTTGAACCAAGCTTCCCATTAGCAGCAGCAGGCGAAACAGAGCAGGGAGCTGAGATAGATTTCTTTGGTTCGACGGCTATCGAGTTTCCGATTTTTCGCAACGCCCGGACAACTGGATACACTGTTTTCTACGAGCGACCGCAAAGGGCCCTTATGCTAACGAATGGGAATATACTGCCTGGGCCGATTGGTGTGATTGAAAGTGCGGATGTGCGGTTGAACGCAGACCTTTGCTATTATCTTGAGGCTGAAAATGCGGTGGAGGCTTGCGTGCATTTTCCTTCGCTTTTGCTGCATGAAATCAGCCATGCTATTGGGATTGGACATCCTGAGGAGAAAATCCATTTAAATCTTGATACTGATGAGATTCCAGGAAATGAAATACGGATTGATTGTCAGGCGCCGGAAAATGGATTGCGTGTGACAACCGATTATGACGGCGCGGCGGTTGCGCATGGTCAGGATGTGCAAGGGCCGGGGCGCTGGCGGCGTGGCTTGAGCTGGGACGATGTAGCGGCGCGCGATGCGCTGTATCCCAGTTGTGACATTCAGCGCATTGAGCGGGCTAAGCCGCGCTGGGGTGCTTTTGCGCTCGCAGCCGATGGGACGACCGGCATATCGCAATTTGCACGCACAGCGGAACTTGCACAGGAAGATGCACTTGCAAAATGCACTGCGGTTGAGGGCACGGTTTGCCGTATCGTTTCAAGCTTTAATGGTTGCTTTGCTTTTGCGACGAACAAGGATGGTGCGTTTGGCCATGCATTGGCGTCACGCTCTGATCATGCGCGGGTTGATGCGGTCATTGCGTGTAGCGAGGCGGGGGATGATTGCCGGGTCGCTGTGCATTTTTGCGCCTATGAATAGGCTTGCGCTTTTGGACTGATGGGGTCAGTCTCTCTCTTAATGATAATTATGGGAGCGCGCTGATGGATTTTGAACTTTTTGCAGACGGACTAGGGTTTCCGGAAGGGCCGATCGCGATGGCGGATGGTTCTGTCATTCTGGTTGAGATCAAGTCCGGAAACATTACCCGTGTTTGGGGCGATGGTAAGCGCGAGGTGATTGCGCACACGGGCGGCGGGCCGAACGGGGCAGCGCTTGGGCCGGATGGCGCGCTTTATATTTGTAATAATGGCGGGTTTGAATGGGCCGAGGTGATGGGCGTGACACTGCCGGGTCATGCGGCCGCGGACTATGCGGGCGGACGCATCGAACGGGTTGATATTGCGACCGGTGAAGTGACGCGGCTTTATGATACTGTGGACGGGCATCCGCTGAAGGGGCCGAATGATATTGTCTTTGATAAGCAGGGCAATTTCTATTTTACCGATCATGGCAAGACCTATCCGCGCCACCGCGACTATGGCGGCCTTTTCTATGCGTCGCCGGACGGAAACATGGTCAAGGAGCTTGATCATGGACACACGTCCCCGAACGGGGTGGGCCTCTCGCCGGATGAGAAAACGGTCTATATGGCCGATACGATGACCGGGCGACTTTGGGCATTTGATCTGTCAGCGCCGGGCGAGGTGGATCCGGCGATGCCGCCCTTGAATAAGGGGCGCGTTGTGGCGACGATGCCGGGCTTGCAGTATTTTGACTCGCTGGCTGTCACGGCGGCGGGGAATGTCTGTGTCGCGACAATTTTGAATGGTGGGATAACAACGATCACACCGGGTGGCGCGCACCATCATCATGCGTTCCCGGACTTGTTGACGACGAATATCTGTTTTGGCGGGGAGGATATGCAAACCGCATGGATCACGCTGTCGGGTACAGGCCAGCTGGTTAAAGCACGCTGGGAGGAGCCGGGGTTAAGGCTGAATTATGAAGGGTAAGGCTGTCTCCGCACCTCTTGCCATTTCGTAGGGGCACCCTGTCTAGTTTGAATGAAAATCGGGAGGATAGAAGATGACTGACTATCGAATAAGCGTCTTGGCTTTGGCTTTTGTGCTGGCAGCATGTGGCGGGGATAAGCCTGAACCAATTGCGCCGCCAACGGCAGGTGAGATTGCGGGCAAGGCCGAGCAGGCTGCTAATGTGACGCTGAACCCGGATAAGAACGCCTATTTTGGTGATCTCCATGTGCATACGAAAAACTCGTTTGATGCCTATATTTTCGGGACGCGGTCCGGGCCGGATGAGGCGTATCGGTTCGCCAAGGGGGAGACGATCCACCATGATGGCGGGTACGATATTAAGCTGGCAGGACCGCCGCTTGATTTTCTGGCGGTTACAGATCACGGGGAATATCTGGGTGTCGTCAAAGCCATGCGCGAGGGCAAACACCGGGTGTCGAAAACGGACACGTCCAAAAGTATTTTCGGGTTGTTTGCGAGCGATCGGCGCGGTGCGTTTTTGCGGGTTGGTGCAACAATTGTATCTGGCGAAGAGATTGCCGAGATTTACGATCACGAATTGATGGATGGAGTCTGGGGTGAGACAGTTGCGGCCACGCAGCGCCATTACGAGCCGGGTAAGTTTACAACCTTTTCTGGATACGAATTTACGTCTATGCGCCAGCTGGATATTCCAGATACGCTGGCCGCAGCAAACCTGCATCGCAATGTAATCTTCAAGGATAATGCACCGAGCAGATTGTTCACAACACTGGATTCGACCAATCCGGAAGATTTGTGGGGATGGATGGATACGCAGCGCGCGGCCGGGCGGGATGTCTTGTCTATTCCGCATAACTCAAATGCGTCCAATGGTGAAATGTTTGCAGCAGAGACTTATGAGGGGCAGCCGCTGAGCGCCGATTGGACCGCGCTGCGCAAACGTAATGAGCCGATCGTGGAAATTACGCAGCTGAAGGGAACATCGGAAACGCATCCTAGCCTTTCACCAAACGATGAGTTTTCCGGCTTTGAGCAATATGAGTATTTTATCGGCAGCGCGGTACAGGCCTCTGTAAACAAGGGCGACTTCGTGCGCAGCGCTTATGGGCGTGGTTTGGAGATGGAAGAGACTGAGGGCTTTAACCCATATGAATTTGGCCTGATCGGTTCAAGCGATACGCATATTTCAGCCGCGACACTGGTGGAGGAAAACCATTGGGGGAAATTTCCGACCGATGGGGAAAGCCCGCAGACACGGCTTTCTGTTCCCCCTGACGGCAAAAAGGTTTGGCCTGAAGAGGAGGGTGATGCTGATCCACGTGTGTTGACGGCGAGCCAGTTTGCATCAAGCGGTTTGGCTGGCGTGTGGGCAGAGGCTAACACGCGCGAAGCTATCTTTGACGCGATGGCGCGTAAGGAAACCTTTGGTACATCCGGGCCTCGTCTGCGCGTGCGCCTGTTTGCCGGGCCAGCTTATGATGAGGCGATGCTGAGCGCACCTGATATGGTGAGCCAGGCTTATGCTGGTGGCGTTGCTATGGGTAGCGAACTAGCCGTTGAGATCGGCCAGACGCCTTTTTTTCTGGGCTGGGCGATGCAGGATGCGCTGAGCGCGCCTTTGCAACGTATGCAGATGGTAAAAGTTTCGACGGTGGATGGAAAAGCCCGCGAGCGCATTTATGATATTGCCTGTGGCGCTGGGGACGCGCCTGACCCTATAACAAGCAGGTGCCCTGATAATGGTGCGCATGTTTCATTAGAGACATGCCAGACTGAGCCCGGCACGGCGGCTTCAGAATTGAAAACGCTATGGCAGGACCCTGACTTTGTGTCTGGCGAAAGCGCAGTTTATTATCTGCGCGTCTTGGAAAATCCAACCTGCCGCTGGTCAACCTGGGATGCAGTGCGCAATGGCACGCCGCCTAATCCTGATATTGAACCAACCATTCAGGAACGTGCATGGAGCAGTCCGATCTTCGTAAAAGCAAACTAAGATATAGGGTGGCCTCCAGCATAGCCGCTTAAGATAGCTAGCGGTTTGAGCCAAGGTGTGTGCGGGGGGCGGTCACAAAATTGGAAGCGGGTAAGAGGTTTAAGCCTCTTACCCGCTCATGGTTACCTTCTTTGGGAGGACATTAGAAGGTAGCCCTTAGGATGAATGTGATCCGTCGATCATTTCTGAAGAACGAGGCAGCGCCGCGTAATCCATCTTCATTGATAGAATCTTCGGTGACGGTAATATCATCCAGCAAGTTTACACCTTGCACGCCGACCTTCACATTCTCATTGATGCTGTAGAAGAGGGATGCATCAAGCTGTCCGGTTGCTTCCTGGAACACCGAAGCAAACGGGAAGATCACATTGCGCTCTGTTATCAGGAAATCACTGCGCCAATTATAGGCAAGACGTGCCTGGACAGGCCCTTTTTCGTACAAACCGATTGCGTTGAGGTTGTGATCCGAGACGCGAGGGAAGATGCCAAAATCATTCGCAAAACGAGGAACGAGAGGATCGTCAGCGAAGCCACCTGCAAGGAGTGAAGCGTCAACTTCTGGAGGGGGAAGCTCTGCATCAATGTAGGTATAGTTGAATTGAACCCCTATCCCGGAGAGAAGCCCCGGCAGGAAGTCATAGAATTGCTGGTACGCAAATTCGAAGCCTAACAGACTGCCATCCTCGTCTGAGTTAACTTGTGTTGGTCGGAAGGCTTCAATTGCCCCATCCACAAAGCTCGTTGATAAGGAGCCCGCAATAATCGGGTTCTTCAGGTTCTTATAAAATCCTGACAGAGTGATCGACCCGGCATCGTTGAAGTACCACTCATATGACAAGTCTACATTGACGGCAGTTTGCGGCCCGAGACTTGCGTTACCAGTTTGGAAGGCAGCGATGCCGCCAAATGTTGAAGGAACGCCAGGACCATTGTTTGTATCTGGAAGTGTACCTAGCCTGATACGCTGGTTGAGGTCATCAACACTTGGGCGTGAAAGTGTTCTGGAGACAGCAAATCGAATGAGATGCTCCTCCCCAATGCCCAGCTTTGCGTTAAAACTTGGCAAGAAGAAGTCGTAGTCAACATTTACAACGTCAGTTGTGATTGTTCCATCGCCAAGTGCAGCTTGAAGAGCAGCTACATCTTGCGAACAAATCCCAGGCGGCGAGAAATCTGGATCAGCTGCAATTTGAGCAATTGTTGCCGGATCAGTAGGATCACACAGGTTTGCTGTTGGGAAAAGCGAATCAAATGCTGGCGTGATTATTGACGTGTCGACGGATCTGTCAGTTCGCACATATCTTAGGCCAACATTACCATCAAGTGATATGCTTGGCGCAAGAAATTGATCAAAGCCGAAGTCAAACCGCGTATAAGCTGCAAAATTATCGCGGCTCACATCGCCAATTTCACTCAAAATGAAAGCTGTTCCCGGGAGGACAGTTTCGATACCGTCACGGAAAATCAACGGTGTGAAAGGTCCGCCTACAGAAGCACTGCCTGCTGGAGATCCGCCAACGGCATCCAAAAGGCCCTGTAGCGTGTTTTCAAAGCCCAGGAAATCACCTGCTTGTGGTCCGTTGAAGAATGGTATGGCTCCGAGACCTGTATTTGCGCCGCGCTGAAAACCTTCAAATGGGCGCAGTGTGAAAAGGCCGCTTACAGCATCATTCAGCGCCGGGTTTGTATTCCCTGCCAGCAGGAGAACAGATTCAACATCATTGAAATCTCCAGAACCGTTCGGCCCAAAAGCGGTTCCGTTAATGTCCGCACCTGTCCAAACTTCCGAGATCGCGCCCCAGTTAAAGTCGGATGCACGAATTGTTGTGTCCTGCTCATTATACCGAACCCCGGCACGAACCGATTTTAACCAGCCATCCTCTGAGAAGTCATATTCTACATCACCACGTATTGCGTAAGCATCTGCGTCATTATCTGTGGTGTGGTCGAGAGCTGCGCGAACGAAGAAGTTCGATGGATCCTGGAAAAACCCTGGCTGACCTGTTGGCTCAACAAAAGTTACTTCCGGCACGCCATTAACGGTGTCGCCAATGTTCACAGATGCGAATGCTGAGGTGAAGACTTGTAAGTCTGTGACCTGTGCATTGGATGTGAGGTATTGCCCATCAAGATTAAAGCGCAAGCGATCTGTAGGTGAGTATTTCAGGTTGAAAGCAAAATCCTGTGTCTCGTCATCTTCAAAGCGCTGGCGTCTGCTAAATGTTTGCTGGCCGCCATTTGTGCCGTCTTGAAGACCAACCAGTGCGGCTGTCGCATTTGGGCCGCGCCATTGGCTATTGTCTGTAATTGTACCGCTAACGAAAACATTATCTTCGTCAAATACAAAATCGCTGGAGTCAAACCCACTGCGTGGGCCGGAACCATCAGCTTGTGTTTCAGCTGTAAATTCATCAGCTTCAACAGAGGAATCGGAGAGGAGGTATTGGAAAGTTGCCAGCCATTTCCGGTCCGGGCTTTCCCACTGACCAGCAGCAGAGATACCAAATCGTTCTCGATCAAAATTTTGCTGCCTGATGCCGATACCAGCTGGAACAAAGAAGGTGTCGCCATCAATTTCCACGCCTTGATAATCGAAGATTTGTGTTCCGTCTGCGCGGGTTGTGATCTCATTGAATGAGATGTTACCCAAAATACCAAAACGGCCGAGCGAAGTCTGCCAATTGTTTGAATATAGGCCTGAAACAGCAGGTGTGGTTTCATCGGCAAGGTCTGAGAAGTTACCTTCTGCTGATATAGAAAGCAGTTGACCATCCTTATCAAAGGGCAGGCGTGTTCTCAGGTCGATTGAGCCGGCGATACCGCCTTCGATCAAGTCGGCACTTTGGTTTTTGAACACCTGAACACTGCCCAGAAGCTCTGGTGAAACATCTTCAAACCCAAGAGCGCCACCAGGACTTGCGCCAAAAACGTCACGGCCGTTGAGCTCTGAGCGAACGAATGGCAGGCCGCGAATGACGACGCCGCTTCCTTCGACAGAGAAACGGTTTGGATCATTTGGGCCGGCAAAACGGACAATGTTTACACCCGGCACACGTTGCAGAGCCTCTGAAACGGATCGGTCAGGCAGAGCGCCAATATCAGCAGCTGTGATGGCATCAACAAATGTATCAGCATTTCGCTTCAGGTCTTGGGCGCTAGCGATTGAGCTGCGAATACCTTCGACAACAACGGTTTCTAAGGCCAGATCCTTTTCATCGACGTCTTCATCATTTGTATCTTGTGCTATTGCGCCTGCAGCACATAAAGCAATTGCGGATGCGCCCGTCAGAAATGAGCGGATCATTGCGCGACTATTTGCGTGTTGTTTTTTTTCTAACATGAAATTCCTCCCTAGAGAATTTTAAAAGGGTTTGCCAAGCCTTTTATTAAAGTTACGACAACGAATTGACAGCGTTGTCATGACTGGGAGAAATATTTATGGTGTCTGTCATATGTATACGTCTCCCTAGTCGATGTTCTTTTTTATAGTGACCACTGCTTGGCCTGACATCGGTGTCAATTACTATGTCGCAGGATTTCGATCCGTCAATATCTTAATCACACAAAAGTGTAATTTATGCCCCTAAATGCAGCCTGGCTCCCGGTTTTTAAAGGCAAGTGTGGCACTATTGTGCATGTAAGTGGGGAAACTTGCAGTTATGCCCATTCGGCCGGCTCGCTTATTTAGAGGCTTTGCAATTTTCTGCAATGAAGTCTTCATGGTTAGGCATTTTGCTGATGGATTGGTGAATAATGCTGTGTATATAGTCCAGACGCGCGGTGAGTCTATCGGTGTCGAACTTGTCTGTTATTGGATGATAGCCTTGCGGTGAAAGGCCCTGACCATACATTACGGCAAGCCAGCTTGCATCGCTGAATAAGTCGGCATGTGTTGCAAAAATACGTCCATGGTTTTGGAACTGTTGAAGCTTTCTTTTCAAATGTTCGGAGCGGTCCAGGTTCTGACAATGTCGCCAAAAAGGTGTGTCGTCGCGCTTGGTTAGGGAATAGTGGAGGACGAGGAAATCTCGCACGCGTTCATATTCCAAGGCCGTGCGTTCATTGACCGCATCAATATCGGCCTGAACGAAGCGCTTGTCCGGGAAATGGGTGAGCAATCGTGCAAGTGTGGTCTGCACAAGGTGAATGCTGGTTGATTCGAGGGGTTCCATAAATCCAGCGGCCAGCCCCAATGCGAGCACATTTTTGTTCCAGACCTTTTTGCGACGTCCGGTCTTAAATCGCAGGAATTTTGGATCGCCAAGTAGCTCACCATCAAGATGGCTTAGCAGTGTGTTCGCTGCTTCATCATCTGAGAGAAAAGCGCTGCAATAGACATGACCGTTGCCGGTGCGGTGTTGCAGCGGGATGCGCCATTGCCAGCCTGCTTCTCGGGCTGTTGCTTTTGTGTAGGGAAGCGGGGGGCCATTTGCCGTGCACCCAACCGCAACCGCGCGGTCACAGGGCAGCCAGTCAGTCCAGTCATCATATCCAGTCTGTAGTGTCTCTTCGATCAGCAGACCGCGAAAGCCTGAACAATCCAGAAAGAAATCTGCCGACAGCGTGCGCCCATCTTCTGTTGTGACATCAGTGACGAAGCCTGTCTCCGCATTTTGGGCCACATCAACGATTTTGCCCTCAATCCGTTCTACGCCCCGCGCATGGGCGTACTTACGAAGATAAGCTGCGTAAAGCCCGGCATCGAACTGGAAAGCATAATTGATTCCAGCCAGCGCAGACTGTGGTCGGTCGCGCAAGGGACGCATGAATTTTCCCTGATAGGCCGCTTGTACCATGAGAGAATATTCGAAAAGGTCCTTCGCCCGGCCTTTTGTCTGTAGATTAGCCCAATATTGATAGAAGGGAATTGCGTCAAAATTAACGCCGAAGTCACCAAACGGATGGAGGTAGGACTCGCCGACTTCCCCCCAATCGTTGAATTCGATGCCCAGTTTGAATGTTGCTTTTGTGGCGGCGACAAACGTGTTTTCATCTATTCCGAGCATATTGTTAAACTCGATGATGGGCGGAATCGTGGCTTCGCCCACACCGCCCGTTCCGATGGTTTCTGATTCAATCAATTGGATTTTTGTTTTTGTGCCGTCCAGTAAAAAGCCTAATGTTGCCGCGGTCATCCACCCCGCCGTGCCGCCGCCTACAATCAGTATACGTTCAATTTGTTCGGTCATGCGGTTTCCTTGCCGGCTGAACTTTTTGCTGGCATTTTGCAGAAACGGTCAATGAATGCTTCGTGTGTAGGCATGGCTTTTACAGCTTGATCCATGGCGCTAACAATATTGGCTAGACTGCGTGAGACATTTCCATCGCTGAGCCCGTCTGCCATAGGATTATAGCCATTGAGTGTGCCGCCTTGACCAATTAGAACGGCAACCCAGCTTGTGACATCAAATAGTTCAGCGTCGTATTTGAAAAACCGCCCCCGGGCGTTGAGCAGATCCAGCTTGCGTTCCAGCGTTTCAGGAATATCCATCGTTCTGACATAGTCCCAGAAGTGAGAATCGGTACGGTGTGTCTGTTTATAATGTAGAATTAGAAAGTCGCGGATATGAACGAAGTCATCTGTCAGCAAACGGTTGTATTCGTCGCGTTCGGCCTTTGCCATTCGCGTATCAGGGAACAAGGCAATAAGCTTTGAAATGCCCGTCTGGATCAGGTGCAGGCTGGTCGATTCCAAAGGTTCCAGAAAGCCTGCGGACAGGCCTATTGCCACACAATTCTTTTCCCAGAATTTATGCCTGTGCCCGGTTGTAAAACGCAAATGTTTTGGCGTATTGAGCGGCTTGCCTTCAAGGCTGTCCATCAAATCCGTTTCGGCTTTGTCAGCTGTAAGGTATTGGCTGCTATAGACATACCCATTGCCGGTGCGATGCTGTAGCGGGATACGCCATTGCCAGCCGGCCTGGCGGGCAGTGGAGCGGGTATAGGGTTCAGCTGGCCCCTCTCGCGCGCATCCGATGGCAACTGCCCGGTCGCAAGGGAGCCAATGCGCCCAATCTTCGTATCCTGTTTTGAGTGCCTGTCCGATGAGGACACCGCGAAACCCTGTGCAGTCGATGAAAAAGTCTCCGGCGACCTTGCAACCATCATCCAGAGTGACGGTTTCAATAAATCCGCTTTCTTGATTTTGCGCCACTGAGGCGACGATACCCTCAAGCCGTGTGACACCGCGCTCTTCTGACAGCTTGCGCAAGAAAGCGGCATAGCGGGTTGCATCGAAATGGTAGGCATAGGCCAGCCGATTGATGACATGGCCATGTTCTGGCAGTGGTCGAATGAATTTTCCGGCATAGGCTGCGCGGGCATTCAGGGAGTAGGCATCCAGCGGTGTCGTATTGCCAGCCATGCGTTGACGTTCCCAGAAATGATGGAAAGATAGCCCCTCAAGGTCAAAACCATGCGTGCCAAACGGGTGGAAATAACGCTCGCCAATCTTACCCCAATCGGCAAACTCAATGCCGAGCTTAAATGTGCCCGAGGTTTCGCGGACAAATGTATCCTCGTCGATACCGAGAACCTGGTTAAATTTGGCAATTTGAGGGATCGTGGCTTCCCCCACACCAACAGTGCCGATCTGCTCAGATTCGATCAGCGTGATCTTTGTACCAGCCCTGGAGAGATATTTGCTGAGTGCTGCTGCTGTCATCCATCCGGCTGAGCCGCCACCAACAATGACAAGGTTCTTGATAGGCTGGGTCATTTATATGGTGCTCCGGGCTTGCTTGGGTCTGCTGAGCAATTGATCAATTGGTGCGCCAGTTTGCTTGACGAGCGCAAGGGTTTCATCGAGCGTCAGGCGATCGACAAGACGATCATAATGGCACGGGGTAAAGCCAGACGCCATCAGGGCGGTAAGCCATTCTGCCTTACTGAATACTTCATAATCCTCAACAGGAATGCGGCCGCGTGCGGCAAAGATATCACATTTGCGGGCCAGGCCCGGGCGCCGTCTTGCCGCATCTGGTCCTTGTTCGAGTAAGGCGTCCATACCCGCGATGCGGTCAGCTTCTGCTAAATGCAGGCGCTTGATTTCGGCTTTCTCGACCTGTGTGAATGAGCCCCCTGGCCAGAAAGATAGGAGCCGTGCCGTGCCAGTCTGTAATTGATGTAGAGCCAGACCTGGAGTTTTGGATGTGACATCGAGATGGTAACCGTTAAGGCTGTCATCTATGCGCGTTTGTGCGCCCGTTTTTGGCAGAGACCGGGTGGCAAAGGAGAGAGCCAGATCAACCGGTCTTTGACTGCCTGCAATCTGGATGCTCTGGATCAATCCGGCTTCATTCTGGCTTAACGCCTCAATGCGACCTGTAATCTGTTCTGCGCCAGCTTGTTCGGCCATGCGTTTGAGCAGCGCGATATAGCCTTGTCGAGGCAGCCGATAGCCATAGTCGATGGCAGGCAAGCCTTTTGGTGGATTGCCAAGAAATCCGCCCGCTTCGGTAAGCCGAAGGGCAAGATTGTAATCTGTCAGCGGTCGTGCATGGCCTGCCTGTTGTGCGCGTAACCAGTATTGGTGGAATGCAGCGCCTTGATAGGGGTGGCCGTAATTGCCAAAAGGTAGACATATCTCGCCGCCGTTGAAGGTCTTGACTGGCACGGCATGGAGCGGCCGCGCCGAAGCGTCTCTGGCTAAGGCAGGATCATCAATCCCGATAATGTCATGGGCGCGACAAATAGATGGGCGCGCAATAACGGCATCCTCGCGCGCGTCCCCAAGATCACAGACCGTAATGCTGGTGTGCTGAGCGGGCAATTGTGCAGCCAGTATAGCCGCGGGTAACCAGGCACTGACACCTTTACCAAGAATGAAAACGTGCGTGTTCTCAGAATGACCGATCATGCGGCGGTGCTCGTCATACCGTTTGCGGCTAAATAATCTGCATGGCTGTCCATTTTTGCAACTGTGTCTGTAATCTGCGTGCGTATGTGAGATAAGTAGGAGGCAATATCGGCTTCGCCTATGTGTTCTATGCGTGCGTCATATTGCTCGGGCAAGATACGTTGACCTAACATAACTGCGATCCAGCTAGGCGGTAGAAACAGTCCGTGATCATATCGCACCGTCCGCCCACGTTTTCGGAATAAGTCTAGCTTTTCGGCAAGTGAATCCGGGATCGGCATTGTGCGGACATGATTCCAGAAGGCGCTATCATCCCGTGTTGTTGCAACATAATGCAGAATCAGGAAATCGCGCACACGTTCAAACTCCAGATCCATCAATCGATTATACTCTTCTGTTTCAGAGGCAAACTCACCTGTTTGTGGGAATAGTTCGAGAAGTTTGGTGATGCCTTCCTGGATGAGATAGATGCTTGTTGATTCAAGCGGCTCTAAAAAGCCGCCAGACAGGCCAATAGCGATACAGTTTTTATTCCAGAGTTTGCGGCGTTTACCTGTTGTAAAGCGCAGCTGACGCGGGTCCGCCAGTAGGGGGCCTTCGAGATTTTGCGTAAGCGCATCCTCAGCCTCAAGGTCCGTTGTAAACGCACTTGCATAAACGTGCCCATTCCCCGTGCGATGTTGCAAAGGGATCCGCCAACGCCAGCCTGCTTTATCTGCCGTTGCGCGTGTATATGGCAAAAGAGGACCAGCGCTTTGGCAAGGTGCGGCGACGGCGCGGTCGCAGGGCAGCCAGTCGGTCCAGTGCGTATAGCCTGTCTGCAACGCTTTTTCGATCAGAAGGCCGAAAAAGCCTGTGCAGTCTATAAAGAGATCAGCTGTATGCTTCGACCTGTCCTCAAGCGTGACTGAGGCGATATGACCGCTCATATCATTCAGGCTGACATCAACCACCTTACCCTCGATGCGTGTGACCCCACGTGCCTCGGCATGCTGGCGCAGGAAGGGGGCATATTTGATAGCGTCAAACTGGTAGGCGTATCGATAGGTCGATGACAGTGCGCGCGGATTATTCGATGGCGGTTGAAATTTGCCTTCACGACACGCGACAATGGGAAGGGAATAGGCGTCAATCTGACCAGTCTCTGATTTTTTTGCCAATTTCCGCCAATATTGGTGGAAGTCGACGCCTTTATGAGGAAGGCCGTAATCACCAAATGGATGGATGTAGCTATCGCCCTTACGCCCCCAATCGACAAATTCGATGCCAAGTTTGAAGGTGGCAGAGGTGGCTGCCATAAACGCTGCTTCATTGATGCCTATGGTTTCGTTGAACAGACGAATATGCGGCAGTGTCGCCTCTCCGACGCCGACGACGCCGATTTGTTCAGATTCAATGAGGGTGACCTCTAGCCCAGTCTGTCCGAGCATGCTGGACAGGCCTGCTGCGGTCATCCATCCGGCAGTTCCACCGCCAATGATCACGACAGATTGTAAGCGCTGTGCAGTATTGCCCTCCATAGGCATGTCGTTTTATTCCTTCCTGTATCCAGCGGTCAGATTATGCCATCGTTGTCAATTAGCAAGCCTGAGGGTATTTGTCTGCTGGAATAATGTCACACGATAAGTCTACAGAGACCTTATCTTACGGCAAGGATCAGACCGATGCAGATTTTAGCGCATACAATCAAAAGGTTCGGGCAAGAACTTGAGCCTGTTATCATTATCGATGGATTTTGTCGCGCACTTGATCGGTTGGTGGCGCATGGGCAAGGCGCACAGTATATGCCAGTAGCAGGATATCCGGGCGTTCGTGCGCCTGCGGACGTGAATTATTTGTCGCCTTATAGCGAAGCGCTTGCAGATATTCTGTACGATAATTTTGGATTTGCTGTCGGTTTTCGGGCGGAAAGTTGTAGTTACTCCATCGTCAGCACTGCGCCTGAGCATTTGCATGTCAGCCAGCGCATTCCGCATTATGATGACACTGGAGCGGACTTGTTGGCGTTCTTGCACTATACTGGCGCGCCTGACACCGGGGGCACGGCCTTCTATCGCCATCGCCGGACGGGATTTGAGGCCATTACGCCCGACCGCGTGGGGCTTTATCGACAGGCCTTGCAGGCTGATGATGCTGCTTTTGGTCCACCGCCCGCGCATTATTGCTATGGGGATTCACCGCGCTACGAGATGATTGGCGAGGTTGAGGCGCGGCCCAACCGGATGGTCATTTACCGCGGGCGAACATTACATTCTGGGGTGATTCCAGAGGAATTGCCGCTTGTGGCTGATCCGTGCCGCGGACGCTTAACGATCAATACATTTGTGTCTGGTGTGTCTTGATCTTTCCTCTGTGGAAGTGGTTGCTATTCACCCGGTTGATGTCTTGACGCGACAGAAATCGATGCCTAGTGTATTTTGACAACGTAAGACAAAAATTATAAAATTACGTGCGAGGAAACGTGAAAAGAGCTTATAAACCCGTCCGTATGGGTATGGTTGGTGGTGGGCAGGGTGCCTTTATCGGTCAAGTGCACCGCATGGCTGCTGCTTTAGATGGCCGCATCCAGCTTGTGTGTGGCGCGTTCAGCCAAAGCCTTGAGAACACACTTGCGACGGGCCTGGACCTTGGCCTCGACCCAGATCGGCTTTATCCGGACTGGGAGGCAATGCTGGCGAACGAGAAAAAATTGCCACAAGACGAACGGATGGAGTTTGTGTGCATCGTAACGCCAAACCATCTGCATGTGCCGATAGCTTCAGCTGCATTGATGAGTGGATTTCATGTTATGTCCGACAAGCCAGCGGGCATGTCTTTGGCTGAAGTCGAAAAGCTTGCGAATACGGTTCAGGCGTCCGGCAGACTTTACGGGCTGACGCACACCTATCTGGGTTATCCGATGGTCTGGCAGGCGCGTCATCTGGTGCGTTCTGGAATACTCGGCGCGCTAAGGCGCATCTACGTGGAGTACCCCCAAGGTTGGCTCGCTTCCAATCTGGAAGCAGAAGGGGCAAAGCAGGCAGTCTGGCGCACAGACCCCAAGCGTGCTGGCCTTGCTGGATGTATGGGCGATATCGGCACCCATGCTCATAGCCTTGTTGAATTTATGACCGATGCGGAAATGACCAGCATCTCTGCGCGGCTGCGCACACATGTTTCTGGGCGTGTGCTGGATGATGATGGTGAGGTATCTTTCGTGTTGGCTAATGGTGCAACCGGCGTTTTGACCGCGAGCCAAATTTGTGCCGGTGAAGAAAATGCACTCAGTATAAGGATTTATGGTGAAAGAGGTGGTTTGGAATGGCGGCAAATGTCGCCCAACAGCCTGATCGAGAAGCGCAGTGATGCACCTATGCTTATCTATCGGGCAGGCACGGATAAACCACTTTCCATTGAGGCGCTTGCAAGGTGTCGTCTGCCCAGTGGTCACCCTGAGGGGTATATTGAAGCTTTCGCCAACCTTTATCGCGACTTTGCAGCTGCAATTCGTGTTGGTGAAAGTGGCACTGCCAGAGGGGTTCCGGGCATCAAAGAAGCCTTGAGTGGTATGGCCTTCCTGCAGGCCGTAATTGCCAGCCATCAAGAGGGCGGCGCGCCAGTGGTGCCTCAAACAATACAGGATGTATCGACATGAAACAGATAAAAGGCCCTGCTATCCTGCTTGCGCAATTTATGGGCGACACACCGCCATTCAACTCGCTCGACTCCATTGTCGCCTGGGTTGCTGGCCTCGGCTATAAGGGCGTGCAACTGCCCTCTAACGATCCGCGATGTATGGACCTTGATCTTGCAGCGGAGAGCCAGGACTATTGTGATGAGTTGAAAGGCCGCTGCGCAGAGCATGGCGTCGAAATTACTGAACTTTCAACGCATTTGCAGGGTCAGCTGGTCGCTGTGCATCCCGCCTATGATATATTGTTTGACAGCTTTGCTCCGCCGCATTTGCATGGTCAGCCAGCCGCCCGACAGGTCTGGGCCGTTGATCAGATGAAGAAGGCTGCCATTGCCTCCCAGCGGCTGGGTTTGAAATCCTGTGCGACGTTTTCGGGTGCGCTGGTTTGGCCATATATGTATCCCTGGCCGCAGCGCCCATCAGGGCTTGTCGAAGAGGGGTTTGCTGAACTGGCGCATCGCTGGCGGCCAATTCTGGATGTGTTTGAAGATAATGGCGTAGACGCCTGTTATGAAATTCATCCGGGCGAGGATTTGCATGATGGTGCCACTTTTGAGCGCTTCCTGGAGGCGGTGGATAACCATCCGCGTGCAAATATATTATATGATCCCAGTCACTTTGTTTTGCAGCAGCTCGATTATCTAGGGTTTATCGATCGCTATCATGAGCGGATTAAGGCATTCCATGTCAAGGATGCGGAGTTCCGTCCGGATGCGCGAACTGGCGTGTATGGCGGCTATGAGAGTTGGGGCGACCGGGCAGGGCGGTTTCGTTCTCTAGGAGATGGCCAAGTCGATTTCCGGCAAATATTCTCCAAGCTTACAAAGTATGGGTTTGATGGCTGGGCCGTTCTCGAATGGGAGTGTTGTTACAAGCACCCTGAGCAAGGTGCCGCAGAGGGCGCGCCATTTATTGCCGATCACATTATCCGGCCAACAGAATATGCCTTTGATGATTTTGCAGGTGGAGCCGACGATGCAGAGAAAAATGCGCGCGTGCTTGGCCTTTCGCCAATGAAAGCCAAGCAGGGCGGGTGAACGCTAAGAATTGATCGCATTCAGATGAAATGAAGCGGTAGGGAGGAAGAAATGGTAGCGACAGATTATAACAGGTCCAGATTATTCTGGATTGGAGTCCTTGCTTTATTTACGGCCGCTATGTTGTTTGGTTTGCGCGCCGGGCTAATCGGCAATATGCGTGATGAGATTTATGCCGGAGTCCCAAACCCTGGAGAGTTGATTGGCGGGGCGTTTGGCGCAGCTTTTCTGGGTAATGCTTTTACATTGTTTGCTGCAAGTCCTTTACTTGATAAAATTGGTATAGGGAATGTATTGCGCGGGGCGGCCATATGTTTTGTGCTTGGCGTTGTCTTAGCGGTTGCTGCACCTTTTATTGGAGACGTGGGACTCTCGCGCAATGTGTTCTGGCTTGCTATGTTATTGCAAGGTATTGGGTGGGGGGCACAGGAAGCGGCGATCAACCCGATGACCACGGCGCTTTATCCCGAAGACAAAACCCATCGCCTGAACGTTTTGCATGCTTGGTGGCCTGCGGGCATTGTTGCAGGTGGTTTGATTGGGTTCGGTGTTGGCCAGTTTGGTGTTCCATGGAAACTTGCTATGGCAACTGCGCTTATCCCGGCTTTCGGTGTGATTGTTCTTGCCATGGGGATCAAATTTCCGCCGACCGAACGGGAATCAGAGGGTATTTCTTTTAAGGAAATGATGCTTGAAATCTTCCGCTCCCCAGGTTTCCTTCTCTGGTTTGGGGCAATGTTCCTGACCGCTTCAGTCGAGCTGGCACCCGGCCAATGGGTAAATGCCGCGCTGTCGGCCAAGGTGGGCTTTAATGCGGTGCTGGTGCTTGTTTATGTATCGATGCTGATGTTCGTTATGCGCCATTTTGCGGGGCCTCTGGCGCATCGCTTGTCCAATCCCGGCTTGTTGTGGATGTCGAGCTTGTTGGCCATGGTTGGGCTTTATCTTATGGCGCAAGCATCGAGTGCTGTCACGGTTTTACTCGCAGCCACGCTTTGGGGCACGGGTGTATGTTTCATGTGGCCAACCATGATGGCGTCGGTAGCGGAGCGCTATCCGCGCGGTGGCAGCTGGTTTATCGGGCTGATTGGTTCGGCGGGTGCTATGGCGATTTATTTCGTTCTACCGCTTTTAGGACGCATGTACGACCAGTCTATGGCGAAATATGCAGGTGGAGCTGAAGCGCTTGATGCGTTACGGCAAAGCGGCGCTGCGGAGGAACTCACCACGTTAGAAATTAAAGCAGCACCGGAAGCTTTTGAATTTGTGGCCATGTTCCCGATTATCCTGCTCGTGCTGTTCGGTGCAATCTGGCTCAGCGATCGCCGCGCCAAGTCGAAAATTCAGACAGCCACCGGGCGCACCGAGCCAGCCGGAGAAGTATCATGAGCGATTTGAAACGCAGGCACATGTCTCGCCGCAGCGCGCTCAAGGGGGCGGCAGCACTAACATTTGGTTTGCCAGCTATCGCGACGGCTCTTGCAGCCTGCACCCCTGAACAGCTTACGCTCAGCAGCGAGTATAGCGAACTGATCATCAAGGTGAGCGATCTTGTTATCCCTCAGACTGATACGCCAGGTGCGCTTGCCGCTGGCGTGCCGGACTATGTCCGCGCTGTTGTTGGCGCGTTTATGACTGATACGGAGCAGGCGGAGTTCAAGGCTGGATTGGCGGAGTTTGACAGCCTTGCACATGCGTTGAAGGCAGAGAGCTTTCTTGCCGCTAAGCCGGACCAGCAAGTTGATATCCTGAAAACACTCGATGCCCGTGCAACCAGCAACGAAGACAAGCAGGGCAGCTGGAACCGCCTGCGAGATATGATTATTTTTGGCTACTACACATCAGAAGCTGCAACCCAAGAGCTTCGCTTTGAGGAAATTCCCGGGCGTTATGTTGGCGATGCATCTTTCCAAGAGGTCGGCCGCGCCTGGCTTTCGCGCGGCGTATAATCCGAGAGTGATGGGAGATAAAGAAGATGGTAGATCATACAGAGTTTGATGTCATCGTTGTCGGGTCTGGCATGTCCGGCGGCTGGGCCGCTAAAGAGTTCTGTGAGAAGGGCATGAAGACGCTTGTCCTCGAACGCGGTAAGGACACGCAGGCAGGTGTCGATTATATCGGTGAAAACATGCAGCCCTGGGATCTGGCGTTTCGTGATCAGATTAATCCAAAGCTGCGCAAGTCCGAATATCCAATACAGGAAACCTGTTACGCGTTTCGCGAGACAACAAAACAGTTCTTCGTAAACGACAAGGACCACCCTTACTCAGTCCAAGAGGGATCTAAGTTTGCCTGGATACGCGGTGACCAGGTTGGCGGAAAGTCTCTGATGTGGGCTCGCCAGTCTTATCGCTGGGGCGAGCAGGATTTTGAAGCCAATAAGAAGGACGGTCACGGCGCAGACTGGCCGATCCGCTATAAAGATCTTGAGCCGTGGTATGATTATGTCGAGCGCTTCATCGGTATCAGTGGCTCATATGAAAACCTGCCTCAATTGCCCGATAGCCAGTTTCAGCCGCCTATGGAGATGACCGCGGTCGAGCTTGAGACGAAGGCGAAGGTCGAAGCGACTTGGGACGACCGTAAAGTGATCATTGGGCGGGTCGCTCATTTAACCGCTCCTACCGAAGAGCAACGTGCACTGGGGCGCGGCAACTGCCAGTTCCGGAATGAGTGTGAACGGGGCTGTTCCTTTGGTGCGTATTTTTCCAGCGTCTCTGCAACTCTTCCGGCAGCGCGCCGCACGGGCAACATGACCCTCATTACTGACACGATGGTGGCACGTATCAATTATGAGCCAGAAACCGGGCGGGCCACGGGGGTCGATACTGTCAACCGCAAGACGGGCGAACGCAAAACATATACGGCCAGGGTGATTTTTATGTGTGCATCGACCATTGGCACATTGCAGGTCTTGCTCAATTCCACGTCCGCGACATTCCAGAATGGTTTTGCAAATTCCAGTGGTGTTCTTGGTCAATACATTATGGATCATCACCACCGCGTCGGCGCGATTGGCAATATGTCCGGATTTGAAGATCGCTATATGATCGGGCGGCGGCCAAATGGGATATATGTGCCGCGCTATGCGAACATTAAAAATGAAACCGATAATGAATTTTTACGCGGCTATGCCTATCAGGGGGGAGCTGATCGCCCGAGTTGGCAACGCGCGCTTGGCGGGTCTGGCTTTGGTGCACAATTGAAAGAGAGTCTGCGTTCGCCAGGGCAATGGTATATGCGTCTACAATGCTTTGGCGAAATGCTGCCAGCCGCATCTAATAGGGTTACGCTGCACCCGAACAAGGTTGACGGGTTCGGCGTGCCACAGGTTCACCTTGATGTGAAGCTTGGTCCGAATGAATGGAAGATGCGCAAGCATATGCGCGATGATGCTGTTGCTATGCTGGAAGCAGCAGGAGCACAAGATATTGAATCCTTTGATCATCCGCCGGTGCCGGGTCACTGTATCCATGAAGTGGGTGGCGCGCGAATGGGGCGTGACCCTAAGACCTCAATCCTAAACAAGTATAATCAGTGTCATGATGTTCAAAATGTGTTTGTGAGCGATGGCGCAGCCTTTGCGTCGGTTGCCTGCCAGAATCCGTCTTTGACCTTTATGGCGCTCACGGCACGCGCCGCTGACTATGCGGTGACCCAAATGAAAGCCGGAAAAATATAGAAGGAAGACACGCATGAAGAGACGGACATTTCTTATGGCGGCAGGGGCAAGCGCTCTTGGTGTGATGGGTGGCTGTGGCACGTCGGAGACGGGGGGAGCCTCAGCCAAACCTGATCGGGCTTATCGCGAGTTGGGCGTGCAGCTCTACACGCTGCGATCTCTGTTTGAGTCGGATTTTCGTGCGACGCTAAAAACCCTTGCAGATATCGGGTTCAAAGATCTCGAATTTGCCGGGCTGTATGACCATAAGGCTAGCGATGTCAGGGCGTATATGGACGAGTTGGGGCTTGTTAGTCATTCCAGCCATGTGCAGCTTGCTGACCTGAAAGATAATTTTGATAAGGTTATGGAAACTGCCCATACGCTTGGGCAGACCAATCTGATTGTTCCGTGGATTGCGCCTGAACTGCGTAAGCCAGACTCTTATCGCGAGCTTGCTGATCTTTTTAATAGGCGTGGAGAGGCGGCAAAGGCTGCGGGGTTTGTGTTAGCTTATCATAATCATGATTTTGAATTTGATGAGGTTGATGGCGAAGTTGGCTATGATATTTTACTGTCGCGCACTGCCTCTGAACTTGTCAAAATGGAGATTGATCTGTTCTGGGCTCATAAAGCAGGTATTGACCCTCATGCCCTGTTTCGCAAAGCGCCTGGCCGTTTTGTGGCCTGCCATGTCAAAGACCGATCAGAAGCTGGTGAGATGGTTCCCGTTGGCGACGGTGTAATTGATTTTCAGGGTATCTTTGCGCATGCGGAGCTTGCAGGCCTCAAGCATTTCTATGTCGAACATGATAACCCGATTGACCCGGTAAAGTCGATCACACGTAGCTTTGCACACTTAATGGGGTAGGGGGCTGAGACGCGGTCCAGCTTTGAGTGTTTAATTCATCAAGACAGATCCCGAGCATATACAAGAGTGGACTTGTGTCTATTTGAGGGACGCGCCAGTTCTTACCAGAATATAACGTAGATGCCGATCAGGATGGCGACAATTAGGGCCGACGCGATCTTGAATCCACTATTGGTTGCAAAGCTGATATCATCAAGCAAAACTGGCTGATCTTCACGAGGCGGAGCTGTCGCAAGCGAGACAATCGCGCCGAGTATGAGACAGGCAATGAATACAATCCAGACACGGATTACAAACGGCATATCGCTGGCTGCGAACTTCAGAACTATGTTCATCGCTGTCGAGCCAAGCAAGACAGCGTAGGCCCCCGGTGTGTTCGCTCGTTTCCAAAAGAAGCCGAACAGGAATACGCCGACAACGCCCGGCGCGATATAGCCAGTATATTCCTGCACAGTCTGGAAGCCGCTCTCAAAGCCTTGCTGGAAAGGCTGCGCCGCGAGCAGGCCTACGAGCATGGCTGCGAATGCTGAGAGTCTGCCGACAGTCACATAGTGAGATTGTGACCGTTCAGGCCGGAACTCGCGATATAGGTCCATCGTGAAAATCGTTGAGATTGAATTCATCATAGAGGCTAGAGAAGATACGATCGCTGCAATCAGCGCAGCAAAAACGAGACCGCGCAGCCCAGCCGGCATGATTCCCATCAGCTCGCCATAGGTTCTGTCTGGCTTACCGCACGTTGCCGCGTTGCCAGGCTCTGAACATAGGGTTGGATCAAGTATGGCAGGATCAAGCTGGCTGCCAAAAGCGTCTGTCGTTAAAAGCAGCGCAGCGATGCCCGGGATCACCACAATGATCGGAATCAGAAACTTTAAAAGGGCTGCGAATGCGAGGCCTTTCTGAGCTTCGGGGAGGCTTTCGGCCCCAAGCGCGCGCTGGATGATATACTGGTTAAAGCCCCAATAGCTGAAATGTAACACCCATAGTCCGCCAAGAAGTGTCCAGATGCCTGGCAGATCTCCATAGCTGGGATGGTCATTGGCAAGGATCATTTTGAAATGACCTGGTACCTCTTCATAGATGCGTGAAAGGCCGCCTAATGCGCCAGCATCTCCGCCCACCATACCAAGCGAGATCCACGTAATAGCAGCGCCGCCGCCAATTAGAATCACCACCTGGATAATATCGGTCAAGGCGACGGCTTTCAGCCCACCGTAAAGCGAATAGAGAACGGCGAAGGCGGCAAGGGCTGCCATTGCCCAGAAGGTTTCAAGGCCAGTCAGTGACTCCACAGCTAGTCCGCCAAGCCACAGTACAGTTGTGAGGTTAATCAATGTGTAGAGCGCAACCCAATAAACGGACATCAGGTTTTTAACGCCTTTGCCATATCGCTGATCCAGGAATTG
>CAYUFN010000008.1:24299-34691 GCA_964443965.1 uncultured Hyphomonas sp. | reverse complement strand
CATAGCGGTTGACCAACATATCGAAGATGTGCCCCGATACCACGCTCACAAGCATTTCGGCTATATGTATGCGCACATCTTCGCGGCGCACAATGGCCTCTTGCAGCGTCTCATCATTGCCAAATCGCTGAACAGAATCGCCAAAGGCTTTATCAGTCCACTGAGCCCCTTTATTCTTAGCAAGTTCACGCACCGCATCTAAAACACCATGCTCGGCCAGAACCTCGGTAACGGCTTCAGGCACATGCGGACGAGACGCGATTGCCGCCTGCTTGGTGCTGGTCACCGATAGTGCCAGTTCGATCAGATCCTCCTCAGTTAATGAAGGGGAGTTTTCTAAAACAGGCAGCGCAACACTTTCAATATCCTGGGCAAGTTTAAGCGCAATATCGCGAGGCAAACGTGGCGAATTGCGCAGTGTTATTGCCAGCGTCCGGCGTACAAGGTCAGCCATATCATTAGCAAGTATGCTTATAATATCGCGCGCAAATCGGCGCTCATCCTCACTAAGCACATCCTGGGAAATACGTCGACAAAGACGGTGTGCAACAGATGCCCGCTCTTCTGGAGACTCCCCCTTTACCAGCCGGCGAATATCATTTTCCGTCAATTCTGGCCGCATGGCAGCAACAGTCATAGCCTATCCCTTTGAAAAGCGTACCCACATAATTACATTTAATTTTGACTATTTCCGTTAATTTTCGTTTACCAAAATCATAATTCTTAACTTTAAGGACGCCCAGATGCTCGAAGGTCTTCGTATTATTGAATATGCCACATACATGGCTGCGCCCGGCGCGGGATCAATTTTATCTGATTGGGGTGCTGAAGTGATCAAAGTCGAACCGCCAGGCGGAGACCCTATTCGTAATTTTTTCTCGACCATCGGAACAGATATTCAAGACAATCCGGTGTTCGACTTCGATAATCGCGGCAAGAAATCCATTATACTCGATACAGGCACGCAGGATGGGCAGGCGATCCTGCGTGATCTGGCTGCAACGGCAGATGTCTTCTTAACCAATGTCAGGCCGGGCGGACTTTCCAGATCAGGGCTTGATTATGCCGCCCTTAGCAAAGCAAACCCCAAGCTCGTTTATTGCTCGCTAACAGGATACGGGTTGACCGGGCCAGCTGCTGATAAGCCCGGCTTTGATGTTGCCTCTTTCTGGTCACATGCAGGCGTTGCAGCGCTGACAATCCCAAAGGGTCAGGAGCCATTTGCCCTGCGCACGGCCTTTGGGGATCACACAACCAGTATGGCTGCGGCCGCCGGCATATGCGCCGCTCTGGTCGAGGCAAGCCGCACCGGAAAAGGCCGTCTGGTCGAAGCCTCCCTGTTGCGCAGCGCGCTTTATGCAATGGGATCAGACTTTGCTATACAGCTCTTTTTTGGCCGAATTGGCTCAACCAAAAGCCGTAAGGAAAGCATTCAGCCACTGATGAATTTCTTTCAAACAAAGGATGAGGCCTGGCTTTGCATCGTTTCACGGCAGGGCAATGTGGACTGGGCACCGCTCTGCCGCGCGCTGAAGCTAGACACCTATATTAAGGATGAGCGGTTCATTGGCGCCAAAGCCAGGCGAAAAAATGCTGGTGCACTGGTTGATCTCTTCGATGATGCGTTCGCTAAATTTACCAAGGTGGAAATGGCTGACCGGCTGGATGCTGAGCAAATCGCATGGGCCCCTGTTCAGACACTCGCCGAAGTGGCCGCCGACCCACAAGTGATGGCCGCTGGTGGCATTACAGAGGTTCCTTCAGCTGACGGAAAAAGCACTTTTCAATCCCCTGCCTCTCCAATCCGGTTTCCAGGTGCTGATGATGGCCCAAAAGGCCCCTCCCCAAAACCCGGCGAACATACACGCGAAATATTAGATCAGCTTGGACGGAGCAAATCTGAAATTAAGGCATATCTAACCAAAAAGGTCGCTTTTTAAGCAAACCACACGTTAACACCGCGCTAAGCAAACTTAAGCAAATACACTGACTAGTTTGCAAAAAAATAAGAAAGTAACCGTATAAGGATCATGGGGGCAGTGTGTTGATGGAATAGCGTGATAGAGTGTTTAAAGACTTTAATTTTACCTCTTACAAATTTCTGGCTGCAACCGCAGCCTTCTTTGCGCTTGCGGGAATGATAAACACTTTTTATCCAGCAAGCTTACTGGTAAAGTCAATCTCCAACAAGGTAAGACTTCACGATGCTTCAGGCGACATTGTCATTATAAGCATCGATGACTATGCCGACAAGCATGGTATCTCGGCACCAATTCCTGCCAGCCATGCCAGGCATTTATTCCAATCTTTGCTTGATGCGGATGTTGAAAAAATCGTATTGAGTGTTCCGGTGTCTATTGGTTCCCCAGAAGAAACCAAAAATCTAAAAGAGTTACTGGATTCATACGCTGATAAAGTTTTTATAGCTCAGCCCGAGCAAAGCCGCCAGAACGCAGGAAATCTTATGTGGCAGGACTATGTGTCCAGCCCCGTTGATGTACACGTAAAAATGGAAAAGATGTTCTGGGGCGGCGCAGAAACCATCAAGTACGCACAATCAGTCAATGGACGCCCCGTTATTGCTGCCCAGGCCGCTATATCCGAATCCTATGGGACAATTGACGAAAGTTTTCACATTGACTACGCGATAGACATTAATTCGTTGACGTATACTTCTTATAATGACGAAACTCTGCCAAACATGGCTGAAGTGATTAAAGGCAAGAAAATTATTCTTGGTTACGAAACATCACACAAGACTAATTCGTTCCGTATACTGGGCCATGATGGCCGCTTCGGACTACCTACCGTTATCGCCCTTGGAGCAGAAACACTTCAGCAGGGTAACCCAGCAACACTAAGTGGAATATGGAGCTTTGCAATTGCTCTTCTTTTTTGTTGGTACATTTTGGGCAGTCGCCGGCTAAACTGGCAGATAGGAGCAAGTGTTACTGCACTTATATCTATCTTCGGACTTACAGTTTTACTCAATAATATGAATATTTCTCTGCGGACGGAAGATGCCTTATGTCTTCTCCTGTTCGTTACACCTTTTGCTTTATTTAAATCTTCACGATCAAAGGTTATCCGGCAAAGCGCAACTCACCTGGACTCAGGTCTCCCTTCTGTCAACGCTTTACGGCTGCAATCCAAAACCGAAAATCCTCTTATCGTTTGCAGGATGGACAAGTTTGACGAACTTATGGGTCTCTTATCCTCCGAGCAGCGCATCATGCTGGCTGAACGCATCTCTTCTTTAGCCACAACCCAAAGCGATATCTGGCATGGTGATGATGGGCATTTTTACTGGTTCATTGATGAAACACAGGCCTCAAATCTGGACGGGCACATTGAAAGCCTGAGCGTTATTATGCGCAACGGCTTCTCAATTGGACACTTCCCAATCAGTATGCAGACAGTGTTCGGCGTCGACCTAAGATATGACCAGAAAATGTCCGATCGTATTATGGCAGCCAATCTTGCCGCAAAACAAGCAACATCGAAAGGCGAAGTCTGGCGCACCTATGAGGCCACCGACCAAAGCGAAGCAGCTTGGGAAATTACGCAGCTTCACGAACTGGATATTGCCATTAGAACCGATCAGATTGTCGCGCACCTGCAACCAAAGGTCAGCCTGCAAACCGGCGCAACCACTGGCGCCGAGGCGCTTGCGCGCTGGACGCACCCTATTCGCGGGTCTATCCGGCCAGATGAATTTGTTGCCACAGCAGAAGCCGGCGGGCGCATTAAAGAACTGACCATTGCAGTCATGCGCAGCGCACTCACTGCGGTACAGCCTGCCATCATCGCTGACCCTGAATTTAAGGTTGCCATTAATATTACACCCTCCCTGCTGACGGATCGAACGCTGTGCCACACGATCTCATCTCTATTGGCACAATATCAAATACAGCCTTCAAACTTAATTTTGGAAGTGACTGAAAGCACCGCATTTTCAGATAATCAAACCTGTTTTCAAACTATGCATGAACTGGTTTCAATGGGCATTACTTTGTCGATTGATGATTACGGCACCGGGAACTCAACGCTCGATTATCTGCGAAAAATTCCGGCACGGGAATTGAAAATCGACAGAGAGTTTGTCAGTGACATTTTAACCAGCGAGGAAGACAGCGCGCTTGTTCACTCAACCATCAGGCTTGCCCACAAGCTAAAAATGAAAGTGGTTGCTGAAGGTGTGGAAGATTCCCCAACCCTGGAAAAACTCCGCATTATGGGCTGTGATCAGGTTCAAGGCTATTTAATCTCTCATCCTTTAAACGCTGAAGATTTCCTTCTATTTATTTCCAATATTATCGCAACGAATAAAATAGTGAACAAATAGACAGAATTTTCTTGCAAATTTCATATTTTTGCTTAACTCTTTGCTATGGAGATATATCTCCATAATACAAGGATCAAAAATATGGCTAAGAAAACAACAACACGTGGTGACTTTAATATATGGAACTGGTTATTTGGCCGAGGCTAAATAAACTAGAGGTTAAGAATACATCAAACCCCTGATTTATCTCAGGGGTTTTTTATTATCCAAGATAATATAATCCCCGCAGGTTATAGATTACCCCCCCAAAAAAAGATTGTAAGAGAACAAAAGCGCCTTGTCCTATTGATATTGTTTATCAATAACGCTAGCGTGATTCTCAATAAGGAAACGGGGCTCAGGCATGATTGCAATTCAAAACATTTCAAAGTCTTTTGGCGATATACACGCGCTCAAAGGTGTCTCTTTAGAGTTAAAACCCGGCCTTTTCGGGCTGCTTGGGCCAAATGGCGCTGGCAAATCGACCCTCATGCGCACGATGGCAACGCTGCAAACACCAGATAGCGGCACCATAACATTCGAAGGCGTCGATATTACCCAAAAACCCGATGCCATGCGCAGTGTTTTGGGTTATCTCCCTCAGGATTTTGGTGTCTACCCCCGCATGAATGCTGACGCTCTGCTCGATCATATTGCTATTTTGAAGGGTGTGCATAACAAAGCCGATCGCAAAGCCCAAATCGATAACTTGCTGAATGCCGTCAACCTCACAAGTATGCGGAAAGCTTCTGTTGCCACCTATTCGGGTGGCATGAAACAGCGGTTTGGTGTTGCTCAGGCCCTGCTTGGAAACCCAAAAGTCCTGATCGTTGACGAGCCAACAGCCGGCCTCGATCCGTTTGAACGCCAACGTTTTCTCGATCTTTTATCTGAAACAGCCGAAGATAAAGTCGTCATTCTCTCAACCCATATTGTCGAAGATGTCTATGACGTCTGCTCTGATATGGGGATCATGGGCGGTGGGGAACTGATCACACGTGGTACCCCTGATGAAATGATCGGTCGAGTCGAAGGGAAACTCTATAGAAAAACAACCAATAAAGCCGAAGCCCGTGAAATCAAAAAGAACATGCAGATGACCTCAGCACGCTTACGCAAGCAGGAAGTCATCGTCTCGATTATCTCCCAGGGGGATCCGGGCAATGGCTTTGAACCGGTCAAGCCCCTGCTGGAAGATGCCTACTTCGCTCATCTCTACAAATTCGTTTAAGGAGCCAGGCAAATGTTTTTAAGGCTTCTTCCTTTCGAGCTAAATCTGCAAATGCGTCAGATTGCCTTCGTTATAACATGCATCATTTTGTTTATCTTCGGCTTCGCGCTGGCTTCCCTGCTTGCGGTCAGTGGCGGCGCAGGCGGCGACCGGATCAAACTTAACGGCGCCCTACTGGTTGCAGGGCAAGTTAGTATTGTCGGAATCGCATCCATTTTCTTTGGCGCAATCTATGTTGTCTCCGGTGTCATGCGCGATATGACCCACAAATCGCTTGAGATTATTCACGGCACACCCGTATCAACGCCTGCTATGATTTTTAGCCGTTTCACAGGCGTCTTCCTGGCCACCTTTCTCAGCCTCATGGCAGGTGTTCTCGGCCTGCTGGTCGCACAGTTTGCACCTTGGGTGGACAAAGAGCTGCTAGGGCCTTTCAAACTGTCTTATTATCTACACCCAATCATCTTTCTGATCGGCATTAACACGCTATCTGTCAGCGCAATCTTTACCCTCATTGCAACAACGACGCGCCAACGTACGCTTGTCTATGTCAGCGCAATTGGCTTGTTCATATTTTATATTATGGCGAATGCGATCCCGGCAGATCTAGCGCCGAAATTACTGGTTTCCCTAATTGATCCTTTTGGAGATGCCGCCCTCAGCTTTGATACTGAAACACGGTCAGCTGCTGAACAAAATACTCAGCTGGTACCGTTAAACGCATATTTTGGGCTCAACCGCGCCTTCTGGTTTATCATTGCGCTGGCCATGTTCGCGATCAGTTTTTTGGTGTCCACACGCGGTATTGCAAAATCCAGGGGCAAAAAGAAAGTCCTTGGCACCGCCAACGCAAATGATGAAATTGTGCTGCACACTCTTGCCCACCCTGTCAGCAAGGCCAATCTGCCAATGATGTGGGCCCGGTTCAAACTGGAATACCTGACCAGTGTAAAGAGTGTTGCCTTCATCGTTTTGTCGGCAATGTTTATTCCCTTCTTTGCCTTTTTTATTCTGGTGCAATTCTTCCTAACCCCCGAAGCACCTATCCCGACAAGTCGGATTCTTTCAGGCATCGTCTTTGTCAGCGCCACAACGCCGATGGTTTTGATGGCGATCTTCTTTGGTGGCGAGATTGTCTGGCGGGATAAAACAGTCAAGGTCAATGAGCTGATTGATGCGGCTCCATCTCGCAACTGGCCATTTCTGGCAGGCAAGTGGCTCGCACTTTATGCCATGATTCTTACACTTGTTGTGATGGGAATCCTTGTCGGAATGATTGGCCAGCTTGTCATGGGCAATCCGCAAATCGAGCTTTTCACATACCTATCGACCGGCTTTGTCCGCTTCGCGCCGCGTATTCTGTTTTTTGCAACGCTTGTCATGTTTATTCAAAATTTCATGCCTAATCGCATTGCTGGCATGGTCGTTGGTGGGCTGATCGTTGCTTTCTTTTTTGTCGGTTTCGGTTTCCTCCCAAACGGACATCCATTGATGAATTTTGGCACTGTGCCTGGCGGCGGCTATTCAGAAATGGGCGGTTACGCCAATCTGACCAATTACTTCCCGTTCCTTCTGTATTGGTCAGGACTTTGCGGTGTTTTCGCGATCCTGTCTGTTTGGGTCTGGCGGCGTGGTTTGCAAACCGCCTTGCTTGATCGCCTCAAGAACATGAAAAGTAATATGAGCTTGCCATCCATCACTGTTGGTATTGCTTGCGCCGTTTTGTTCGCCGGTGCCGGCTTGATGATTTATCAAGGTTACAATGTCGAAAACGATTTCCAGACCTCCAAAGAGCGCGAAATAGAACTGGCACAGTATGAAAAAGATCTTGGAGATAAGTTTGACATAGCCACGCCAAAAATCCGCGATGTTGAGGTAGATGTGCAAATGTATCCTTCAAAACGATCTGCGACGGTTTCAGGATACTACAAGATCGAAAACACAACCGGTGCACCCTTAAGTGCGCTATACCTCACCGTGCCCCTGGATGGTGATGAGGGGGTAAACACGCTTACGCTTGCAGGTGCAGAGCAAAGTACCGATGCCAAAGATCAAAAACTTTTTGAAGATTATAATGTCAGACGCTATGAATTTGCGCGCCCCTTAGGTCTTGGCGAAACGACAGAATTGAAGTTTGACCTCTCTTTTGCACCGCCAACCATAGGCGGAAGAGTATTGATCCGAAAAAATGGGACATTCCGGAATAATAGAGATTTAATGCCCAGCCTCGGCGTGCCGCAAGTTCGGCTGCAAAACCCGGCCACCCGCCGTAAGTATGATCTAGAAAAGCTTCCCGAACTGCCAGACCGTGATGACCCGGTTGCGCGCACAAAACCCTTCATTGAACAGAACGCAGACTATGTGAACTTTCAGGCAACTGTCTGTACAGACCCGGGCCAAATTCCGTTTGCACCGGGCACAACTGTTCGGGTGTATGAAAAAGATGGCCGCCCTTGCCGCGACTATAAACCAAACGAACCCATCATACATTTTTACGCCTTCACATCGGCTGATTATGCAACCCTTGAGGACACCTGGACACGTCCAAATGGTAAGCAAATCAAGCTTGGCATCTATTATGATGCGCAACATGACTACAATGTTGATATCATGATGCAGGCTATGAAGGACTCTCTTGACGTCTTTACCGAAACATTTGGCCCTTATCAGTATGATACGCTGCGCATCATGGAGTTTCCTTTCAACAGCTTTGCACAATCTTTCCCGAATACAATTGCATTTGGCGAGGGCATTGGCTTTGTCACTGACCCGGGAGATAAGGCAGACAATCAAAGCCTGGATCTGGCCACCTATGTCACCATGCACGAAATTGGCCACCAATGGTTTGGCCATCAAATCTACCCGGCAACGACAAAGGGCCTGAACGTCCTCTCCGAAGGCTTAACCGAAAATGCCTCTATGACCGCCTATGAGAAAACCTACGGCTGGCAAAAGGCGCGTCGGGTGTTACAGCGCCGAACAATTGACGGCATCCAGGGTTATCTGGTCGGTCAAGCCGGAGAGACCCGTAGCGAGCCGCCCTTGGCAACAGCTGGCGGCGGGCAGCAATATATTATTTATTCAAAAGCAAGCTGGGTCTTTTGGGGCCTCAAACAATATATTGGCGAGGACGAAATGCAGGGTGCCATACGCGGCTTTCTGGATGAATATGGTGGCACAGGCGCGCCATACCCCACCACGCTAGAACTGGTCGATTATCTGCGCGAAGCTGCTGGCCCTGACTATCAGCAACTGATCACTGATTATTGGGATCGGATTACTTTTTGGAACCTCAAAATTGACACCGAAGACACGCCGGTTTCTCTAACGACCACCCCCAATGGAGCCTATAAAGTTGCACTCACGCTTCACACTGACAAGCTGGTTTCCTCTAAAGAAACAGGCCGCGCTATCTCCGTGCTTGAAGCAGAATACGCAGAGACAGACGATGAAGACGGTGAAGGTGCTCAAGGCGAAGTCGTGCGCGCAGCTGAAGCGCTCAATGAATGGGTTGAAATCGGCTTTTATGAAGCGGACCCGAACGACACATTTGGCGACGACTGGATCAAGCTTGAGCGTGTCCACATTACGCAAGCCGAAACAAAGCTGACCTTCGATCTGGAAACAAAGCCAAACTATGTTTTGCTAGATCCCCGACGGTTGTTGATTGAGCGCAATGTCACAGACAATGAGGCCAAACTGGCAACATCTGAAGATAGCTAGATATTGCGGGCAGCCTTATCCACAGGGCCACCGCCTTTGCTGTGCATGGTGAGCTTCATGCTGAAATAGATTGCTGACGCGTTCTTACCCTTAAGCTATAAGCCCTCATTATGGCTGACGATATGAGCACACCATCACGAGACGCCGCTTTAACACCGCCAAATAATATGGCGGCAGAAGCGGCTGTGCTTGGCGCAATTCTCTTCGATAATAACGCCTTTCAGCGCGTGGCAGATATCTTGCGCCCGACAGACTTCTACGCGCCGGCTCATCAAGTCGTCTTCGAAACCGCTCAGGATATGATCCAGCAAGGCCGTGTGGCAGATGGCGTAACTTTACGCGAACATTTCGACAAGCATGACCAACTCAGCGAGATTGGCGGAGCAGCTTATCTCGTAGAATTGCTCGACAGCGCCGCCTTCGGTCCGGAAATTGGCGATTATGCGCGCATGATCCGAGATCTGGCTGTGCGGCGTGAACTGATCAATGTCGGGGCAACCGTTCAATCCAAAGCTCTCAATCCCGAACCGGGCGAGGATGGCAGCCGACAAATCGAATTGGCCGAGCGCAGCCTGTTTGATCTGGCCGAGCGGGGCTCCACCGGGCGCGGCTTTACCAGCTTTGGCGATGCAATTGTCGAATCCCTGCAAATGGCCGAAGCAGCTTTCCAGCGTGAAGGCAAAATTGCTGGCATCGCCACCCATCTTGATGATCTTGATCATAAGTTAGGCGGGATGCACCGCTCTGATTTGATTATTCTGGCCGGTCGCCCCTCAATGGGGAAAACCTCGCTTGCCACAAACATCGCCTATAATGCCGCCGCCGCTTGTCGACGTGAAACACAAGAAGATGGCTCCAAGAAAACTATAAATGGCGCGGTTGTTGGTTTCTTCTCTCTTGAAATGTCATCAGAACAGCTTGCCACGCGTATTCTGGCTGAGCGCACTGGCATCATGTCACATCGCATTCGTCAGGGTGATCTCGACAAGCAGGACTTTGAAAAGCTACGCGAGGCTACAGAAGAGCTGCAAAACTTGCCACTCTATATTGACGATCAGGGTGGGCTTTCGATCAGTCAGGTTGCTGCGCGCGCCCGTCGCCTGCAACGCTCTGT
>CAYUFN010000008.1:17931-24289 GCA_964443965.1 uncultured Hyphomonas sp. | reverse complement strand
ATCTGATCGTGCTTGATTATCTGCAGCTTCTGGTTGGCTCTGGCAAATCAGCCGGTAACCGCGTTCAGGAAATTACCGAGATCTCCATGGGGCTAAAAACCCTCGCCAAGGAACTCAACGTTCCTGTGCTGGCCCTCTCGCAATTGTCGCGTCAGGTCGAGCAACGTGAAGATAAGCGCCCGCAACTCTCAGACCTGCGCGAATCAGGTTCAATCGAACAAGATGCAGATGTCGTGGCCTTCGTCTATCGGGAATCCTATTATCTGGAACGGACCGAACCGCAAAACGACCCCAATGATCCAAACTCGGCTGAAAAATGGCAGCGCTGGCGTGACCAGATGGACAATGTTTACGGCACAGCTGAAGTTGTGATCGGCAAACAGCGTCACGGCCCTATTGGTAAAGTCGTGCTCTCATTCGATGCGAACATCACACGGTTTGGTAATCTCAAAAAAGAGTACACAGATACCGAAGAGCAGTTTTAAGATCGGTAAACACCTTACCGCAAATTCTATGCTGACAGGGGCGGCAAAACCGCTTAATCCTAGCGGTATGCATACAAAACCACGCGCCACAATCGAGCTTTCACATATCGCCTCTAACTGGAAGGCCCTTTCAAACCTGCCTGGTGCTAAAGATATTGGCGCTGTTGTCAAAGCAAATGGATACGGGCTGGGCGCTGCGCAGGTTTGCACCACATTGGCTAGCGCTGGCTGCAAAACATTTTTTACCGCTACAATGCAAGAGGGCGCCGATGTGCGTGCCATTGTGGGAGATGGGCCTGATATTATCGTCTTTCATGGGATATCCGACACCGAGATTGATCTTGCCAAAACCCACGCCTTACGCCCTGTCCTGAATACACTCCACCAGCTGCGCACATGGCGCATGCACGGCATGAGCGAGCATGGAACGGCTATCTTACATTTTGATACTGGCATGAACCGGCTGGGCCTGCGCCCTGAAAATATTCCGGCGGTCGTCGAAATGCTTGATGGACGCGAGGTTGGTCTTGTCATGTCACATCTGGCCTGCGCAGATGAAGCTGAAAATCCGCTCAACGCTGCCCAACTTGCAAGTTTTCTGGAGTTGGCGGCCCATTGGCCAAAGGCTCGCAAGTCGCTGGCTAATTCTGCTGCCATGGCCCTTGGTAAAGAGTATATGTTTGATCTGGCGCGCCCGGGCATTGCCCTTTACGGCGGCGGTGTCTCTATGGGAGTTGATATCCAAACAGCCCTCACACTCGAAGCGCCGATCATCTCTGTTTTTGAAGCGCCCAAAGGCGGCTCAACCGGCTATGGGGCCACGCGCCGCTTTGGACGCGCGCATCGGCTCGCAACCGTTGCTTTGGGCTATGCAGACGGGTTTCCCCGCGCCGCTTCAAATAACGGATTTGCCTATATTGGTGGCGAACGCTGCAAGATTGTCGGGCGTGTCTCAATGGATTTGCTTACACTGGATGTCACCGATCTAACCTGCATGATCGCGCCTGGTATGATGGCGCAATTGATCGGCGCGCAGGCGAACCTAGAGACACAAGCCGCAGAAGCCAGAACACTCGGTTATGAGCTTTTAACAGGCCTGGGTAACCGGATTGAGCGCATCTGGAATGACTAATCTTTCCGAAGATAAACTGCCAATCATGCTTCGTCCCTTGCGGTGGGTCGGTGCAAGTGCGCTGAACACGCTACAAGCAATTGGCAAGCTCGGCCGATTTACTGGCGGGGTTATAGCCGCAGCCGTTACACCGCGCTGGTATTTTGGGGAGATCCTCCGCCAGATGGTGCGCATCGGCTTTTACTCGCTGCCTGTTGTGGGGCTGGCGGCCGTCTTTATCGGCGCAGCCCTTGCACTCAACATCTATGTTGGCGGGGCACGTTTTAATGCAGAACAGTTTGTTCCCACCATCGTCGTGCTGGGGATTACACGCGAACTTGGCCCTGTTATCACAGGGTTGATGCTGGCCGGACGAGTCTCAGCAGGAATCGCCGCAGAAATCGGGGCCATGCGCGTCACTGAGCAAATCGATGCGCTGACAACACTGTCTGCAAACCCGAAACGCTATCTCTACGCCCCTCGTTTTATCGCCGCCATTCTCTCGCTACCGCTATTAGTTTTGATTGCAGATATTATCGGCGTTGCAGGCGGCTGGCTGGTGGGGGTTGGTAGTCTAGACTTTGACAGCACTGTCTATCTGCGCAACACGATGAACTTTCTAGAAACCAAGGATGTCGTCGCTGGCCTGATCAAAGCTGGGGTCTTTGGGGCCATCATTGCAATCATGGGCTGCTATCATGGGGATCGCTCAAATGCGGGTGCCACAGGTGTTGGCCGAGCCGCAACAAACGCCATGGTCAGCGCGGCGGTGCTGGTGCTCGCTTTCAACTATATCCTCTCCACCTTGTTTGTGGGATTGGGCCTATGAGTGAACCGATCCTGAAACTGACCAGCGTTGAAAAATCCTTCGGCGCAAACCATGTGCTACGCGGGGTTGATCTTGATGTCGCCCCGGGCAAATCGCTTGTGGTGATTGGCGGGTCTGGCTCTGGCAAATCGGTCATGCTGAAAAATGCCCTCGGCTTGATGACACCGGATAAAGGCTATGTGCATTTTGCTGGCAGTGATGTTACGAGGGCGAGCGGAAAGACGCGCGAAGCCATGCGCGCGCGCATTGGCATGCTTTTCCAATCTGCCGCCCTCTTCGACAGCCTTACCGTATGGGAGAACGTCGCCTTCCGTCTGATCTATGCTGACCGTGTAAAACGCAAAGATGCCAAAGCACGCGCAATTGAAACGCTCCGTAAAGTTCGCTTGGGGCCTGATGTGGCCGACCTTCGCCCAGCAGAAATTTCCGGCGGAATGCAAAAACGTGTCGGCCTTGCCCGCGCCATCATCGCCAAACCTGATCTTATCTTCTTCGATGAGCCAACCACTGGTCTTGATCCGATCACCGCTGATGCCATCAATGATTTAATCGTCGAACAGGTCAAAGCTCTGGGTGCAGCCACCATTTCCATCACACATGACATGCCATCAGCACGCAAGATTGCAGACGAGATTGCGATGCTGTTTGAAGGTAAGATCATCTGGCGTGGTCCGGCAAGCCAGATTGATACAAGCAGCAGCGAGCACGTGGACCAGTTTGTCAAAGGGCTGGCCGAAGGCCCTATTCAGCCGGGGTTTTAAAGCAGTAAAGGATGCAAAGCGCGCAGCATGGCCCGCCTGTGCGCAAGCTGTGCGTAAACGTCAAATAAAAGTTGAGAAAGTGTGAATTAGCTCTGGACAAAAAATTTTGTTCCCACTATGTTCCGAACATGCGTTCTCTATTTGTTTACATCGTCGCTTCTCATAAATCTGGCCAGACATTTGCCGGAATAACCTCAGATCTCGTGCACCGCGTCTGGCAACACCGGTCTGGCCATATAAAAGGTATGGGGGTCCCATCGGCTTGTGCACAACTTGTCTGGTTTGATGAATTTTCCAGTCTGGAAGCAGCCGAAGCCGAACTGGACCGCCTGTCACGCTGGCCTGAAGCCTGGACATCACGGCTCATCGAAAAAACTAATCCGGAATGGGCTGATCTCTGGACCAGCCTAAAAGATCAACCAAAAATCGGCCTTAATCCTGCTCAACAATATGTCTCCTCTCACCGACAGACCACATATCCGGTCATACGGCCCATGCTGCAAGTTGCCTGATCTGCGCATTTTGCGTCTGAACGGCCACATGTAAATAGCTCTCCCTAACTGTTATGCCTGAGCGGGTAAAATTCATCTGATTTACGCTTTCGGTTTCTTTCTGAATCCCGTTAAAGGTGCTCTATGGCTAAAACAGCAAGTACTCAATTTACCTGCCAATCATGCGGCGAGATCCATTCAAAATGGTCTGGCCGCTGTGCAGGATGCGGTGAATGGAATACGCTGGTTGAAGAGAGCACCAGCGCCGCTCCCGGTGGCTTGAAAGCCCAGAAAGCAGGCACAAAAAAGCCCAGCAAAACTCAATTCACAGCCCTTAATGGCGAGCAGGAACCGCCAGCCCGCATCGTCATGGGCGTTGAAGAACTAGACCGCGTCTTTGGCGGCGGCATTGTTCCAAACTCAGCTACACTGATCGGCGGCGATCCGGGTATTGGCAAATCGACCTTATTGTTACAGGTTGCTGCGCGTCTGGCGCGAAACGGTCTTGATGTTGTCTATGTCTCCGGCGAAGAAGCTTCGGCCCAAATACAAGAGCGCGCCCGCCGCCTGAAAGTCTCTGAAAGCCCGGTCCAGCTTGCGACCGAATCCGATTTACGGAAAGTTCTTTCCGCGTTGAAAGCTGCAAAACCAGATTTTGTCGTAATCGATTCTATTCAAACCATGTGGTCAGACAGTTTAGAAGCTGCCCCTGGCTCTGTCGGGCAAGTCCGTGCGTGCGCCCAAGAGTTGACCCGCTGGGCAAAAACCTCTGGCGCAGCGCTGGTTTTGGTGGGGCATGTTACTAAGGAGGGCCAAATTGCAGGCCCGCGTGTCGTCGAACACATGGTCGACACCGTGTTCTACTTCGAAGGCGAGCGCGGCCATCAATTTCGCATTCTCCGCGCGGTCAAAAACCGCTTCGGCCCAACAGATGAGATTGGCATTTTCGAGATGAGTCAGTACGGGCTGGCCCCTGCACCTGAACCGTCTGCATTATTCCTCTCCTCTGATAATGATAATACAGGCGGCGCAGCTGTATTTGCCGCTATGGAGGGGTCGCGGCCAGTACTTGCGGAGGTTCAAGCGCTGGCAGCCGTCTCTGCTTATGGCACACCGCGCCGGTCTGTTGTGGGCTGGGACGGGAGTCGCCTGGCCATGTTGCTCGCCGTACTGGAAACGCGCTGTGGGGTGAGCCTGGCTGGCCGTGACGTTTATCTTTCAATCGCAGGCGGATACCGTATGGCTGAACCGGCCGGTGACCTGGCCGCAGCAGCTGCCCTTTTATCATCCATGGCAGATACACCTGCGCCTGCACGCTCGATCTTTTTTGGTGAAGTTGCCCTCTCTGGTACCATTCGTCCGGTGGCACGCGCTGAACAAAGATTAAAAGAGGCTGTAAGGCTTGGCTTTGAACATGCATATGTGCCAGAAGGGTCAGTAAGCTCAGTTGAAGGGTTGACGATTGTGCCTCTAAAGCGTCTTAACGATCTTGTAGAATTACTAGCTCCGGAAGCGGCAGATGTTTGACTCACTTACACTGTTTGACGGTCTTGTCTTCGCCGTCGTCCTCATGTCAGCCTTAATGGCTTTTTCCCGGGGCTTCATGCGTGAACTTGCCACGCTCGCGGCACTTTTCATCGCCAGTATTGCAACTTACTTCGCACATATCTTTTTTCGTGACCAACTTGCTGCCCTCCTACCGGAGGGTATTTTTAATTTTAGCGCAGATTTGGTCATCATCATCATCGTGTTCCTTGTTGTTTACATCCTCGTGCGCACAGTCACGGGCCGCTTTACAAAGCTGATTCAAGGCAGTGACGGTGTCAATATGATTGATCGCTTATCCGGTCTTGGTTTTGGCGTTATCAGGGGCTTGGCTTTGCCATTTATCTTCGCTTGGCTCGCGATCAACTTTATCCCGGCTGACGTCTTACCAGATTTTGTTTCAAAGTCCGCAACCTATCCATATTTCGAACGCTCCGCCTCAGCGTTTAATGCCAACCTTCCGGACTTCGCTCAGCAGGCCGATGGCATTTTCAACAATATTGAATCAAGGGATGACAGGTGACAAAGCCCGTACAACCAAACAGTGAGGATATGATGTTCTGGGATCATGATGACGACAAACCTCGCGAAGAATGCGGTGTATTTGGTATCTTCGGTCACCCTGAGGCGGCAATCCTGACGACATTGGGCCTACATGCCCTGCAACACCGCGGACAGGAAGCGTGTGGAATCGTTACATTCGATAAAACCAAGTTTCACACCGAAAAACATATGGGGCTGGTCGGCGAGAGCTTTACGGGCGCTGACCTGCCGAAACGCTTGCCTGGTCGGTCAGCCATTGGGCACAATCGGTATTCGACACAAGGCAAACCTGCCGTGCGGAATATCCAGCCAATCTTTGCTGATCTGGCCGGTGGCGGCTGCGCTATTGCCCATAATGGCAACCTGACAAATGCCCGAAAGCTACGCCAGAAACTTGTACAAAGCGGTGCTATTTTCCAATCTACAATGGACACAGAAGTGGCCCTACAGCTGATCGCAAAAAGCAGCAAAGCGCATATGACTGACAAGTTGATCGATGCCATGCGGCAGATCGAAGGCGGATATGCGCTGGTGGCTTTAACCGGCAAAAAGCTCATTGGCGCACGCGATCCCATTGGTTTGCGCCCGCTTGT